>JAVZIY010000001.1:0-15527 GCA_038998005.1 Candidatus Aenigmatarchaeota archaeon
CTATTGCTAAGGTTAGGAAGAATGATATTATCATCGCTAGAAATCTTGGAAATCTTATTCTGAACAAAATTCCCCAGATTAACAAGAATATTACTATGCCTGGAAATAAAACATTAGAAACTATTGCTGGAAAAACTAGCCATTCAGCAGGAATCGCTGCTAAGCTTACTTTTGGTATTCCATAGTATTGCGCAGAAGCTATTGGAATTGATAGTAGCCAAAGGAAAGATATTAAAACTTTTTCTCTCATAATTATACTTTCTTTTGCTTTTAATTTAAGCTTTTTTTAAAGATTAAATCTGTTGAAGACAAAAATTAATTAATGGTATTTTCGGAAAATGTTAGATGGATTTTTATTATAGTTGCAGTAGTAGTTTTTATAATTTTCCTTTATGCTGCAAGTGTTTATCCATATGGAGCAGAAATTCCTCCTGAATTTAAGGCTCATGAATTGCCTGAGTGGGCAAAAAGAATTTTTACTATCATAGGTATACCTTCTGATTGGCTTTTCTTTCCTGCAATGATATACTTATTTTTCATCCCATTATTTGGAATTTGCGCAATATTAATTGGATTTTTATCTGCTATTGGTATTTTTAGCGATAGAGTAAATTTTGTTATTGCTTTAGTCATCGCATTTTCTTTAATTCCATTAGGTTATTTTACTAGAATAGCCTCTGCCATGTTTGCAACTCTTGGCTTATATTCTGTTCTTGCTTTTGGATTTTTGCTTTTCTTTGGAATTGCTTATGTTGTTTTTGATAGATTGTATGCATGGGGATTCACGCCCAGAAGAACTTATAGAGGGTTGATAGAAGAGGCTGATTATAATAGGTTTAGAGATTGGTTCATGAGAACATACACAGACAATAGATTAGCTGCACCTGGAAACCCCACTTTAGATCATTGTCTTAATCATATAATTCATGATATAATTCCTCATGCAGACTCATGGTGGAACCAAGGGAGAAGAAGAGATGCAATAAGATTTCTTCAAAGAGAAGCTCATAGGATGGAGCGTGAAGTTAGAAATGCAGGTGGCGTTGTAACTCCTGTTCCTATATAGAAATTTAACTTATATACATCCATTAATTCTTTTAAAAAAATAAATTCTTAAAATCATAAAATTTATTTATGAATATTTGGAATGTTTCTTTTGCTCTTTTAGTTGCAATTTCTCTCATTCTTATCTGTGGTAGCCTAGGAGATGGTTCAGGAGTTGGAATTGGTTTGATTTTAGGTGGAATTTGGTTTATTGTTTTCATCACTTACTCATCTAAATATAAAGTAGGTTTATCACCACTTCACTTAGTCGCAGGTTTTGGTATATTGTTTTTTGCTCTTTTTGGAAGTGTTTATCGTGCCACATTTGATGTTCCCACAGATTGGCAAAAACATCCTCTTCAGGATCCCTTCGATAAAATTTTATCTTTTCTAGGTATACCTGATAGTTGGCTTTATCTTCCAGCTGTCCTTTATTTATTCATTGTACCTCTCTTAACAATTTTGGCTATAGTAGAAGGATTTATGGGTGTTTTTAAGGAGATTTTTGGAAAATGGACGCATATTATTGCAGGTGGTATAACACTTATGACAATACCTTTTGGTATTTTTACAAGAATTGTTCAGAGTATGTTTGCTGCTATGGGATTGTACTCGATAGGTGCATTTGCTTTCCTTTTCGTTTTTGGTGTTATTGCTAAAGTTTTTGAAGGATTGGGGAAGATGAAAATTATTGGAGCAGAAACACTTAAAGGAGCTGAGGCTGATATGGAAGCAGAAGCAACTTACACAAGTATGCGAAGCGAAGTAGAGAATGCAGCAAGAAATTTAATAACTGCCGGAAGAGGAGAGGGGGGTGAAAAAGGTGCGGGAAAGATACGAGCAGGTGGTAAACTTTTGGGCATAATAGCTAAGGCTGATATTGAAGCAGAAAAGAAAGGTTATAGAAAGGCCATAGATATTCTTAGTAATGAATTAAAAAAAATGAGAAAAATGAGATTTGAATGACGGAAGAAATCTCTAATTTTCTTGGCATCTCATCAGAACTTTTTCAATTACCATCTCTCCTTACAGATTTTCTTTTCCCTTTAATTCTTTTTTCCATTGCTCTTTATTTTATAATCGAAAAAATTTTTAGTTCAAAAATAGTTAATGCAATAATAAGCTTTGGCATTTCTTTTATAACTGTAGTTCTTTTCAATCCAGGAGGAATAATTGCTCCTCTTTCAATTTTTTTCATCTGTCTTACAAAAATTAGTGGAGCAAAAGGAGCAATAATAGGAATAATTGCTGCAATTATCTATGCTTTTCTAATAGGTTGGGTTGCTGAACTTCTATCTCCAACTTACTATTAATTTTAGAAAGTTTTCTCACAAAACCAATTCTCTAAAAGTCAAATATTTACTAAGCTTCTCTTTTAAGTCTTTGAACCAAATCGCTCAAAGCTCTTACAGACTCTATTAAAGCTGGTAAGGTTTCCTTAAAAGCCTTTTCCAAACTTCCAATCCTAGATTCAATCTCACTTATGCTTTCTTTAAAACTATCAATTTTGCTTATTATACTTTCCTGCCCTTCTACCCTAAGCTTCGTTATCTCATTTATCTGAGCATGAATTGATGCTATTTTATTTTCCAGCTCTTGAAATTTCAAATTAAACTCATTTATCCTTTCATTCACACTTGCCATTTTTTCAGAAACTAAGTAGTCCAAATATTCTTCAGTTGCATATCCTTGATAATATTCTTCAGGTAAAGAAGTTTCTGGAAGCTCTGGTGTTTCAGGTTTTTCTTCTAAGGGAGAAGGCTCCTCTTTTACTTCAACACTTTCCTTTAAAGCTTCTGTCAAAGCCTTGTCTATTTCCTCTGGAGAAAATCCTTCCTTTCTTAAAACATCTATCATCTCAATTTCAGAAAATCCCTTTGAGCTTAAATCCCTTACCCTTTCAAAAGGAACATAACCCTTTCCCTTTATTTCCTCAGGCTTCTTTTTCTTAAAAAGAATCATCTTCTCTAAATATTATTTTTACTTTTAAATTATTAAAAAAGTTTAAACTTTAGCTTTCTTTGGAATTTTTTCCTCAACAATTCTTTCAACTTGGTCAATAGTGACAAACTTAGAAGTTATAGGATTTATTAAATCTATAAAATTTTCAAATTCTTTCAGCTCTGCTTTGCTTGCCTTCTTCTCCAATTCTTTATTAATTTTAACTGTTTCCTCTTCCAAAAACTTGATTTTCTCAGAAATCGAGTTCATTTTAATAGAAAGCTTATCAAACTCTAGCTTTAGATCACTAAGTCTTGATAAAACACTTTCCTCAACCTTAGAAATTCTATCTTCCATCCTTTCAAAACTTTGCTCGAGAACTTTTATCCTTCTAGTATTTTCATTCAGCCTTCTTACAGTTTCAGAAATCATCTGCGAAAAATCTATTTGTTCTGCCATTAATAAAGAATTTGTTTTCAGAGAAGAAAAATTTAAATAGGTGTTCTCTTGGTTGGGTATGAACTTAAAAATGGAATTTTAAGAATAGACTGTAAAAACTGGGTAATAGAGCCTAGCATAGAGGATTCTGATGCATGCATGGCTGTTGTAATAGATTTGTTAAGGGAAGTGAAAAATGTAGAGAAAATTGTTCTTGTTGAAAAAAGGGAAATTGAGTATGAGTTTAACCAAGTAAAACTTTTATCAGAAATTGCCGAGCTGCTAAACAAGATTGAAGCTGAAAGATTCTTAGAAAGAATAGAAATTGGGCCTGAAGAATGCAACAGATATTATCCTGAAAGAATAAAAGAGCTTTTCTTCATTGTCAGAGAAGTTTTGAGAAAGGATCCTGTAGGGGCGTGGATTAAACTTAATAGAATGGTAGAAAGAACAAAATTTTTAATCCAAAAGCTTGAGCCAAACTGCAAAAAATATTTCATAAGTTTTTTAACAAAAAATCTTGAATATTTGAAGAGGAATTTGGAAGCTTGCCAACTTATAAAAAATTCCTTACCTTTAATTAAAAAACCAAAACCAGATAGAAGAATTTACAAGGAATTCTTCAAGCCTGTTATTAAACCTGTTTTCATGTTCACAAGATTTAAACTTATTCCACCAAAAGAAGGATATTGTGTAGAAAGGTATAAAATTACTGGAGATATCCAAGTTGAAATATATAGGATTCCTGGAAAAGTTAGGTTTTACTATTTTATTACTCCACCAGAATTCATGCTAAGCGAGGAAAAGCATGAGCTGATAGAAAAGGCAATAGCTTACTTAAGCGAAAGAAGGCCAAGCGAGCTGGAATTCAGAGAGCCAGAAAAAACCAGAGAAACTTATTTTTCCCTTGGGAAAAGTGTAGTAAAAGATTTGGCTGCAAGGATGAAAATATTTCTTAAGGAAAGGGAAGTAAATGAACTTGCTTCTATTCTAACTAGATACACAACAGGTTTTGGAATTTTAGAAGTCCTTCTTTCAGATGAAAAAATTCAAGATATTTACATAAACGCTCCCATAGGTTCTACACCAATTTTTGTTCAACACTCTGATTTTGAGGAATGTGAAACTAATTTAATTCCTACCATGGAGGATGCAGAGGCATGGGCAACTAGGTTTAGAATGTATTCTGGCAGGCCTTTGGATGAAGCAAACCCTGTTTTGGATACAGAGCTTTTAATTCCTGGAGGAAGGGCAAGAATTTGCGCTATAACAAGAGGTTTAAGCCCAGAAGGTTTGGCTTTTGCAATAAGAAGGCACAGAGAAAAACCATGGACCTTTCCTTTATTTATGAATTTAAAAATGTTTGACCCTTTGTTTGCTGGCTTAATGAGTTTTATAATAGATGGAGGGAGAAGCATTTTGGTTGCTGGTGGAAGGGGCTCAGGAAAAACAAGCTTTTTATCCAGCATGATTCTTGAGATAATGAAAAAGTTTAGAGTAATTGTTCTAGAAGATAGTGTTACGGGCGACACAGAAATTTTAATTAAAAGAAATGGAAATTTGGAAAGGAGAAAAGTTGGCGAACTAATAGATGGCTTGATTGAAAAATATGGATGTGAAAAAATTGATGGAAGAGAAATTTTGAATTCAAATCCAGAAAATATAGAAGTTTTTTCTTTAAATAAAGAAGGTAAAATTGAGGTTTGTAAAGTTTCATCTTTTCATCGTCACAAAGTTAAGAAGGAAATTTTTGAAATAGAAACTATAACAGGAAGAAGAATTAAAGTAACTTCAGATCATTCTCTTTTTACTTTAGGAGATGACGGAAAAATAGTGCCAATTAAAACAAAAGAGCTTAGAGTTGGTAGCTACTTAGCTGTTCCAAGAATTCTTCCTATTTCATCCTCAAACTTAAAATCAATTAATCTTTTAGATGGAGTTGAAAAACTTGGTAAAGTGATGGTTTTTTGTGAAAGAATAGAAGGAAATTGGAAATTTATAAAAGAAATAGGTGAAAAGCTTGGATATTCTAAAGCAGGAATTCGAAACTGGAAGAAAACGAGTAAGATTCCAGTAGAAGTTTTTAAAGAGTTAATTAAAAATATTAAAATTAAGGGTAAATTAAAAATAAAAAGTTTGGGCAATTCGAATTTAATTCCTGCAAAAATAAAGCTTGACCATGATTTCCTCTGTTTTATTGGTTTATGGTTAGCTGACGGATGCTATGATGAGAATAGTGTAATAATTTCTGTGGTAGATAAAGATACGAGAAAAATTGTTAGAAAAATAGCAAAAAGGTTTGGAATAAAAGCAAAAATGCATCCAGATGGGTTTTCATTAATGCTAAATTCAAGATTGTTAAAAAGGATTATGGTTAAAGCTTTGAAGCTTGAAGGTAATTCTTATACTAAAAGGATTCCTGATTGGGCTTTCAAACTTTCAAAAGATCAAATTTCTTGGCTGCTAAAAGGTATTTTTAGTGGGGATGGTTGCTTAGCAAAAGATGAAGTTTTAATAAGATTAACTTCAAGAAATTTGCTAAAAGATATTCAAACCCTACTTTTAAGTTTTGGTATAATTTCAAGAATAGGGAATTTTAATAAAAGAGATAAAACTTATAGCTGTAGAATAAGCTCAATTAAAATGTTTAAGAAATTTTATGAAGAAATTGGATTTTTGCAAAGGGAAAGGATGAAAAAGTTAAAGGAGATGTGTGAGAGAAAGTTTACGCATGATATTAGCGATATTATTCCATTCTCAATTGAGTTTAAAGAAAAACTTTCAAAAATTTTACCTGAATTCAATAAATATGATTATGTTTGCAGGAACTATAATTTAGGAAGAGAAAAACTAAATCACCTCATTAAAAACTCAAATTTTGATGGAAGCGAAGAATTCAAAATCTTAAAAGATTTGGCAAATTCTGATATATTTTGGGATGAAATTAGAAGTATAAAATGTTACGAGAGCGAAGAATATGTTTATGACTTTTCTGTTCCTGGAAATGAAAATTTTGTTTGCGAAAATATAATCGCTCATAACACCTTAGAAATTCCTGTTACTCAAATTAGGGATTTAGGCTTTAATATAGAAAGATTAAAGTCACGCTCAGTAATTACAAGAGTTGAGACTGAATTGCCAGCAGAAGAGGCTTTAAGAACTGCCTTGCGCTTAGGAGATTCTGTTCTAATTATAGGGGAAGTTAGGTCTTCTTTAAGAGGCGACCAAGAAGTGCTTATAGTTAAAGATGGTATAACTCAAAGAGTCAAAATCGCTGAGTTAGAAAAAATGCCAAAAGGAAAAATATTAGTACCAACACTCGATAAAAATTATAAAATTAAATTGGAAAAATTACATCATTTCGTTAAACATCCAAAAAGAAATAGATTTATAGAAATTGTAACAGAAACTGGAAGAAAGGTTGTTGTAACTCCCGAGCATAGCGTTTTTACAATTAAAAATTTTGAAATTGTAGCAGAAGAATCCGAAAAGTTGAAAGAGGGAGATGCAATAATTATTCCATCAAAACTTCCTAATGGCTTTAACGATGTAAAATACTTAAACTTGCTGGAAATTCTTGAAGATTCTAGAGTTGTTAATGCTGAAAAATATATAAGAAAAGCTATTAAAAGGCTTGGATGGAAAAATGCCTCTAAGATTTGTGGGATAAACGATATTTATGTCTATTTAAGAAGAAACGAAAAGACGAGAATTCCTGCTAAAATTTTTAAAAAGCTTATGGAAGAAAGTAAGATAAAGTTTAATCTAAGTGAACTTAAAGTTAAAAGAGTTACTAGTAATGAATTACCTGCAAAATTAAAAATAGACAAAAATCTTTGTCGCCTTCTTGGTTATTATGTCTCAGAAGGTTGTATTACCTTGAACAGAATTTCAATAACAAACTCTAATGAAAAAATTATTTCTGATATAGTTTCTATCTTTAATAAACTTGGGTTTAAACCATACATAAGGGAAATAAGAGGTTGGGGGAAATCAAAACAAGTTATTGTAGGTAGTTCATTATTAGTTGACTTACTCAAAAAATTAGGTTGCGGTACTCACTCTAAAGAAAAGAGAATTCCAGCCATAATATTTGGTCTTAATGAGAAAAAAATCCTTGCATTCCTTGAAAGTCTTTATAGAGGTGATGGAAGTTTAACAATTTCTAAATCTTCTGGCAATACTCTTAAATATATCACTAAATCTTTAGAATTGGCTAACGACTTACTTTATCTTTTATTATCTTTGGGCGTTGTGGCATTCCTCCATAGAAAATTCGATAAAAGATATAATAACTGGTTATACGAGGTTGTGGTTAAAAGAAGAGAAGATTTAAACAAACTTTTAGCTCATATGGACTTACTTCAAAATAAAAAACTTATTCAAAAAAGCTTTTCAAAATCATCTCTTAATATATTAACTTTTGACCCAAAAATTTTGGAAAAATATGTCAAACTTAAGAGGAAGTTTAGACATTTGAGAAGAACGAAAAGATGTACTAAATATTATTTAAAGAAAGTAGTAGAGGAATGTGGTGGGGATGAAAAGATTAAAAAATTTGCGAATGGAGATTTCTTTATCGATAGGATTAAAGAAAAAAGAGAAATTTTGATTAAAAATCCAGAATATGTCTTTGATTTATCTGTAAATCCAACCGAAAATTTT
Organism: Candidatus Aenigmatarchaeota archaeon; assembly: GCA_038998005.1. Taxonomy (GTDB): domain Archaea; phylum Aenigmatarchaeota; class Aenigmatarchaeia; order CG10238-14; family SCSR01; genus CALIKW01. The sequence continues at coordinate 8,089 of JAVZIY010000001.1, forward strand.
GTCGGGGGTTTTGGTGGTATTATTCTTCATAATACAGAGGCTTTAGCTCTTTATGAAGCTATGAGGATAGGAGCTTTAGCTAACTTAGTTGCAGGAACTATTCATGGAGAATCAGCATATGGAGTTTTTGATAGAGTAGTTCATGATCTAGGCGTTCCATCAACAAGCTTTAAGGCTACTGACTTAATAGTAATTTCCTCAAATTTAAAATCTGCTGATGGTTTGCATAGGTTTAGAAGGATTACTGAATTAGTAGAAGTAAAAAAGCATTGGAAGGAAGATCCTTTGGAAGAGGAAGGTTTCACAACTTTGATGCAATATTCTGCAAAGGAAGATAAATTAAAGCCTACTGATGTTTTGTTAGAAGGTGAATCTTTTGTTCTCAATGAAATTGCTAAGAAAGTTAGGGAATGGCATGCAAACTGGGATGCTGTCTGGGACAATATTTTGTTGAGAGCAAAAATTAAAGAAACCATGCTTGAGCTTGCTTTAAAACTCAAAAATCCAGAAATACTTGAAGCCAGAACAATTTCTGATTCTAATGAAATGTTCCATCTTTTTTCAGAGCAAGTTAAGCAAGAAGTCGGAAGCTTGGACTCTAAATTAATATATGAGAAATGGTTGGAATGGTTTAAAAGATATTTGAAAACTTAATTTTTTAGAAAATAAATTTTAATTGTGGCTAAAAGAGAAGCTATAAACATTACTGTTATACTCATACTTGGCATCTTGATTCTTCTCATTGTTGTATACATTTCATTGAATTTAAAACCGGTTCAAGGACCATATCCATGGGAAGACAAGGAAAAAATAAGATTTGTGAAATACCTCACTTGTGCTATGGCGATGTGCTCAGGTGAAGCTAAACAGACTTCTAGCTGCTCAAAAGATATTTGTGCTAGCCCGGAAGTTCAAGGTATAGGACCTATCGATGAAGATGAAAATGGGAATGAAATAACTTGTGCGGATTTTTGCAGAAATATTACAAATGACTGCTATGAAAGGTTTTGCGGTGAAGAACATTCAATAGAGTTTACTGTTAGGGAAATTATGAGCATATCTCAAGAAGATATTTTTAAAATAGGGAACCCCTTTGGTAGGGCAATGCATTGGTGCTGTGATTATAGAGAAGAGGGATGGCATCTTTCTTATCCTATTTATTATGATAGAGGAACAGGTGGTAAACTTTACATACCCTATCAAATTTCCAAGCAATACTGTTCCTTAACTAGTTGCATATCTTTATCTCGAAGCGAGTGTGAAAAGAATAAAAATTGTTATTGGTGTGGGTGCGGATATTTTATTGATTCTTCTCTAACATGTCTTCCAGATGAACCAATTGACGAATGTAGTGGTAGTTGGTGGAGCGGAGGGAAGGAAAAAATTTATCATGAATATAGATGGGTTGGGTGCAAAAACATTCCTTCTCAATATAGCACATGTACGTTTGAAAAGGGTACAAAAATAACTTTCTATGCTTTTCCAGATGAGAACATTTACAGTTTTTGGATACTTGGGGCAGAACTATGTACGGTTGATATAGCGGCTAATGAGCATGTATGCTCAAGTATAAAAATTACCAAAGTGCAATCCTAAAATTATCTTTTTCAAAAAACAAATTCTAATTAATGCAAGCTGCAAAACTTTTTGTAGAAGAAAAAAGGAAGGCAAGCTTATATGAAAAAATTTGTAACTATTTTGGGAAATTTGAATTTCCTTTAAGTGAAAAATCAAGAAAGGAGCTAGCAGAAAAGCTTGAGTTTTGTGATATAAAAGTCAAACCAGGGAAAGTTTATTCTTCTGCTATAATTTTAATTCTTTTGTCAATCCCCCTTGCACTAATTTTCTTTGTTTTAAATTTTTCCTCAATAGGAATTCTTTTAATAGCTGGATTTTCTGGTTTAGGGATATATCTGATTTTTTATCCCAATCTTGAGGCAAAAAGCTTAAGAGTAAGAGCGAGTAGTGAACTAATTCAAACTGTTTTATTCTTAGTTGTTTCCCTCAGGCTAACTCCAAGTTTAGAAAATGCATTGCTTTTTACTGCCTCAAATACTTCTGGTGTGGTTGGGAGAAAGCTGAAAAAAATGGCATGGCAACTTAGGGTAGGAAAGTATAGAAACGCAGATGAAGTTTTGGAAAAATTTGCACAAGAATGGAAGGTTGAAAATCTAGAGTTTTATGAGGCAATAGATTTGATAAGAAGCTCTACTTTTCAAACTCAGGAAAGAAGGGAAAGGATGCTTGATGAAGCTATAAATGTTGTTCTAAACAGGAACATGGAAAGGATGATGCATTACTCGAGGCAACTGAGAAATCCTCTGATGATCATAACCACACTGGGAATTACTTTACCGGTTTTGGTAATAATACTTTTTCCTATAATGGTGATATTCATGCCAGAATTAATTAAACCATGGCTTCTATTCCTTTTTTATGATTTACTCCTGCCAGCAATTGTTTTTTACATAATGTATGAAACCTTGAAAACAAGACCTGTGACTTTTGGTATAGTAGATATTTCTGAACATCCTGAAGCAAGAAGAAGTGATGCGTACATTCTAAAAATTTTTGGAAAAGTAATTGTAATCCCCAGCCTTATCATTTCCATTTTAGTAGGGGCTTTAATAGCAGGAGCTGGTTTTTATCTAATTTCCTTGCCAACTGGGGCAGTTTCAATTTTCAAAATTTTTGGTGGTCTGATAATTCTAGCAGGAATCTCTTGTTCTATTTTAATTTACTCCTTTTTCCAGTTTTTCGAGAATATAGATATAAAAAATGAAATAAAGCAGATTGAAGTAGAATTTGATGAAGTTCTCTTTCAGCTCGGTTATATAATGGCAACTGGAATTCCTTTGGAAGCAGGACTAGAAAGAATAAAAGAAAGAGTAAAAGCGTTAAAAGTTTTTGGTTTAGTAGAAGGAACTCTTTTGAACATAAAGAAATTTGGTTTTACTTTAAAAAAGGCTCTGTTTGATGAAAAGTATGGAAGTATAAAGAAATACCCATCCCGATTAATTAAGTCTATAATGGGTACCATCTCTGATACTATTGAAAAAGGAGTGGTAGGAACTGCAAAAACCATCTTATCAATTTCTTCTTATCTTAAATCTTTACATAATGTGGAAGAGCATATGAAAGAGGTTTTGGATGAATCTGTTTCTGATATGAGGATGATGATGAACTTGCTAGTTCCAATTTCCAGTGGAGCTGTGGTTGGACTAGCAACTTTGATGGTAATGGTCTTATACCAGATAGCTTCCCTGCTAACTCAAGTAACAGGTTTATCTAACAGGCCAGAGTTTACACCAGAAAATATGATGTTTGCCACGGATATTAAAAATATTATACCAGCAGAAGCTTTTTTGGTTTGTGTTGGGATTTACATGCTAGAAGTCACTATAATGTTAGCTTATTTCATTTCAACTTTAGAATATGGTGAGGATAAGTTTGAAAGGTATAAGCTGATTTCACAATCTGTTTTAATTAGCTTGGGTATTTTTACTTTTTGCCTTCTTTTAATCTATTTTACGTTTGCAGGTTTAATTCAACAAATAGGACCAAAATGAAGGGGACTGTGGAGCATGCGCAAACCGTGATAATAATTTTGATAGCTTTGGCTATAGTTCTTCTTCTTATTTATCTCATACTTTTCCAAAACCTGATTCCAAAAATAATAAATGCGTTAAGGTTTGTTATAAACATATTTCAAGGCTCACCAACTTAAATTATTTTCAAAAAATCTAAATATTATATGTGGGAAAAGGGATAAGTGGGCATTTGATGGCTGCTATTTTAGTTATAATAACAGGGATCATAGCAGTTATTCTTTTTTACATTTTTGTTTTCAAGGCAGGAGGGCAAATTGAGCAAGGTTGGTCAAAGCTCACTGCTCAATTTAAAGAAGCCCTTTGTAACCTAATTCCTGGACCTGTGAGATGGCTAGTAGGGTGTTAGAATGGTAACTGTAAAATTTATAATAGAAGTTGTCCTGCTAATATTGGGATTAGCAATAGTTCTGATTTATTTTTATTCTAATTATGAAAGTATTTCAAAGGCATTTTTTGAATGGCTAAACATCTATCTGCCTAAGTGATTGAATGGTAACAATAAGGAAATTAGTTTTGATTTTGCTTGGAATTTTAACACTTCTCGCATTTTCCATCTTTATCCTTCGTGGCATCCTTTATCCTCATATATCTGTTCCAGACAAGTACAAGCTTGTTAGGTATTATGCTTGCATGCTTGCAATTTGCACCAAAGGATGTGGACATGATTATTTAAGTTTTGATGAAAGCAATCCAAATGATATTGCCATATGCGTTGAAAGGGATCCTGTAACGAAAGATTGCAAGAAGTGGTGCCAAGATATTTGTGATGAAATGAATTGGGGGAATGGAAGGCACTGTGGAAAGGAATTTAATGTAACTATCAATTTGGAAGGGTTAACTCAGTTAAAAGGAATATATGAATTCCAATGGATTGTAAGTATTACGACATCCGAGGAGCACAAGAGGGCCAAGACAGAAATATTCGATATCCTTCATCATCTTAATAAGACAGAAAATTTCCCGTCAATAGGATTGCTAGATGAGGTAAAATATACTATACAGGCAGGACGTGGGGCAATTACTGATTGGCATTGCACTGGTCCTTGGTACGAATTTGATAAGAGTTATGAAGGTTTGGGTGGAAAGCTTGGACCTTATGGACCCATTTTACCTAGTGATTATGAATTTTGTGGTGGTGTAGTTAGGGAATATAAAAAACCTAACATTGGGATTGGAGCTGTTATACTTCCTTCCAACGAGGCAAGAGAAATATTTGGATGCACAGATAAAATTTTTCCTGGTTGGTTTTGGGGGGTAACAGAGGATGCTCCGGGCTTTTATTCTTGTATATTTGAAGGGTCTCTTACAATGTGGGCAATGAACAATACTATAAATGATAAGGCAGATATAGTAATAGTCAGCAACAGATATAGACCAGACCATTTCTATATAACTGCTGAACCTCCAGAACAAATAAAACCTATAAACAATTGGGCAACATACAAAGTTAAAATAGTTAACCATATCTATTCTGAAGATCAAACAGAATTCGAGCTTAAGTTAAACTATCCAGAAAATGTTGAGTGTGAATGGGAAAATGAAGATTCTGATTTAACAACAATAACATTATCTAACAATACAGAAGATTCATTGAACTTTAAGTGCAGAGCTACTCAAACAGGAGATTATGAAATAAAAGTTAGGGCACAGGGAAGTATTTATGATGATTGGGCAAACGTAAAACTTCACTCTACAACATATGACTTAGATTGTATCCCTCAAGGATGTAAAATAAAGATTTATGCAGGCAGAGAAAATGTCAGAGAAGCTGTGAGAGTAATTAACAAGCTCGGTTTTGATGCTGTCTTTAACTTAAACTTAGAGCAAGAAAATGTTGTGAACTGTAACTTTGTTGGAGGAAGCACAGTAAATATACCAAATGGAGGCTCTGCTGATATAAGTATAAAATGTAAGCCGAAGCCAGAAACAGCAGGAAACAATTACATTGTGAAAATCTCTTCCAGCTTAGGAGGTTATAATTTGGCTAGAAGTAAGGAGATAGAGGTTGAGGTTGTAAAATGTAGTGGACCTTTAATTATAGAAACACTCACAACCAACAATCAAAAAATAGAAGAGGTTGCTGCCGGAAATGAAGTTAAGCTTTTTGTTCATACTGACGATTGTGGGGGACAAAGTTTTAAGATTTATGCAAACAATAGCAATTACAATAAAATTGATTATCATATATTCAGCGGAGTGCTTAGCATAAGTGACTCTTCCTGGTATATAACTAGAAGTGTAAGCACACCTGGAACTTATAGTTTCTATGTTTTTGCTGATTTAAATGGCGATGGAGATACAAATGATGAAGGTGAAATGAATTTTACTACTTTAAAAGTTTTGCCTCCTGCTTCGCAAGAAGGAAGAAGTTGTAGCAAATGTAATAATGAATGGTGCACTTATTCTCCTTCTTATTATGGTATATGTAGACACTGCAATCTTCTTATTATATGCAATTGGGAAGATTGTAAAAACTCATGCGACCCACAATCTTGTTATATGGATGATGGCTTGCCCCCAGATGAGGTATGTGCGAATTATTCAAATCTTTGTTGTATTTCTGGGAATAATACATACTATTCGAATGGACCATCCACAGAAATTCCATGCCTTTCTCTTGATAACCTTAAAGAGAATTCGGTAAATAGAAACTTCTGGTGGGGGGGATATAATTGTGATTGGTTTAGTTGTTGGTTAACTGTAGGAAATGCTAAAAACATATTAATAAATGATGGTCTCACTGCCACATTTCAAAACGATTGGCCAGGAAGTGTGGAGGAATGTCGCGGAATAGGTGGTCCCAATCCTTCAAATCCACCACAATCTTTAAGCTCGGCTCAATTGACTTCAATCTCAACACCAACAGGAAATCACAATGCATGTCAACTGACTGAGTCCTCGCCACCATATTCAACATGGATTTACATAAAAATATCTGAAACCTCTAGGCCAATTTATGGTTTAATAGTTTCAATTCATCTAAATAATAAAATGTGTGATATTTCGGATTTTCCTTACCTATTCACAGCAAATACTACTACTTATTCAAAATTCCATATATTTTTACACAATTCCTCAGGATGGTTTAATGTAACAACTTTTGAGGTAATTGCAAATGAAAGTATGGACAAGATAATAAATATTACTCCTCAGAATGAATTTGCATGGAAAGATATAGATTCTATTTTAATTGGACACGGACATACATACAATAAACGAAGGTGTTTTTTCGTGGTATCTGGACTTGGAGCTGTGTATTCTGATAAAATAGATGATGTTGATGCTTATATTGATTATGTGGGTTTACTAACAGCAGATAAAAAAACACCATATTGTACAGATGGTTCTGGAAGATTCAATAGGATAGTAAATGATGCAAAAGTTTGCTACTGGGGATTAGATTGTCCTATAGCAGGGAATGGCTGGAGCTATAAAGGAAAGTCTACTTACACAGGGATTTTTGGCGAATGTGACTGTTTTTCAGGAACTTGTGGTTTGGGATATTGTGAAAGAGTAATAGATGGGAATAGATTCTGCTTTTCAGGGATAAAATGTATGAATGGTGGTTGGGTTTTTGAAAATTTTGAGAAATGCGGAGTATTGGAGACGTGCACATGGAAGGGTTGCGTGTGCGAAGGTTGTATGTCAATCTAAGAGGATAAAAATGGTGACCACGAAAGTAATTTTCGTGATAATTTTTGGGATAATTTTACTAGTTTTTTTAGTACTTTTTATTTTAAAATTTGGTAAAATTTATGAAAGCGAAGAACTCGGTATACAGGCTCTTTTTCAAAAACTTATAGATGCTATAGAAAATCTTGTCAATAC
>JAVZIY010000001.1:15537-33155 GCA_038998005.1 Candidatus Aenigmatarchaeota archaeon
TTTCCTCCCTTCATAAATATTTATATTCTAATTTTTTCTAAATCTAATTATGGAGTCGAAAAAAGGAATAGCAATTCCATATATAATAGCACTAGTGATCGGAATAATAGTTCTAGTATTCATAGTATACTGGCTATACAGGTTGTTTGGCCCAGGACCTATAACAGCAGAGCAGTGTAGAAGCTTAATGATTCAATGGTGCAATGCTTGTAAGAATTTAGGATGGAGTGGTGGGAACGCAGCACCAGAGTGTGTTAGTGGATATCCAGAAATAGTAGGAGGATATATATCTAATCTAGCAAATTGTGACTATACTGCAAATCAAGATGTTGATGACGCTTGCAGAGCTGTCGGTATATCAGTACCTTAGAAACTAATTTCTTTTTTTATTTTTAAAGCCTATTTTTTAATTAATGGCAATAGGAATTGACACTTTAATTTTAATAGTTCTTGGTATAATTGTTTTGGCTGTAATGATATATTTAATTTTTTCTGTAACACAACCTCCAGTTATAGATTGCAATAAATGCGCAGCAGATTTTGTTCAATATTGCAGGATATGCTACTCCTCTTTCTGCTCTGTTTATAAAATAGATAATTTCCAAAAAGGATTATGCGATTGTTTAAACAAATGTGGGCTCACATGCACGGAAGGCTCAACCTGTGTAGATTTACAAAATCAATGTGCTGCAAAAGGAGTAAGCTACAATTGCTAAAGAAAATTTAATTATCTAAACCTAAATAAAATCATGAAGGCAATAGCTGCCGATACTGTATTTATAATGATGTTTATAGGAATATGCCTCGTTTCTTTTATTGTAATAGTTCCCAGAATGTTGAATGATATAGGAAGGAATTTTTGTGTTAGGGATCAATTCACAGAAATAAGTAAGATAGAGGAGATTGCAAGGGAGATGAGCCTCGGTATGGAAAAAGCCTCTGGTTTTGACGTAAAGTGGTGTACAAAATGTATTTGGTATGAAGAAAATGGAACCCACAAATGGTTAAATATACAGTTCAAGGGGGAGGCATCTCCAGCAAAAAGGTTTGTGGAAAATACATATCTAAATATCGGAAGATCTGGAGGTGAGTCAAGATTAAACAAGGATGATTTCGAATACAGCTTTTGGATCAAAAAAAATGAAGTAAATTGTACAAACTGTTTTGATGAAACTATTAATCCCGGCTGTCCTTAAAGATTTTCTTTTAAGAAAACAAATTTTAATTGTGCCATCCAAAACCATGCTTTTTATAATAATTTTTGCAATAGTTCTTGTTGTCCTAACCATATTTTTCTTAATGAAATGGCTTGGATGGGAAAATGCCTCAGCATGTATCAGAGGGCAGTACTCTGAAATAGATAATATAGAAGAAAAACTTAGGAATGCAAGAGAAACAGGAAATGAATATATAGAGCCTTTTGAAATGAAATGGTGTGCTAATTGTATTTGGTACGATCCGGCTAATTCAAGCTTAAGTATAATATTTTATGAAGAAAAAACGCCTGTTCAAATACCTGTAGAAGGTGTCTGGAATGTTATAAACGGAAAATCAAAATCCTTAATAAGCCCTGGCTTTACATATCGCTTCTACATAACAAAATTTGGTATAGTTGACTGTTTTAATTGTGATAATACCAATCAAGGAAATTGTGAGGTGAGTTGAACGGGAGTAAGTATAGGAGACTTGCTTTTGATGATAATCGGGCTAATTCTTTTCATACTTGCTTTCATTATGCTTATAAATAACATAATGGGGCAACTTTACTTTTTTACTTTGGGACCTTCTAGGGTTGTTACTCAAGATATTTCGCTTAGAATTTTAAGCTCTATGGCTTCTCCTGGAAGGGTTGAAATGATTTATTCAAATCCAACTACACAAATAACATATAACTTTTCAAAATTCGGAACAATTTTTTGTGTTAGAGCAAAATCCAAAATTACTGATATAAGAACAATAGATTGCTCTTCACTTCCATTTAGAATTTCACTTGAAGAAAGGAGTGCTTCAGAATTCAAAATAAATATAACAAAGTGGTTTGATACCGTTTATGAAAGGCCAGAGGTGGAAGCAACATGGTTACCCTAAGCTTAGAATATATACTTTTTGCAGTAATATCAAGCGCTGCCTTTGCTTCAGTATTGCTTTTTATTATCGCTAGATTTTTTGATATTCAAGGTTATAGATATCAGTTAGATGCCCAAAGATATGCAATAGACTTGCTTAACCTTATAGTCTCAAATTCTCCCATAGTTGAAAGGTTTTCAGATGAGGAACCAAATAGGATAGTATTAAGTTCTCAAAATTTAGATGAATATAAATGGATGCCATGGGACGGATGCTGCAATTCTCTGACAGTAGATTCTAATGAAAAAAGGAAATATTGGGAAGAACATTTTGAAATTTTGGAGTTTGAATATCATTTAACAATAGAAGATTTAATAAATGGGAATTCTTGGACCATTTCAAATCTTTATTTTAATGAAACAGATTGCTACCATCAAACCACGAGGGTAAGTGCTAGAGCCGAGATTCCTGTTGTGATATCATATGGAAAGGAAAAACACCCTGGTAAAGCTACTCTAATACTTAAAAGAACGCCATTATCAGAACTTGCATTTTTTGTTTCAGAAGCCTTTTTAAGGGGAGAAACTGAAGAGGAAGACTATTTGAGAGAAGTCATAGTTGATAGAGAATATATAAGAAAAGTTTTTTTGAACGAGAATAGGATTTGTATAGAAGTTAATATGAATAATGTGTTTAGACCACTTTGTAAGTATTTTTATCGTGGACAGAAGAATATTAACTTAGATGATAGGCTTGATGATTTAACCCAAATGAATTCAAAGTGTGTAGGAATTTTAGTTCAATACTCAGCATCAAAAAATGAGGTGAGTTTAACATTATGAAGAAAGGTGGGATATTTATACTAGCGTCCGTAGTAATTGTTTTATCGATACCGATAACTATTATAATGTTTATTTACTGGCTATATACATTTAGGATTCACATATTTTGGATAATAACGGAAATGTACCATTACAACAGGCTCCAAGAGATTCCATTAGCTCTAATTTCTTCTGATTTTAAGAATGAAAGTTTTGTAGAAGGAGTTAATAAGGCTTATTATAATTTTTATTCTGTTTATGAAGTTGAAGAAAACGTGAATAAAATACTTAAAAAGCAGGTTGGAGAAGCGTATGGATTGTATATAAGAATTAATGGCATGGGATTTCACCTAGAAGAATATGGAGACTGTAATGTTTTCTCAAAACATTCGGTAGGAGATTTTTATTGTTTTTGTACCCAAGAGTGTCCAAGAGGGGGTTATGAAGTACCAATTTCTGATGAGATTGTAGACAAGTGCTATGATGAGGAAAATTTTGCTGAATGTCTAGATAGTGAATGTTTGAAAGGTATCCTTCCATTAAGAGAATGTATTGGCGAGAAATCTCTAAGCAAAAACATAACCTATTTCTATGATACTTTCCCATTCCCTCTTGTTTTTAATGGCTCAACATTCATAGAAAAAATGTGGTTTGAAGCATATGGGTAAAAAAGGTATAGGGCCAGCGGCAGCTGTTATAATAGTTTTAGGAATAATCTTTCTAATCGAACTTGTCATCTTTTCTCAGCATTATTATCATGGCATGCAAGAACTGAGAGTACTTGGAGAGTCAACTTTATTGTTAGAATCTAGTAAATTAGAAACTTGGGTTAGAAGTTTTCAAAAGGCTTCTGAGCTAAGCTTAAGAGAGTCTACATTACATTCTGGCTCTGGTTTGATTTTGTTACCATATGAACTTGAGAGGAATTATTCTCCTTCTTATCTCCCATATTGGCAGATTTATGATGAGCCAATAGAGATTTGTAATAAAATTCCGGGTGGCTTTGCCTGCCCAGAAGAGATTTTTAAAAATTATTTTAATCAAAAAATTTCCTTAATTTCTTTAAATTATCTAAAAAATTACAAAAAAGATTTTGAATCACTTTCCAATTCATTCTATGAAATTGATTTTCACGGCTCTATAAAACCAAGAATAAATATAAATGAAGGTAATGTTTTACTTCAGAATTATATTCCCATAAGTTTTACAAGAAATTTTTCAGATGAAAAGGGTAATGATGTTAAAATAACAAGGCAAATATTTTTGACAACTTATCTGTATTCAAATTTTGAAAAAATTATTAAAAAAGCCATTTATATTTTGGAAAATGATTATATAGGAAAGTGCTTAGCTAATGATTCTTCTCTACCAGTTTGCTATCACAAAAAGTATGATAAGGATGATGCTAAAAATGCCTTAAAAAGATTGGAAAAAAATTTTGAAGAGAAGGATGTAAAAGTTTCCTTTGATTTAGATTTCTTTGGTGTTCTTGGCCAAAATTTCTTTGGTGTTGTTAATGTTTCCATCTTTGATAATACATCATCTTTTGTAACATATGATTTATTGAATAATTCAATGAAACTAGATTTTATTGGTTTAAGGTTTGCTGTTAAAACAGGGGATTTGATAACTGATTTTTATCAAACTAATGTAAAAAATCTAAATTCTTTTAAACAATGCTCAAGCTTAAGCATGTTCTCAAAGGAGGACATTTGTAACTATTTCTCTTATGGATCGGAAGAAATTTACGATGAAGATAGTATGGCAGACCCTTTTATTTTTGGTAAATGTATAGACTATACTGGCGAATATCCAGATTATTGTTTTGGTAACATACTTTATGAATATAAAGATTCTGGTAACAACCTTTGCTATTTTGAAAAATTTGTATGCACAGAATGTAAAGAAGGGAGATGCAAGCCAAGCTCTTGTTATGATAGTGATAATTTAAATGCGTTTATTAAAGGTTACGTGCAATATGATTCGAAGCAAATATATGATTTTTGTGTTGATGAAAAAACTGTGGGTGAATACTATTGTAATGATGGTTATGTTGACGTTAAAAATTTGGAATGTGAAGAAAATTGCTCTTGTAATGAGGGAGCATGTCAATTGCCTGATAGTTGCAAACTGTTGAATATGACTATAATTAATTCCATGTTTTCTTCATGCGATGATGAGAAATATAATCCGGTAGCCGATTTAAATAAGAATAAATTTGTTAATATAGAAGATCTTGTCAATTTTTCCACTTATGCTTGTAATTCAACTTTTTGCCAAGAAAAACTTTCGGACACTTTTAACCCTTGCGTAAAAACATTAACTTCTTGCTCAGTTTTGGATCAAGAAGGAGCAACCTATCTGTTGGATACTGATATAATAAATTCGGAAAATTCCACCTGTATGAATATAATTGCAAACAGAATAACCCTGGATTGCCAGGGTCATTTAATAGACGGGATCGATAATCTAAACACTTATGGAATCAGAATTTCTCGCTACCCGCCAACAGATACGGACATAACAATAAAGAATTGTGTTGTAACAAACTGGAGATATGGTATCTATACAGTAGCTTCGATGAATATTTCTATCATCAACTCTACATTTAGTAGCAATTATGCTGGTGCAAACATTCTTTACGGTTCTCACTACAACAAAATTTTCAATTCCACATTTAGCAACAACGATTATGGTGTTTACTTTTCAGAAAGTAGTTCAAACAGCATTTACAATTGTAAAATAGAAAATAATTCTTTAGTTGGAATCTATTTTACAGACTCAGGGGGAAACAACATAATTAATACCAGTATATCATCCTCCCAGATTGATTATTACCTCATGAGAAGTCAACTCCTAAGTTCTGAAAACTACTTCATAAACACAAACTTTACAGAGCCAAGAAAAATTTATTTCTTTAAAGATTCTTTATGGTTCAGTTATAGGAATGATTCATTGAGTAATATCTGGCTTAAAACTTCTGTATCTGAAGCAACAAACATAACAAGAAGATTACTATCTTGGGGGCAAACAAATATAACTTGGAATGAATCTTCAACAATACCGGTAATTGCATATTATAATATAACAGGTTTGCTACCAAATACACTTTACAATGTTCAAAATAATTCTGGAATTTACGAAATACAAACTGGTATAGCTGGCAATTTGAGCTTTCAAACAACCTTGATAGTACCACAGTTGATTTCTGTTTATAAGTTTTAAGTTGCTCAAAAAGAATTACTTATTGTGAATTAATAAACCGTTATCTCCAAAATAATTTTGGGTTTCTGTTTGGATATTATAGATTCTTCCTCTGAAGCTGCCCTTTATATTTGAAAGCTCATCAACTCTTCTAAATTCTTCATAATTATCCAAATAAACCATGTGATTTCCAGTAAACCAATAACCTTTGTAAAAGTATACTTCGAACTCACCTTCATGGAAAGATTTTTCTAGTATTCTTGAATTAACTTTTTTACCATCCTTATAGCCTACTACATAATCTCCTTCCTTAAGCTCTTGAATTTTTTTAAATCCTTCAGGTGTTAATATTAAACTATCTTCTACTAGACAACCTCCAGGGAGTTTTGAAGGTTGTGTACCAGTTTCTGAAGGTTGTGTACCAGAAGGTTGGGATTTGTAAAAATCACAATAATCCTTATATATCCAAACTTGTCCTGTTTGGTTTTTAGAGTAAGTATAATTTGCTATTGCTTCATAAGTATAGGTAACAAATGGTCCTGGTAAAGATAAAATTTTAAAATTATTTGGGATTGAAATGCTGCAGCCAAACATAATTTTTTTACCACTTTTAATACTTACATTTAAAGGCCACACGTTGATATTAACATCCCAAACAGAATTACTTGAACTTCCAACATCACAAGAAGCCTGTTTAAGCAAACTATAACTCTCATTTAAGGGATTCAATTCAACAATTTTAAAACTATTTATTTTTATATCTCCCTCTCCTTTGTTAACTAAAGCAAAAGCAAGAAAAATGGTTGTATCCTCATCTTTTTTATAATAGGAAGAATCGCTCGAAATAATTATGTCCAAAGGTCCAGAACTGGTTATTGCAGTTCTTTTTTCATAAATTCTTATATTATTTGTTATATAAAAGTGGGTGTAGCCTCTGCTCGTGTAGTTATAGTTTGTAGAGACTATGTACTTAAAATAATCTTTTTCTTTTAAGCAAAAATTCTCCGTTTCGCTTTTATTTAACTTTACCGAACTTTCTTCAAAATCACCTGGATACAAAGTACAAGGCTTACTTTCTTCACATCTTGTCACATTCTCTGTTTCATTATCAACATAAAACCTTGTTATTATATCACGAGCTGGTAAATCTGCTCCATCGCTCATTGAATATTCCAACCTAAAGAGGAAAGAGCTTCCAGGTGTTACCATGGGGACTTCTGTGCTAACTTTTAAAGTTAAACATTCCGTGCATCCTTCTTTCACAGCCTTTACTTCCGTCAAAAGTCTCTTGCACAAAGCTTCCAATCCTCCATAATTCATTATATTTTCCACATCTGTTAAATGAGTCATCAAGCATTGCACGTAATCTTTTTTAATGTTTAACTCATATATTACATCGTTTATTTGTCTCATAGGAATTAGAGCTTGAACCATGGGAATGCTCATAGCATAAAAAACAATTATACCTATTAAAACTAGAATACCTATTGCCTTTGCTGCATTACTTTTAAATGATAAGAGTATACAACAAGCAAAAATTCCTACAAGCAATAAAGGATCTGTCGGAATTGGTAAAAGATGATAATTAGAAAGAAGATATAATGAACCTGATAAAATTCCTCCGATTGCTATTCCTTTTATTCCTTGCTTTTCTTTTCCCCCTTCTTTTTCTTTGGTTTCTTTCTGGGTAATTGTACCTTTTAAACCATCACTAATTTTTTCTAAAAATCCTTTCTTCTTCCATTCATAACCACATTCCTCACATTTAAACAGATATTTTCCAATTGTTTTTACTTTTTCTGAACCACAACGTGGGCATTTAGAAACTTTGGGAATTTTAGGAGGAACCAAAATATTTGTTCCACAATTAGGACATTTTCCATGATAATGCTCTGCGTCAAACTCTGTTTCGCACTTTGGACATTTTTTATATGTTGGGTGTGCCCACCTTTGTCCTTCCCCTTTTTTATCTTTTTCAGGTTTTTTTGTAGGCTCGGGTTTTATAACCTCTTTTTCTTTCTTTTTTTGTGTACTAGTTGATGAAGTGGAAGGTGCTGCCTGAGTTTTAATTGAAAATCCGTAACCTTCTTCTTTCTTCTTCAAAGGAGGAGTAGATTTTTTTTGCGCTATTTTCTCGCCTCCAACTGATAGAGAAAATGTAGAGCTTTTTACTTGAGCTGGCTGTGAAAATTTTGCATAAAGTTGTTCCCAAGATAGTCCTGAACCCTCTTTCTTTTTCTTTGCCAAACCATCCCCAATTAAAATTTAGCTTTTTTTGAAATTATTTTTTTATTGGAAAATCAAGTTAAGTATAAAAATACCGCCACCTAAGATAACTGCTGTTGCTATATCCATACTTGTACCGAATAATGTAGGAGCGAATAGTGCTGCACAACCAACAAGTATTGCTTTTATTACTGCTAGAATATGCCCACTCCCAAATATGAAAGCAATAATTTCTATTATAGATAGAAAAACCACTAAAACTATCGCTAAGCCTAAGTTGACTTGTAATAAACCTGCAAGACCAAAAGAACTCAAGAAAAAAAGAAAAGCAAGAAGTAATATTCTTCCGATAATTTTTCCTATAATCGGTATGGGCAAAAAGGAGACCAAATCCAAAGAATAGAGGAATAAAATAATTCTATGTGCTGAAGAAACGGGAAGAACAAAACCCAAAGAAATTAGAAACATACCAAGAGCTACAATATCCCTAACTACATCTTCTTTACTTAATAAGCCCATACAATATAACCCTATGAAGGTGAACACTATTCTAGTTGGCAAATCTGCTAAGAAAGCAATCTCTTTGGGAGCAGGAAACCCAAAAAAAGGAAATAGAGAAAAACCTATTAATGCTATACCTCCTATTTTCTTTGCTAAGCTCACAATTTAAATTTTTTCTTTTCTAAAAATAAACATTTAAATACATTAACTAAGAAATTAAATTAAGCCATACAAAAAAACAAGGAGGTGTAAAAATGGCAGGAGAAACTAAAAGGTCAGAAGATAATGTAATCTATATAGGAAAAAAGCCGAGCATGGCTTATGTGCTGGCTGTAATAACCCAATTCTCTGATAATAGAAAAGAAGTTACGATAAAAGCAAGAGGAAGGGCAATAAGCAGAGCAGTAGATGTTGCAGAAATTGTGAGAAGAAGATTCTTGAATGATGTTACGATAAAAAACATAGAAATAGGGACAGAAGAAAGAGAATTAGAAGATAAGACAAAAGTAAATGTGTCAACAATTGCAATAACTTTGTCCAAATAGCCCCTTCTTTTTATTTTCTTTAAGCTAATTTTTAATTATGGAAAAAGGAGTTGCTATACCTTATATTGTTGCTTTAGTTATTGGTTTGATAGTTATAGTTATAATAGTTTATTTGGTTTATAGATTTGTTATTGGAGGTGGGGGCGGTAGTGCATCTGTTGAGACATGCAGAGCAAGGTTTATGGACTGGTGTACAATGTGTAGAAATATAGGATGGAGTGATGGAAATAAACTTACTCTTCCACAAAATTTGATAGATGAATGTAAGGATGTAATTGCTAAACATCTTGGTTTCTACATAGATGTATGCACAAGTGCAGATTGGTGTAACAAATATTGTGACAATAGAAAAACTAAGTTGGATTGTTGCACTGTAGGTGTGAAAAATGATGAATGTCCATAAGGGAGTTGCTATACCTTATATTGTTGCTTTAGTTATTGGTTTGATAGTTATAGTTTTTATAGTTTATTTGGTTTATAAAACAAGCACCTCCTCTTCTCTTAATCTTCAAGAATGTAAATCTCGTTACACCACTTGGTGTACAAATTGTGCTCAAATGAATTGGCCACCTTTTCATTGTATGCCTATGGGGGTTTGGGAATGCAGACAAATTTTACAAAGTGCTGGTTTTATAGTACCGAGTGGTACCTGCCAACATACAGAAGGAGGGGTAGGTGTCGCCATATGCAATTACACAGATGTTAAAAAAGATTGTGCTGGTTTGGGAGTTTGTTTGAATAACAATCAATGTTAAAATTTATATTTAAAAAACATTTTTCTAATTATGGAAAAAGGAGTTGCTATACCTTATATTGTTGCTTTAGTTATTGGTTTGATAGTTATAGTTTTTATAGTTTATTGGGTTTATAGAAGCTTTGGGGGCCAGGGAGTAAGTTGCTCTGACTGTAAATCTCAATTTATAGATTGGTGCACAAGATGTGCAATGGTAAATAAGGGAAGTAATACTTGGACTATCAATGCGGGGGGAGGAGCTCCACTATGTGCACGGGGTGGTAATTGTTCTTTTTGTACTACTGCCCCTTATAATTGTAATAGTTGCCAAAATGATTGTAAAAGTGTTGGAGTAGAGCCTTTATAGAACCTATCTTTCCAAAATAAATTCCTTGGCTTTTTTTACTTCTTTTAAAACTATTTCACTCTTCCCAATTCCAAAAATTTTAATATTTTCTAAAATTTTTTCCGCTCTTTTTAATTTTCTATTCTTTTCAGAAAAAATCGTTAAAATCTTTTCTCCCTTCCTAACTCTATCACCAATTTTCTTATACAATAGCAAACCTGCTTTCTTATCCTTTGGTGCTCCAGCTGCCCTTGCAATTTGAACCAAAGCATAATTATCAATCCAAAAAACTAAACCATCTTCTTTAGCTTTCAAATCAAGTCTATAATCTGCAAACTCTATATCTTTTGATTTAATTTTTCCATTTCCTCCTTGTTCATTAATTATTTCAATAAGTTTTCTCCTTACCTTGCCAGATCTTAAAATTTTTCTTGGGTCAAAATTCTTTCCAGTCATTTGAAATATAATTTTGGCAAGACTACAAACCTTATCGATTAAATCAGGAATATTCCTTCCTTCAAGAACCTGCAAAACCTCTCTTGCTTCCAAAGCAGGACCAATAGCATAACCGATAGGCTCTTCAGCATTTGTTATAGCGCATTTTGTTTTAATTCCAAGTCTTTTTCCAAGTTCTATAAAATCTCTTGCCAAATTATTTGCTTCACTCAGAGTTTTTACCTTAGCCCATCTTCCACAAGGAATATCTATTACTAAATGAGTTGCATTTACGGCCTTTTTCTTAGCCATTATAGAAGGAAAGAGCAAAGGGTCTATTTCTAAAGGATGCTCTATTTTAATAAAAATATCATCAGCAGGAGCTAAATGCAAAGCTCCGCCCCATACTATGCATCCATAAGTCTTTTCTACAACTTTTTTCATTTCTTCTATACTAAGGTCTACTGGCATTAACACCTCAGCTCTATCTGCAGTGCCACAGGCAGAAGTTATTGCACGTGAGGAAGTCTTTGGTATTGTTAGTCCAGAGGATGCAATTAAAGGTACTAAAATTAAAGATGTTTTATCTCCTACTGCACTTCCTATACTATGCTTATCAACTATTATTTTCTTTTTCAAATCAAGAGTTTCCCCTGTTTTAACCATAGCTAAACTTAAATTGGTTGCTTCCTCCATATCTAAGCCAGAAAAATGCAAAGCTGTAACAAAAGAAGCAATTTCTATATCAGTCAAGTTTCCTTTTATCGTATCTTTAACAATTTCTTCCATTTCCTCATAGCTTAACCTCCTTCCAGAAAGCTTTTCCTTTACATACTGCAAAGATTTAGGGAAAGGAGCAACTTCCACGTCTATAATCTTGCCTTCCTTTAGCTTTATATGATCTAGCTCTTCATAAACTCCTATCTCGCCCTTTTTGATAACCTGAGAGCTTATGTTAACTATTGCAGTTATCTCGCTTTTATCATATTTTAAAATAACCCTATCCATTCCTTTTAATCCAAGTTCTTCAGCGTCATCAGAATTTAAAATAACTATGGGTTTTCCGCCAGAAGTTATGCCCAAAAGTTTGACTTTAAGTTTCATTTCGCAACACATCTATTATTTTCACAAATGCATTCTTTAGCTGGCTTTGGTGAAATCACCTGAGGACAAATTATTATTTCGGGACATTCTGGTTCTACAAAAGTTCTTTTATTAATACACTCCCATTTAGCTCCTGCATTTTCTGGGCAGCAATTTGTTATTCTCCATTCACAATCTTCATTGCTAAAGCAAAAATTCTCTGGAACAAACTGAGGTGAAGATTTGGCCAAAAATATTCCTAAGTAAACAGAAAACAGAACAATTAAAATTGTTAAGGGTATGGTTTCCATTTTCCCACTAATATTTCACTTTCTTACTAACTTTTAATCCTTTTATTATTTTCACTCCAGAGCTACTCCCTATTCTAGAAGCTCCTGCCTTAATAAGTTTTAAAGCTTTTCTATAATCCCTTATCCCTCCTGAAGCTTTAATTTTCATTCCTGGCACAGTTTTTTTAATTATCTCTAAATCTTTTAGCTTAACCCCTCCCCTTAAGCCTGTGCAAGTTTTTATAAATTCTGCTCCTGCTTTTCTTGCTATCAAGCATGCTTTTTTAATTTCTTCTTCATTTAAATCTGGTGTCTCTAATATAACTTTTACTCCTTTTTTTCCTGCAGCTTTGACAACTTCTCTTATATCCCTTTCAACCAAGTCATACTTCTTGCTTTTAAGCCAGCATCTATTCAAAACCATGTCTATTTCGTCTGCACCTTTTTCAACAGCAATTTTTGCTTCTATAACTTTTGATTCAGTTGGGTTAAAGCCAAATGGAAAGCCTACAACAGCAATAACCTTTGCCATATTCTTAACAAGTCTTTTAGCTTTTTCAACCCAAATAACAGGAACGCAAACAGAATTAAACTTATATTTTATTGCTTCCTTACAAAGCTTTTCTATATCTTTTTCAGTAGAATTTGGGCTTACATTTGTATGGTCTATAAATTTAGCCAACTCTTTCTTCATAGCCATATTTTATCTTTATAATTTTTAAAAATTAATTGATAGCATGATAGTTTTTGCCCCCACTTCTATTCCTTTAGCCAGGAATATAGCAAAAAGGCTTGGAGCAAAATTTTGTAGAATAGAAATTAATTATTTTCCTGATAATGAAGTTTACATAAGGTTTAAGGAAAACCCAAAAAATAAAGATATAATAATAGTTCATTCTCTTTCAGAAAATCCAAATGAAAAAATAATTGAGCTCTTATTTTCTAGCTTAACAGCCAAAGAATTAGGCGCAAAAAGAATTCTTGGTGTAATTCCTTACTTAGCATACATGCGTCAAGACAAAAGATTCAAAAAAGGGGAATGTATAAGTGCAAAAATTTTGCCCAAGCTTATAGAAAATTCTGGAATAGATGCAGTTTTTACTTTAAATCCTCACTTGCACAGAATTAAAAGTTTAACTGAAATATTTTCTATCCCTGTTTTTGAATTGAGTTGTGGAAAAGAAATTGGAGAATATATAAAGAAAAATTTTTCAGGAGATTGGGTTTTGGTTGGACCAGATACGGAATCAAGAAATTTGATTAGAAATATCTCTGAAACTTCTGGCTTAGATTATATTGTTTTGAGGAAAAAAAGAATTGGACCAAAAAAAGTTAAAATTCTTCCTTCAAAAATCAGAATTTCAAAAAGAAATGCAATAATAATAGATGATATGACAAGCACAGGAGAAACTATAATTGAAACTATAAAAGAACTTAAAAAGCATGGGTTTAAAAAATTTTTCTGTATAGTTATTCATTTGATTTCTGAAGATTTTTTAATAAAGGTAAAAAAATACTGCAAAGCAATTTCAACAAATTCTGTTCAAACAAAAGTTAGTAAGATTGATGTTTCAGAAGTTTTTTCTTATGCAATTAAAAGGTATTTAACTCAAAAGCCTATCAGGGAAATAGATGAACTATTTTGAAGAAAGAAGAGAAATGGTTGAAAGATTGAAAAAATATGGTTATTTGAAGGACGAAAAAATAGAAAAGGCGATGCTCAAAGTTAAAAGGGAATTCTTTGTCCTTCCTGAATATAGGGAAGATGCTTATGTAGATACTCCTTTACCAATTCCTGGAAATGCTACAATTTCTGCTCCTCACATGCACTGCATTTATTTACATGCTTTAGAACTTAAGGAAGGGGATAAAGTTTTAGAAGTTGGCTTTGGCTCGGGCATTTTATTAGCTTATATAAAAGAGATAGTGGGAAGAAAAGGAAAAGTTATAGGAATAGAAATTAATCCTGAAACATTTGAGTTTGGAAAGGTGAATTTAAAAAAAGCAGGATATAAAGATATAAAATTAATTTTAGGTGATGGCTCAAAGGGTTTGGAAAGAGAGGCCCCTTTTGATAAGATTTTGATAAGCGCAGCCTGCCCAGAAATCCCTAAACCATTAATAGAAGAGTTAAAACCTAAAGGAATTTTAATAGCTCCTGTAGGCGGAATTTCAGGCGGGCAGGAATTGATAAGGATAAGAAAAAATGAGAAGATTAAAAAGGAGAATTTGGGAAGCGTGATTTTCCTTCCACTAATCGGTAAGTATGGATTTAGAACTTAAAGTTTTATGGGGTCGGAGGGATTTGAACCCTCATCAGCAGGTGTCTTCATTCTATATCGGAGCTCCATTCAATACTGGAGCCTGCTTTTAGGCTTTAATGTCCTAGCCAGGTTAGACGACGACCCCTTTGATAAAAATTTGATTTAATTTATTTTAAATTTTTAATTTACATAAAAATTATAAAAGTGTCTAGTGTTAAAGCTATTAAAAAATGAAGAAGAAAGCTAGGAAGAATAGATTTTGATTTATAAGATAAGAAACCAAAGAAAATTCCTGCTAAAAAGGATGCTAAAAATTCTAGAAATGGCTTACCTAAGTGAAGTAAAAAGTATGGAATCGATTGCGGTAAAATCGAAATTATTCCAAATTTTCTAAATGGAAAAATTAAAAAGTTTCTGAAGAAGAATTCTGTCGAGAATATTTGAGTTAAAATACAAATTTCATAAAAAATAAAATTTAGAAAATTCTTTCTTGCAAGCTTCCAAAGAGGATAGAAAGCCTGAAACTCTTTAATTTGATAAGAAAAAAATAAAGCAGGAACAAATAAAAGATAAATTAAAATAGTAAAAATAAAAAATCTCTTCGAAACTAAGGTTAACCAAATTTCTTTTCTTTTTATTCCTACAGATTTCATAACCAAGAAAGGAATAAAAAAGTAAAAAAAGAATAATTTGAAGAGTAAATTTGAAAAAATCATTTGAAAATTTTAAAAATAGGAAAAATAATGTCCAAAAAAGTAAATAAATTTCTTTTTTCATGAAATCATCTAAAAACAAAAACTAAACTTGTAAGATTTGTGAAACTTAAAATCAAGATTATCACGGGTTGATGAAGAAAATAGATTAATAAAGAATGCTTGCCAAAAAAGGAAAAAATTTTTACAATTTTTGAATTCGATAGCTTAAAATCAAAGCTTCTTTTTCCGTTTGGATAAAAAACTTTTCCGAGAAAAACTCCCAAAAGCAAAATACCAAACCATGGAAAAATCGGAAAATAGTCAAAGGTAAAAAATTTTTTTGGAGCAATACCGAGCCAAAGAAAATAATAGGAATTAAAATTTAAAGTTGAAAAAAATATACCAAGTAAAATTGAAAAAATTCCAAAAAGGAGATAGAAAATTTTATTTTCTACATATTTTAAAAATGGGTAAATTAGGAATGAAGTAAAGGCAAAAAAATGGAGTATACCAAAGATTATAAAACCTTTTTCAAGGAAAATGAATGTTAAAGCTGTGATTGTTAAAGAAAGGAAAGAAAGCTTTATTCCTCTTTTTAAGAATCTGTAAAAATTTTTTCTTCTTGAATAGCTTATGTGCAAACAAATCCCTGAGATTAGGATAAAAGAAGATGCTATAGGAAAGGCAAAAAAGTATATTTTTGAATAGTTTGGGAAATAAATATCAAAAGCAAAATGATAGGCTATCATTAGTAAAACAGCTATTCCTCTTGCAAAATCAATTTCCAGGTAGCGCACAATATTTTTTTAAATTTTATTTAAGAAATAGGAATTTTGTTAGACGTCTAACATTTTTCAATCTTATTATAAATTATCAAATATATTTTTCTGTTCTTAGAGCATTTTTTCTAACTCATACAAAGAATTAATAAGTTTAACAGAAATGTCAAAATTCATCCATTTATTTTCTTCCCTCAGTACAATAACCGGAAAAATTCCAGCTTTTTTTGCCGCTTCAGCATCTTCCATACCATTTCCAACATAAATCAATTCTCCTTTTTCTACTCCAAGTTCTTTCAAACTTTTAAGTAATGGGTCTGGATATGGTTTTAGTTTCATCCCAGACTTATTCGTAATAACTGAATCAAATTTAATTCCTCTAACCTTTTCATTAATTTTAGAAATTTCTAATTTAGCAACATTTGAAAGTGCTCCTGTTACAATACCTAGCTTTATACCTCTATCATAAATTGACTTAAGTGCTAAAACATCTTCATAAACTTCGGTATTTTTAACTCTCGTTTCGGGCTTATCATATTCCCAGAAAATTTTCCAGAATCGCATCGGTTCTATTCCAAGTTTTTCTTGGATAATTTTACTTCTATTGCTTCCGTACCAAAATTCATATGAAAATTTTTCATCGGGCTGAAAGCCTAGCTCTAAAATAGTTTTTCCTACAACTTCCACAATATACTCTTTTTTGTGATAAACTAAAGTTCCATCAAGATCAAAGCTAATTGCCTTTATCATAATTTTATTAAAAAACTTCAATCTTAAAAACTAATTTTCTCATCTTCTATAAAATGAAATAGGCTGGTCTAATCTCTATATTTTTAAAATCAGACTTTTGATCTTTAGTTATTAAAATTCCTCTTTTTATTCCCAATTTTTTTAAATTTTCTCTAAATTTCCCTATTTCTCTTTCATTTACACTACTCTTTACTTCAATTCCACTTATCGTTTTATTTTTTTTCAAGAAATCGATTTCAAAAGAATTCCTATAGTAATACTCAAGATTAAGAGCGTTACATACATAAGTCTCTAAAAATTTTTCAATCGAAGTTAAATCTTCAAATGCATAAATAAAAGAGGTGTTTGTGACATAAACTTTTTTCATTTTTCTTGAAGCTGATAAAAAACTTTTTCTTAAATTTTTTACTAGTTTTATTAACATTGAAAATTGTAAATAGTGAATGTAATTCATGACAGCTAGTTTACTTCTGCCTAAATCTTTCGAAAGTTTTTCATAATTTAAAACCATTCCAGAATTTCTACAAAACAATTCTACTAAAGTTTTAAGGAGCTCTATATCTTTTATACCAAAAGTTTCGGGTATATCTTTGTAAATTATTCTCTCAAGAATATTATTTTTAACACATTCTCTTACCTTGAAGTCATTTTCAAAAGTTAATTCTATAAACCCGCCCTTCTTTAAATAATCAAAAAATTCAGTTGCTAATGTTCTTTCATGCAAACTTAAATTCTTACTTATCTTTAAACCTTTAAATTCCAAAAATTCTTTAAAGCTTAGCGGTTTGAGAATAAAATTATATATCCTACCTGCCAAACTTTCCTTAGCTTTTTTATCCAACATTAAAGAGGCCGAACCAGAAATGAAAAATTTAATTT
>JAVZIY010000002.1:0-31995 GCA_038998005.1 Candidatus Aenigmatarchaeota archaeon
CCAGGATATGTTGCTTTTGGAACACTTATATTAAATCCCTTTAAGCAAAAGCTTCCTTTTTCAATTTCTCCACATTCTTCTAAGCTAGAGTTTGCTTGCCATCCATTTATAAGCTCTAAGCTTATGTTAACAGAATAAGCAGTTCCATTACCTATATTACTTGCATTAACATTAACTTCAAAGCTATTTCCTTTGTAAAAAGTTACTCCCTCAACTAAAGGATTTTCTGGTTGAATTTTCAAGCTTACATTAGTTTTCCCTGGTTCTGTAGTAAAGGTATCTGTTCCATTTCCAAAATTCCCATTTTTACTTGCATTACATATTAAAGTGTAAGTTCCTTCTTCAGAAGGAGCAGTAAAGTTTACAGAATAAGTTCCATTATTATAGTCAGTTTTATTCTCTACCTCAAAAGAATCATAAGTGCAATTAATTTCTGCTCCTTGTATAAAGGAGTCTTGTCTGTAATTTTTCACGTATATATTGGCTTTTACAATACCACCAATCATAGGCTTTTTATTTTGAATTTCAACAGTAACATTAAGTAAATCAGTTACGTTAAAATTATAAATTGTGAAATTGAGAAATTCATATTTTTCAGAATAAACTGTAAAGTTAATAGCCCAAATTCCTAGGTAAGCGTCGTTTGTTATGTCAAAAATATTTGAAAAAATTTTATCTCCAGCTTCTTCATCACCATGAGTTCCGTCATCATATAAAATTAAAGTTACATCATCACTTCCAGAAGAAGTTCCCATATCCAAGCTAGCGTTTACATAAGCTGTTAAATTATAAGGATCATCTGTTATGTTTAATTTTATCAAAACACTTTCATTCCTATTGTATATAGTTGCATTCGTTGTTGGCTCTAATGAAACATATAACCTTTCAGGTAAAGATATTGATATTTGGGGAGGGGTTGAATATCTATTAACTATATCTGAAAACTCTGTTGTGCCGCTTGCACCTCCTATTCCAAAATAAACTAGAGATTTTTGATAAATCCATGAATTTTGATTTATAAGAGTTTCGTTTAGTTGAACTCCTATTCTTCCTAGCTCAGTATCATTTTCAACAAAGAAATTGTTTGTATTAGTTTCATTTAAATTCAAAACTCCAACTAAATAGCCTGGAGGGTTCGATGCCCAAACCCATGAATATGGTTCACTCGAGCTCTTTTCTAAATCTGAAATTCCTTGGTAAAAACTTCTGTTTAAATCAAAAGCCAAGGCTCCTGCTTTTGTGGAATTTCTGTATATCTCATAATTTGCTACATTAGTGAAGTTTTGCTCTATTTTAACAAAACTTCCATATTCTTCTGGACCAGCTAAGTCATAAAAGTAATATTTCTTTGTCATTTTTCCTTCGTTTGTTTTTTGGTTAGGATTACCAAAAATTATCTCATCCCCAACTTGTTTAATAGTTAACCTTATTGGTCCAGGTATAAAATCGATATTATTTAAATAAAATCCCAAGCTTGAGCCGTTTGAATATTCTATATATTCTGTAGTTCTATCAATTTCACTTTGTACTAAAAATATTACATCACCTGTAATTCTTTTAACTTTGTAAAGCCCAGAAGTGTTTTCTCCCCTATTTGTATCGATATTATAAAATGAGAAAGATGTGTTAACAATTATTTCCTTCCCATCCCAGCTATAACTTAAGTTAGTTGGATAGCTTGGCTTTTCTTTTTTTCCATTTTCTATTACATCATAATAAACATAAAAAATCCTTTTTTGGTTTGCTTGAGTAGTTCCATTTAGCAAGAAAATTAAAGTTCCGATTGCATTGCTTGAGGAATTAAAATCATCACTTTTATCAAACTGGCTTGGAACTTCATAAAGCATATTTCCACTTTCATCATATTCTAATACTCTTGTTGAATTTTCATCAAAAGTTCCGGAAGGCAAGAAATCTGTAAAATTTATTTCTATTTCAATAGGCCAGTTATTTCTTTCATAAATGCTAGAGTTAATCTCTATTTTAAACCTATACCTCCAGGAAACATTCCACCATTCAAAATTGCCTTGAGGAGGACCAAAGCCTACAAAAAAGCCTGTTATTCTTAAGGTAAAATAATAAGCTATGACTATAAAAAGAAGTAAAAATAAACTATAAAAAACAAGCCTTCTCATAATTTAATATTTTGTCTTTGGGCTTATTTTACTTATTCGACTTTAATTTTTTCCTCAATAGCTTCAAGAACTTTCTTTATTTCACTATCTTTAAAGAGTAAGAGTATTTTAAAACTTATCTTTTCGCTTTTAACTTCAAAATTTGCATTAAGCATATGAACATAAATTTTTTCTATGTAAATTGGGCCAAACTCAAATTCTTCTATTGCTCTATAAGCATTTGTATATAGAGAAGGAGAGTTCCAGCTTATTTCTGCTCCAAAGAGTTTTACAAGATAAGAGATGTAATAACCTTGTAATACATTAGTAAGCTCAAGTATAACTGGTAAATTTTCCTCATCCAAAGCCTTATAATATCCTATCTCTTTATGCAACAAAAGCTCAACAAGTTTTAATATATCTTTTAAGGAGCAGGCCAGTAGGATGACAGCATTTATTCTTCCGAAAATTTTTGTTGAAATTAATGTAAATGATACTTCCTTTGGGTTAAGTAACCTAGGAACTTGGTTAACCCAAATCCTTCTAACAGAAACTGAAGAAATTTTTACATCTTTTCTAATCATTTTGCTTAAAGCCTCACAAGTTTCTTTTGTCTTCAAAATCCAAATGTCAGTAACTATCTTTTTTTCTATTTTAGAAAGTTTCATTTTTTCACTTTAAAGCTCTTTTAACCCTTTCAACCAAGTCCTTATTTTCAAAAGGTTTGGTTATATAATCAACAGCTTTAAGCTCTTTAAGTTCTTCTCTTCCTATTTCAGACAGTCTTACAACTGTGAGGAAAATTACTTTTATATCCTTTGTTTTTGGATTTTCCCTTATCTTTTTAACAGTTTCCTTTCCTGTAATTCCTGGCATCATTATATCCATAAGAATCAAATCTGGTTTCACTTCTTTTAGTTTTTCTAAACATTCCTTGCCGCTATAAGCAGAAATTATCTCAAACCCTTCCTTTTCAAGAATAGCCCTAACAAGTTCTACCATATTTTCTTCATCATCTACTATCATCACTTTTTTTTTCACAATTTAATTTTCGCTTTTTAAATAAAAATATATATATTAATTAATGGGATTATACGAAGATGTAAAAGCTATTTTAGTAGAGTTTCTCGGAGAGGATGGTGCCAAGATACTACAAAATTTTGATAATCCAAAGCTCTACCCAAAAGATTTTTTAGAAGAAGTTAGAAATTTTATTTCTGAGTTAGTAGGAGAAGAAAAAGCGGACGAAAAGCTTGAGCCGATATATAAGAAGTATAAATTACTTATCGAAAGTGGAAAATTTCATTCTAAAAAACTAAAAAAGAGCATTTGATTAAATTTTCTTTCTCTTTACTAATAAAAAACCTACTTTCTTAGAATAATTGATAAAGTAAATAAAAAATTGCCCCCCTCTAATTAAATTTTTATTTCCAGAGTAATGATTCTAATTTCCATAAGATCTGATGCTATTTTGTATTCTCCAACTGAAATTAAAAGCAATCCTAAGAATAAAGAGAAGTAAAAATAAGAAGGATTTAAAAGAATAGATATATCGAGAGAGCTTAAGATAATTGAAAAGCCAAATATCAAAAATAAAAGGTTTTTTGGAGTTTTGAAAAAGGATAATGAAGATAGAAAGATGCTTGGAAGTAAGCCTGATAAATAAACAAAGCTTTTTCCTTGAGAGCATGAAAGTTTTGAATATGCATATCCATTTAAAAAATCGAATGAAAGAACTTCACTTTTACATCCTATAAGCGAGGAAATTCCCAAGTGAGAAATTTCATGAGTGAAAACTAGGGTAAAAAATAAAATAGTGTTCAATAAAATCATGCTTAGAATCTCTTTCTTCATCATTTTTAAGATAACGCTAAAACTTAAATTTCTTCAAATTTTTAAGCAAAAAATTTAAAAATTTAATTATGAGGAAGATAGAGCTTAATAAAATTCAGGAGTTAACAAAGAAGATATTCGAGGCTTCTTCTGAGATAAGTTTAGTTCAAGAAGAACTTGAAAATCTTTTATCTTTAATAGACAAAAATTCAATCGAATATCAAAAAGGAAAAATTTCAAAAGAGATGTTTGAATCTAATGAGAAAAGATTAAAGAAGGAAAGTGCTTTGAGGATTAAAAAAATAAACAATCTTGTGAGCGGAGCTTTAAAATTTTTGAAGATGATTGAAAAGGAAATAAGATCTCAAAAAACTTAGGTCTTAAAAATGGGTGTAATAAAAAGAATAGATTTGAATTCGATTGAGGAGATTTTAAAGAAAATAATAGGAGCTTCATCTGAGCTCAAGCTTCTTCAAGATGAGATGGAAGATGTTTTTTCTCATTTAAGCGAGAACGAGAAACTCTTTTCAAATGGCAAGATATCAAAGGATGTTTACAATGAAAATAAAGCAAGACTTAAGAATGAAGCAAATGAGCTTAAGAAAAAATTAAAAGAAAAAATAGCAGAAGCCATAAAAATCTTGGAAAATGGAAGAAAGATTATAGAAGCAAACAGAATCTAGACTTTTATTTTTTTTAGTTCACTTAAAATTTTTTTCTTCCTTTCTTCTCCAGTTACTGTTTTCCTCACTTTCTTCTTCCCCTTCTTTTCAATTTTTTCAACTTCTTTTTTCAACTTCTCTTTTAAATCTTCTTCTTTTTTCTCGACCTTTTTCTCTTTCTTAGATTCCTTTGGTTTTTCTTCCTTTTCCTCCCCTTCTTCCTCACTCAACTTCTTCCTTATCTCCTCTTTTTTCTCAATTTTCTCCTCACCAGTTTCTATCCTTTCGCTCTCCTCAATTTTCTCCTCACCTTCTTTTGTTACTTCTTCTCCAACTCCTTTAACCTTTTTAACTTCCTCCTTTCCCACTACTTCAGGTTTAACTATTTCTTCCAGTTTCTTCCACTCCTCCTTAAGCTTCCTTTCTATTTCTTCCAGTTTCTTCTCATTAGCTCTTTTAACATTTTCATACTCTTCCTTGCTTATTCTCTTTTCTCTAAATTGCTCTGACAAGGAATCAAGAAATAGTAAAATGTTTTCCCTTTCCCTTTTAAGCTCGATTATAGCTTCAGGGAGTTTTGTTTGGAGTAGAGGCAAGACTTTATCTATTTCTTCAAGTCTTTTATTTATTTGAATTATTTCTTCCTTCAAGTCATTCAAATCGCTTTTACTCACATAACCCTCAAGTTTTGTGTTTAAACCGTCTAATCCTTTACTAAGTTCTTTTATACTTTCATCCATCTCATCTTGCTTTGATTTATAAGTTACAAATTCATCCAAGCTCTTGCTCAAATCTATGAAAATCTTTTCTGTTTTTGCTCCAACCCTTTCTATGTAGCGAGTAGCTTCATTAATTTCATCAACCCTTTTTTGAACATCTTTTATTAAGGTAAGAAGATTCTCTATGTTCCCCATAGCTTTAAGCATCTCATAAATTTTATTTACTCTTTCAGCCAAATCTTCAGATTTCTTTTCTAATTTTTCAAGCGTTAGTTGATGCTTTTCCAAGTTATCATTAAACTCTCTAAATTTTTTAGTTATTTGCTGGGGTTTAATCTCAGAAATTTCATCCTCGATTTTTTCCATCTTGATAGAAGCTTCCTTTAGACTTGCATCAGTTTGGAATACCATAGACCTTAGCTCACCAACGCTTTCAGAAATAGTTCTTATACTTTCGTCAGTTGCCTGTTTAGCTTCTCTTACAGTATCTATCATAACTTTTAGCTTTTCAATTTCAACCATGGCGTCAGTTTTCACTTCTTCCTTTTCTTTTACTTCTTCAGCTTGCTCTGGTTTGGGAGAATAAACATTTTCCATACCTTCTTGACTTTCATAAGGGGATTCTTCTTCCTTCTTCTCCTCTTTTTTACCAAATATTCTTTGTAAGAAGCCAACTTTTGGTTTTTCTTCTTTTTTACTTTCCTTAGATTTTTCAACTTTTTCCTCAACTTTTTTTTCTTCCTCTTTTGGTTTTTCCTCAACATTCTCTTCTTTTTCCTCCTCTTGCTCCTTAGCTAATTCTTCTTGAATCATTTCCCCTACGCTTTTCTCTTCAGAACTTTCAACTTCTTCCTTCTTTTCAACTTTTTCTTCACTAATTTCTTCAACTTCCTCCTTTCCTTTTTCCTCAACTTTTTTTTCTATAACCTTTTCCTTAATCCCGAGCTTTTTATTTAACTCATTTAATCTTTTCAAATATTTTTCCTTAAGTTCCTTGTAGCTTTTTTCAGAAATGTTTGCTTTCCTGTATTCATCCTCTAAATACCCTATCATTTCTTTTAAATCTTTTCTCTCGTTCTCTAAATCTTCCTTCAAATTCTTTTTTACTTTTTTTGCTTTCTTTTTTGCTATCTCAACCACCTAATCTTTCTATCCTTTTTCCTATAGATTCCAAGTAAGTTTCTGCCATCCTGAAAGCCCCTGTCTTGAGCTTATCCTTTGCTATGTTAAGCTCAATTTCTATGTCATAAGTGTCAATTTTCTTTTTCTTCAATTCTTCAACCTTCTTCTCAAACTCCTCTATTTTCTTATTTAGTTTTACGTATTGATTAATTTCATCATCTGTTAAAGCAAAGGGCGAATGCAGCAATGGCCTGAAAGCTATGAACCATGGCTTTCCATAGTTGTACTCAGGATTTTGGAATAAACCAGTACCAATTGTTAGTTTAGTAACCTTAGAGGCATAGTCACTTCCATACTTTGACTTAACTCTTCCAATATCTCCCTCATACTTTGTTCTTAGCTGAATTTCGTTTGCTATGTTTGCTCTAATAGCTCCTTTGAAATCTAGCAATACTTGTGATATTAGGAATAAGCCAATTCCCCACTTCCTAAATTCTCTGCATGCCCTTTCTATTGCAACATACCCTCCCTTACCTCCATATTTAGGCAATAATCTGTGAACCTCATCATATACCAAAAGCAATTTA
Organism: Candidatus Aenigmatarchaeota archaeon; assembly: GCA_038998005.1. Taxonomy (GTDB): domain Archaea; phylum Aenigmatarchaeota; class Aenigmatarchaeia; order CG10238-14; family SCSR01; genus CALIKW01. The sequence continues at coordinate 7,038 of JAVZIY010000002.1, forward strand.
ATTTCCTTTGACTCAGGAGGTCTCATATCAAATACAGATTGTATGCTTCTCCTGACAAAACCATCAAGATCCTCTGGTTTTAATCTATTCATTACAAATACTGTAATTTCACCAGGATTCATGTATTTCTTTATATCAATCTCCATGTTAGGATCATCAACCAAAACTATATTTGTTTTGAAACCTCTTGCATCTGTTGGCTTCAACCCAAATTGTGGGTATAAGTCTAGCATAGCTTTTAATCGGCATGGCTTCATAAAGCCTGTCCATTGAGCAGTTGGGTCAAAAACTATAATCGGGACTTTTCTCTTAAGCAATTCTTCAGCACTAACCATTGCTGAAACTGTTTTTCCTGAGCCAGTGCCACCTGCTGCTATTGAATGCATTATTAGCTGGGATAAATCTATGTAAGCCTTAATATTAGTTTCTGCTATTTTACCAACTTCAATTGCATTCGGTCCTGGTTGAGGTAATTTCTTGAATTCAACAGGCGATATATACCTTGCTTTTGCTGCTTTAGCAGCTCTGTAAGCTGCAAGCCATTTCATTCCTATGAGCAGGGAAGGAACTCCAACAAATAGTATTATATAAGTTGCCCAATGCATGAAGATTGTTCTAAGTATGAACAAGGGCAATGGTAAAACTGTTACATCAAAGTTATCTGAAGATAGGGCATACTTACCACCATACCAATAACTTGCATTAACTTCTATCAAATATCTTCCTTCAGAAGTACCTTCAGGTATTTTTATCTCCCTTCTTACAGTATTTACTGTCGATACTGCTAAGGTTTCTTGGGATGTTGCTATTACAATTCTTGGATCCAAAAGAGATCTTACAGTATAAGTTACAGTTATATCTTCAATTTTTTCTGTTTCACCCATGTTAACAAGCTTTAATTCAAAAGTTAGATTTTGTCCAGGATTAACAGCTTTTGACAAAACAGTAACTTTTACGTCCAGTAAAGGCTCTAAAACAGGCTTCACTACAATTGTCACAGGAATTCTATCCTCTATATTTTCTGTTTTAACAACTATGTCACCTGTATAAATACCAGGAGCAATTGTAAGTGGGGCATAAGCTCTTATTGCAGTGACACCCAATCCTTTTGGAGGAACATTGAAAACAGGCTTTTGAATCGTTAAGAGCTGAAATGCAGGCCCTTCAACAGTTATCCTTACATCAATTAACTTATCCAAATTGTTTGTGACATCTATGGAAAATATTTTTTCTTCTCCTGGTACCAAGGTAGTTTCAAGAAGTGTAGACTTAATTTGAACAGGAGCTAAAGTGACGTTTGCTCCTGGGCCAGCTCCTGGCGGAATTGCTGGAATTGCTGGAATTGCAGGTATGGTAATGGCTCCGGCACCACCTCCAGTCACAGGAACTACTGGTGTTGGAGCAGGTGGCAAATATGGGCAATCACTAGGACAATTTTCGGTTGTTTCTCCATACTCGCTTTCGCACTCACCATTTCCACAAATAAATTCTGCTAAAACATAAGCTCCGCTTAAATCTGTTAAGTTTGCCTTTACATAGAATGCTGAAATGTTTACAGAGTTATCGCTATTATCGCGATTTGGATTTGTTATCCTTACCCAAAGTGAGTTTTGTGCAGTAGTGATTTTTGGTGTCCAATTCCCACCATATCTATAAATTCCAAGTCTGCTTGGGTCATGAATTGGTACATTGCATCCTCCTTCAACACAATCTGAAAAGTTGAAGTAAAGTATGTAGTATGATGGCTTAAGTATAGTATAAACATAAATTGATTTTAGTACAGAGGTTGAGGTTCTTACAGAAGGAATATTTCCAACAACTACTGGATTGAAATAGTTTTGTATCAAGCTTAAATTATACATTTCTATTCTGTGAGAAAAGCCATATTCCTTAAGTTGAAGTGCTAAATCATATGATTTGGCATCTATTGTTTCATTGTAAATTCCTGTTGTTAAGTTTGGAATAATTTCAAATCTTTTTACTTTTGTTCCAGCATCAAACAAGTTAAAGCTTAAGTCTATAACTGGCTCTCCTAAAAGTTCGATATTCTTAGCATATCCGCTAAATAAAACAGTAGGATAGATTTCAAATGAAGAAGTTTCTAAATTGCAATTTTCAGATAGGTCGCACGCTTTAATTTCTATTGTATAATTTCCAATTAGCGAAGTATTTGAGAAGTTGAATTCGTAAAGATAATTATCTACTATCTTTGAAATTAAGCTAAAGTTTATAGTTTCACTTCCACCATTTGGATATGTTAAATTTCCAGTTATATTCTTTATTCCACCAGACTCAGTAACGTTTGCTTTTATGCTTATGGTTGAATTTGCAGGAACTCTTACTGGTAATATTAAAGTTATTATTGGTGGAATATTATCCATGTAAACTATGGAATCTTCTTCAATATCACTTCTTACCAAGTATTTAGTCCCATTGTAGCTTGCAGTAACGTTTAAGCTATAAACTCTTGCTATGCTTAGCTCAGGAGCATAAAACTTAACTCTCCAAAGGTTTTCTGAGGAATTGAAATAGGAAGAATTAATAACTGATAAAGATGAGAGAGAAGAATTGAAAATTGAAATATTAAAGCTTACATTTTGAGTTACATAGCTTGAGTTTGCACTTATATTTACTTTTGCTTCTATCAAATCGTTCGGAAGAACTCTAGTTAAAGGATTAGCCTTTGTTGGGCTAATTATTTTAACCTTGTATACGCTTACAAACATGCTCACAAAACTTTCTTGCATCTTTATACTTGCATTTTCTCTAAGCTCTCCTGTAATATTTGAAATTATTTTTCCTGTATAGTTTGTATCATAAGGAATGTCTGGAGAAGAATAGTATATGTGAATTGTCTTTGACCCAGCATAAGGCAAAATAATTTCTTTTTCACTTAAGTTTAAGTATGGCTTAATATTTCCAGTAACTACTAAACTTAAAGGAATTTCTGAATTTCCTGTATTTACTATAGTTAAACTTCCAAAATAGCCAGAATCTGCTTGTAAAACGCTTCTATGAATTTCTTTTTCTAAATGTTCCCAAGAAATGTTTATAGGAACATTTACGTAAACTTGCAAATAACTTGCCTTTCCATCGTATTTTATTTCTATGCTTCCATTGTAACTTCCTGTTTGATAGTTTGGTGGAACATAAATGCTGACGTTAACTTTTCTTGTTTCTCCAACTGGAATTAAAGTAAAGTTTTCAGGTTCAAACAAAACATCAAAATCTTCACAAACTTTTCCAGAGCTACAATTTATTGAAACATTAGTTACATTTTCATTACCTATTGATTTAATTGTAAAGCTTGTATTTCCAGCTGTTCCTCCAGGAATTATTTTTGTTATATTTTCTTCAAGAACTATTAGCTTTGGATTTTTAGTTACATTTACTATAATAGTTTTATTACTTGAATTATAAGTATCGTTTAGGTTTCTCCAGCTTGCATTTAAGCTTATGTAATAAATTCCTGCCGGAGTTGCATTCGGAATTCTTATTTCAGTTAAGTTTGATTTTACCTGTTTTTTCAATATAGTTCCAAACTCAAAGAATTCTGGAAATGCAGTTATATTAGAAGCATTTATTGTAAGGTTTGAATCAAATGCTCTTGAGCCTCCGGTGTTGTTTAAAGTTATGTTAACAGTAAAGTTTTGCCCGTAATCTATTGTTATATCATCTGCAATTATTTGAGTAGCATTTGGAATTATCTCTAGCCAAGTTGTTTTCGAACCTTCAACTTCTATTGCTTGAGTACAAGCTTCTAAGGAGCGAGTATCGTTAGCACATATTTTTATTAAATGGATTCCTTCATTCAAGCTAAAGTAGCTTAAATTGTAAATATCTCCAAACTTATCCATGAAATGAACTTCAATTGTCTCATTTGGCAGAGTTACGTTTATCCATGCTTTATCGACTGCAAAATTATCAGTAATTTTTGCCTGTATTGTAACATTTTCATACCCAACTTCAAAAACCCTTGGCTCAACAAAAACATCTTCTATTATTGGTGGTATGTCAGTAACATTCAAAGTAATATTTGTTCTTCTCTCCTTTGGATTGGCAGGTGTTACATTCCTCACAACTATTTCAACTGTGTAAATTCCTTCTACCGCATTACTTGAAACAGTATAATCTAAACTAACATTTCTCTCCATTAATTTTTCTAAGTCAAATGCAGTTGTTTGTGGAGCTCCAGAAGGATAGGCAGTAATAAAAGCACTTCCATTCCCTGATTTGAGAATTTCAAAAGTAATTTTCACATTTCCTATGTTTTTGACAGTTATATTACCTATTTTACCGCTTGTATTTAAGGGAAGCAAGACAGTTCCGAAAGTTTCTGGGTTTCTAATCCAAGAATTGTTTACAGGAATTGTTAAGTTCAAAAGCATTTCATCATATCCTGCGTTGCTCGTGTTTGCTCTTAACTTAGTCCAGTAAATTCCTGGAGCTTGACCAGCAGGTACTGTTAAGCTAATATGCGATACTATGCTTTGGCCTGCACCCAACAAACCAATTTCACTTGGAACAACTGACAAATAGCAAAGAGGACAATCTAGGAATAAGTTTCCTCCAACTGTAATTAACTTAGTATCCCTTAAATCATCATTTCCTGCAGCAAAAGTTGTTACATTACCAACATAAGTTGATTTATCATGAGGAGTTTCCTTAACTATTTCCTTAGGTGAAATTTCAACAACAGGATTTGATGATACTGTTATTGAGGTTGAATTAAAGGTTTGACCTAGAGTATTGTCTGGCTCTCTCCAACCTGCAATTATATAGCTTGTTATTAATTGTGGAAGGGTTGCTGGTGGAACAGTAACTCTTAAGTCCCAAGTGCAATTTTGATTTGCATATAAAGTACCGCATTCCTTCATTGTTTCATTATATGTTAAAGAGCCCAATGGTTCTTCTGTATGGGTTAAATTAACTGAATAGGCTGTTGCTGGTCCTATGTTTGTGAAAGTTATTCTAACGTCAAAGCTAAAGCCTTTAGTTTGAGTTATGTTATATGCTACAATTTCCTGAGGAACTTGCTCAATTAAACCAAAAGTCTTGCCCCAAACCTCAATACTTTCTACAAAAGTGCTGTTAATATTATATTCTGGAGCAAAATCTCTTGCATAAATTGAGATATTGTAAGTTCCTCCTATCGGTGGAAGATAGCTTACGGAATAAGTTGCCTCGAAAAAGCCAAAGCTTTTTTCAGGAATTGTTATGTTGTTCATAGAAAGAATTATTATAGTTCCATTAGGCATGGTTATGTTCGCCCAAACAGAATCTATTTCATAATTATCAACAATAGTTGCTGTAATATTTGTTGAATTTAAGTTAGCCTCTATGCTAGAGTTTGGTATAATTGAGGCATTATAAATCTTAGGTGGTTCCAAATCCTTAACCCAAATTGTTTCTATAGCTTCTTTTATATTTGCAGAGTAATACTGAGTTCCATTATCTCCTATTGTACAATTAAAGGTTATATTACCCTTTTGCTCAGGAATAAAGCTATAGCTTGCATATCCAGATGAATTTGTTTGGTAGCTTCCGTTGTAAATGAATTGTGTTGAGGGTTCCCACTTATAGGAAAAGTTTACTGTATAATCTGAAATACCTGCTCCAGATTCATGGTCTTTTACTAAGCATGTTGGGTAAAATCCTTGTGGATAAGGTATTATTCCTACTGGTGAAATCCAAACAACATCTGATAAGCTTGTTATTAAAACTGAAACATTAGCTATACCATCATCATAATAGCTTTTGCTTGCAACTGCCATGAAGCTGTGCCATCCTGTTCTTTGCTCAGCAACCTGTGGCTGAGGTAGGTAAGTATCCATACCTTGAGCTATTTGTGCGGTTTCATTGTACCATTTAACTATTGGCAATAATTCGGCAAAGCTTTCCCCATTTTCACTACTTCCATTAGCTTTTAATGGAATTGATTGAGATTTTGAATAATAGCTTTCGTTTAATGGCAATATTATTGTTGTGTTGAGAATTCCTTTTATTGTAATAATCGTTGTATTAGTTAGAGAATCTTCATTTCCAGGCTTGGTTGCATTCATGTAAATTGTATAAGGTCCAGGGGTAATGCTATCATCAGCATTAAAATTAACAAATGAGCACCACCCGCTTGAATTTGTCAAGCAGCTATTTAAGAAATGAGTTGAATTGTAAAAGCTTACATTTGCGTTTTCAGCATCTCCTATTCCTGCATCTTTCACATGAACGCTTATATTTGTTTGATGAGGAGCAAAAGAATCGTTTCTATAAATCCAGCTATACTGTCTAACTATTTGGTCTATTATTAGAGGTCTTGCAAGTTTAACCAAAGTTTCTATCTGCGAGGTTGAAGTATTATAATATAAAGTTGAATTGCTTTCTATTGCACAAGTTAAATTGTACCATCCTGCAGCCTCTCCGGTTGTATACCAAACATAACTTGCATAACCATTTTCATTAGTTGAAACATTTGCTAGAGAAGTTCCATTTTTAAGGAAATTAATGATATAATCAGCAATTGATTGGGAAGTATTGCTATCTCTTACATGGCAAGTTATTGTTATTGGGGTTCCTGCAGAGGCTATGGTTCCATTTGCAGGTGATATAGAATCGAGCTCGCTCCATCCATAAATATAAATTGAGCTTGAATTGCTGTTTGGATCATAATACTGCCTTGAAGCATTTACGTAAATTGTTTCAGGACCAAGCTTATAGGTTTTAGGAACATTCCAACTTGTATTATAGCCTGAAGCTAATAAATTAAATGAAGAGTTGTACCAATTAACAGAAGCATCTCCTATTATTTCGCTGCATTCTCCACTTACGCTTGCATTAAGGCTTGTTATTTTTCCTCTATTAATTATTGCTCCATTTAAAGGATAAATTAAAGAGACATTAAGCTGGCCATAAACAGTAAATGTTTGGGAAGAAGTGTTAACTTCTTTATAGCAGATATCAGTTGTCCCAGCCTTCCAATATTGTATTCCAACATTTGAATTGCAATTTGGATTATAAAATACACTACAATTTCCTAATGTTGAAGTGCAATTTAAGATAACAGTATAACTACTTCCATCTTCTGTTATCCATACTGTTCCATTAACATTGCTTGGATAAATTCCGTAATCAGTATCTTTAATTATTAACCTGAAATAAGCTTCATTATTCCCTATTCTTCTCACACTTGAATTGCTATCAGCACCAATAGAAAGGTAAACATCATCCCTTTCCAAAGTTATGTTTTTAACTTCTGTTGTAGCTTTATATCCATATTCATCACTTGTATTTATCTTGTAGTATAATTTTCCATCTTCTCCATTCAAATAATCTTCACAACCAAACCTAACACTAAAGCTTACTGGCATGTTAGAATAGCTAGCTTTAACCCATTTCCAATCAACAAGATTCCATGTTTGATTATCACTACTTTTCCAGAGTGTTATGTTGTTGTAATTCTTATCTAAATCTGTTATCTTAACACTAAAGGTATAGAGCTCACCCCAACCACCGAAGCTATGGTCTACTGAAAGGTCAGAAAGAGATGGCTGTGATGCTAAGAAGTATGCATTTGTTTTTGTTCTAACACTTGGAGTAGGATAATTCTCATAGTATTGCTTTAATGCTGTCATTTCAACATCATGCCATTCATAAGGTTTTCCAGAAGTATCAAAAGTACAATTGTAAGTTCCATTTCCCAAATCAGAAACAGGTGTACAACTCCAATCACTATAACCTCTTATATCCTTGAAAGTGACTGTTGCTCCTGGTATACCAAAGCATTCATCATAAACATAACCTATGAAAGGAACTTTTTCTCCTATGAGGAATGATTGTCCGTCAGGATAGGTTATATTCAGTTGCATTAGAGTTTTTATAATTAAAGTGAAATTCTGAGTTGTAAATTCTTTATAGTATTGATCATAAACCATACCAGCTTTCCATTTTTGAATTCCAGTAGAATAATCACAATTAGGATCAAATGGATATTCAGCAACACCCTCAAAGTCAGAGGAAGTTGAAGTTCCAGAATCAAAATCATTTCCGTTTAAAGTTACCCAGAATGTTACATTTGCATTTTCTGCAGGAAGGTTTCTGTCTATATCAGTAACATTTACTCTGAGATAAAGAATTTGAGTTCCATTCCTCCACACAATTTCTCCATTTCCTGTCCATACTTGAATTTGAACATCATCCTTTTCTATCGTGAAATTCTTAGGCAAAGTTTCTGTTTGATAACCTCTTGAATCTTGTGCAACAAATTTATAACTCCAATTTCCTTTTTTATTCTGGAATAATCCAGGATTCTTGTAATTTAATATTACACTAACATTTAAAGGTCCTTGTAACTCTGGATTACTTTCATAATCTGATACATTTGCTAGTGTCCAATCAGCATCATTTTCCCATTTTACGTATAAGTATACTGTAACATTATCCAAATCTTCATCAGTAACATTAACCTTGAAGGTCCATGTTTCTCCCCATCCACCTAGGGTTCCATCTTGCTGCGAACTTACATTTTCTCCGTATAAAATTGGTTTTGTTTTTATGAAGAATGCATTTTCTTTTAAAGTATAACCGTTGTTATAATAAGTCTTATTAGAAGCTATGCTTATGTTATAAATTCCTGCAACAAGTGTTGAAGTATTTCTCGTGCAATTATACTCGCCATTACCCATAGGATAAACAGGTGAGCATTCAAAATTTTGCAAACCATGAATTAATGTTATATTTACTGAAGCATCACTTACTGCCACTGGATAATCATCTGTTACGCTAACTCTTATACTAATATTTTCCTCTGGTTTAAGATATTCTGTATAAGTTTCTGGTATAAGCAAATAATTTATTAAATCACCATAAACTATTAAAATAAATTCGCTAGAATTTGCATCCAAGTAGCATGAATCTTGGTAAGTTCCTCCTTTCCAGTACTGAGGCCCAACCTCATAATCGCTTTTAGCATCAAAGTAAACATTCAAATAGCCTGTTGAATTTGTAGTATTTTGTGTTCCAGAATCATAGTTTGTTCCATCCTTAGTTACAAAAATTCTACCTTGTATTCCGCTTCCAACATAAGAATTTCTTATACTATCCTTTATCCTTAACACAAGCAAATCTTTCTGATACATGCTTCTATTTGCAATACTTTCATTTCCATAAACATACTCTATTTCAACAGGATCTCTTTCTATGTTAGGAGCTGAAATATTAGAAGTGTTAAATAAATTTGTTCCATCATCTATTTCAAATTTAAACCAGTTTAGAGTATAATTTACATCTTGACAGTTGAAATTAGAAACTGTTATAGAGCAATTTCCTTTTCCACCATAAACTGTTGCATTCCCTCTATAAACCCAAGAGCTTGAGCTTGGTGTGAATGTAAATAGTTTGCAAGTAACATTATCTAGTTGAATATCATCTATATCTGCGCTAAAGGTGAAATTATTTCCCCAGCCTGCTGAGCTTGGAATAACTGAGAAGTTCTCAACTAATGGAGGGGTGTTGTTAAGATAAATCCAATCAACAAACAAGCTCGAATTTGAATAGTAGTACTCTTTACTTGAATTAACTCTAAAGCTATAGTAACCTCCTTTCTTGAAAGTTATATTCCATGTTGAGTTATAAAAGCCTGAGCCCAATTCTTCTACTGGAGTAATATTTTCAAAAGTTAAGTCTGGCCATCTTGCTTCATGAGTTACGCTTGCACTTTCAACATTTTCTCCACATTCTCCCTTAATGCTAGAAGTTACATTAACAGTTTTTCCTACTTCTATTTCAATATTTGAGCCATAAGCAGGCTCGATTAAGGAATTCTTTAATTGTCCAATTATTGTAAACCCTTGCTCACCAGAGCTTGCAGTATAATAACAAGAATCTTCTAAATTAATCTTCCACTTTTGCATTCCAACAGAAAAGCTACAGTTTGGATCAAAAGTGTAGTTAAAGTAGCCATTAGGCTGAGACAGTAAGCTTAGGTTAAACAAATAGTTTGAGCTATCTGTTGTGATGTAAATTTTTCCACTCACGTTTTCATAAGTTATTTCTAATCCTCTTATAGTATCGACAAAGAGTGAAGCAAACCAAGCAGAATCGCTAAACTCTCTTGCGATGCTTGATTTTGAGTATTTAACATCAGCTATGTCAGCTTGATCCTGAGTTATGGTAAAGCTTGATTGCTCTTCGTCAGTGTAATTAAAGTTGTCGCTTGCGTTTATCTTATAACCTTTTATTCCCACATCGCTATAAGTTCTGTTGCAAGTGAAGTTAACAGGATAGAATTCTAAGTTTGTGCAATTCCCCACTGCTGGTACGCAAGTTTTATAACCAAACAATTCCCAACTTCCTGTTAGGTTTAGCCAGAGGTATACGTTTATAACCGAGCCAAGCTGTGCATTATAATCTTTATCTTCTATGTCAACTGGGAAATGCCAGTTCTCTCCCCATCCGCTTGTGCCATAATCTGTATAGAGCGATTTTAAAGTAATTTCAGGTTTAGAAGTCAAGTAATAAGAGTTTATAGTAAAGTTTACTTCACTATCGTTATAATAAGTTTTGAAAGCTTGGACCGAAACGTTAGTATAGCCATAAAGCCAGGTTGGTTCTTCTTGAGCTGTTGTATCTGCTCTAAAAGTACAGTTGTATATTCCGTTTCCCTCGTAAAATATTTGACCTTTTGGACTTTGATCTTCAACACAATCTTTGTTTTGTGGATAAGCTCCCAATTGCTGAGAAATTATTGTAACATTTGCTTCGCTTACTCCTCCGCATTCGTCTGTAACTTTAACTTTTACCGGAACATCTTCAATTCCTTTCAGATAAAACTTTGCGTTTAAAGGTTGCAATAGCTCAATGTTTAACGGATCTGTCGTTATGTTTATCGAAAACTCTGAAGAGTTTGCTGCTTTATAAGCTTCTGCATATAAAACTCCAGCCTTCCACTTTTGTGGGCCAACCTTAAAGTTACAATCTGGGTCGAACTGGCCTGAAGAAGTGTTTATATAGCCTGAAGAGAAAGTTGAAGGAATTGGAGTAAAGTTGAAAGCTAAATTGTTAGTTACCCATATTCTTACGTTTGTACTTAGAATTCCGCTTGTTACATCACTTCCTTTATCTTTGTCAAAAACTTTCACACTTAAAGTTTGGTAATTATTTTCAGGTCTGTGAACAGAAGTATTATTTCCTTCAACATGAATTAAAAGCAAATCATCTTTTGTTATAGTAAAGTTCCCATTTCCTATTTCATAAGTATTGTTAACAAAATCTTTTGTCGCGTTGTTATAAATATCTTTTACTTCGCTAACGTTAAACTTGAAAATATGGGAACCTAATCCTGGGTTTGAATAGGTTGACCATGCTGGTATAACAAATGTAACTGTCACATTTTTTCCTTGAACGCTTGAGTTTGTCATACTTGATAAAGGTTGAGCCCAGTCGCCCCCAGCTTGGCTTGAGTTCACCCAAAGTTTAACTTCCAAAATATCATAATCTTCATCAGTAGCGTTAACTCTAAAGTACCAAGTTTCTCCCCAGCCTCCATCTCCTAAATTCCCAAGATAGTCTCTACTCTCATACCACCATTCTGTTGTTAGTACTGGCTTGGTTTCAACCCAGAAACCTTTCTGCCAGATAACAAAAGTTTCTAGGGAAGAGTTTGAGTTGTAGAAGTTTGCGGAAACATTTACACTAGAATTCCATCCTTGTGCTCTGAAGTTGGTTGTGTTAAGTTTGCAAGAATAATTACCATCACCGAGGTTTATTACTTCTTCACACCACTTAACTTCTGAATCTTTTATTCCACTGAAATTGAGTTGAGCATTAGTTATAGCTAAACCACATTCATCTTTTATCGATGCATTGAAAGAAACAAGTTGACCATCTTCATAATCACTTCTCAAGTATTTCTCTCCTTTTGGTGAAGTTATGGTTGGAATTAAGTCACCGATTATATAGCTTGTGAAATTGCTTGAAGCATTTATATCTAAATAACAAGAATCAGTTACTCCAGCAATCCAGTACTGCTTTCCTATGCTATAAGAGCAGTCTGGGTTGAAGTAATAACTTGCATTTCCAAAGCTATCAGTTTGATTTATAATATCAACTCTATAATTGGTAGAATCGTTAGTAACCCAGAAGCTTACGTTTACGTTAGAAGCATAGCTTAAGTTTTCCAAATCAAAAACGTTTACAGCTAATCTTACAACTTGATTTATTCCAGAACTTCTATTAACATAGCTATTATCACCAACTATATAACTAATTAAAACTTGGGATTCAGTTATGTTTGGCCCTTGAATAGCATCAGTGAACCAGGCATTCTCTGGTTCTCCATTTTCAATTTGCCACTTAAACCATTTTGCCTTACTTACAATCCACTCTTGACCTTCTGGTTTATCTATATCTTCGCATGTGAAATTATGCAAAGCAACCCAACAAGTTCCTTGTGTAGGAATTCCAGGAGTTCCTTGAATTATATAACTTCCTTTATACTCCCAAGTTTGCTGATTATCCTTGCTAATAAACAAAGAGCAATTTATAGTATCTCCTTCCTGATCATAAACTGCTATACTGTAATTGAAAATTCTTGACCAACCTGCTTCGCTTGGGTTAACAATTGGTATAGATGTGTTAGTAGCGTTCCAGTTAACAAGCTGGAACCAGTTTTCATAAACTGTTGAATTTTGATTGAAATACTCTTTTGTTGAGTTTAACCTAATGCTCCAAAATCCTTCCTTCTTGCCAGTAGAATTCCAAGTGCAGTTATACCAACCTTGATAAGAGTTGTTTATTGGCAAACAAGATTCCCAAGTTTCTAAAGGACTTTTAAGCTCAATCGTATAGCTTGAAGCGTTTATAACAGGATTTTCATCTCCTCTATAAGCTGAACAATCGCTTAGTGTAGTGAAGTTAATTGATATTAACTCAGTAACATTATAAACTGAACCAAAGCTTGGTTGGTTTAGTTGATTCTTTAGCTGACCTTTAATCTCGAAAGTTCTTGGAGTCATGTTTTTTACTTCATAACAAGAATCTAAGCTGCCACCTTTCCAGTATTGGATTCCAACAGAATAACTACAATTCGGATCAAAACCATAAGTAACATAACCAGAAGAGTTTGTTGTCAAGTGTCTTGTGTAATCCCAGCTTGTTTGGTCGCTAGCATTAGTTGTAAACCAGATGCTTGCGTTAACGTTAGCAGGAACATAACTATTATTGTCTTTATCTTTTATTCTAAAGACAAAAATCCCTTCTTTTGAACCTTCTCTTTCTATGATATTAGGTTCTGTAATTTCATTTGTTGGAAATTCTACATCGTCTTGGCTTACTGTTACGCTATCAGAAGCTTCTACCTTATAATTCCAAACATCTGAAACATTCCATTTGTAAGCTCTTGTTCCTATATGTTGGCAATTAAAGTCATGCTGAGTGAAGCTTATCTCAGCCCATTCAGAGCATGCCGGAGCATAGCATAAAGTTGAATTAACTAATTGGTAGCCTGAGCCAAAATCTATCCATAAGCTTATGTTTAGTTTTTCAAATCCAAGTTCAGAAATTCCTTGATCTATATCTCTTACTTGAGCAGAGAAAGCCCAGAGTTCGCCCCATCCTCCTGGGTTTACTGTATCTGAAGTTGTTACTGATAAGCCTTGAATTTGTGGATTTGTTACCAGAACAGAAGCGTTTATTTTTGTTTTGATTTCAGAACCTTCATAAAACTCTTTTGATGCTTCCATAGTTGCGTTATAATAACCAAGACTCCAGGTTGAGCTTGAAACAAAGCTACAATTATACCAACCATTTCCTTCATCATTTATACCAACATCATCTGGGCAACCATAGCTAAAAACTCCTTTCACAGTTTTTAGGCTCACTTCTGCTCCGCTCACTAAACCACAATCATCGCTAACATTTCCCCTTAACAAAATTGTATCGATAGCTCTCCTGAAAGTTTCGTTGTTTGGCCTTTGAATTTCTACTTGAAGAGGATAGGTTGTGGTGTTTAAGAAGAAAACTGATGAATTAGTTGTTTTATAGCATGTAGAACCAAACTCTGTTTTCCATCTCAAAGGTCCAATTTTGTAGTTACATCTTGGAGAGGTAGGAAAGATATCAGTTAAGTAACCTCCAGTCTCTGTCCCTGTCGTTATAGTTTTATCAACTGCATAGCTGTTTACATCATAAGGATTTGTTGTGACATAAAATCTTGCAGTTCCAGGTTCGCTACTAACAGAAATATTTCTATCTGTATCAATAACTTGAACTCTTAGTGTAGCGTTGCTTTGAGAAGGAGCTACACTTCTGTTAACTACACTATTATTTCCTTCGACATAAATTACTGCGATATCATTCTTCTCTAAAGTTAAACTTATTGTTGTGCTATTTGCTTTATCATCAGCATAGGTTGTTGGATCATCTGTTGCGTTAAACATAAACTCCCAAACTTGATTTGCTCCATAATTTAAATCATCACAAGTAAAGGTTCTTGTAAAGTTCAATACTTGACTTACTATACCAGAAGATTTTGTTAAGGGTGTACCAAACTGACTCCAAGCTTCCGTCCCTACTCTTCTCCTCCACAACCAAACTCTTACATCATCTCTATCTTCATCAGTAACATTAATAGAAAAAGTATACCATTCTCCCCATCCCCCTTGAGTATTGTTTACACTTGGGTTTGTTAAGGTTGGAGCAGTTTCTATCCAGAAATTATTGTTTCCTGTTGTTTCGTAAGGATTGTAGTATTGTTTTGAAGAGTTGAACTTTATGTTGTAAAATCTTGCAGGCATTATTGCTGGTGAAGAAGTGTTGAAAGTGCAGTTGTAATGTCCATCATTTTCATTTAGTACTGGGGAACAAATGAACTGTTGTCCAGTCTCAGAATGAATCGAAACAAAGTTTACGCTTACACTTTCGTTCAAAACTTCCCATGAGCAGTCTGAACTAACATAACCTCTAATTGTTATATTTTCTCCTCTTTTGTATTCAGTTCCACCTACTGGTTGTAAGATTGAATTACTTAAATCTCCTATTACATAAATTGTGAAATTGCTTGTTGTATTTGCATCCAAATAACAAGAATCAGTAACTCCAGCTATCCAATACTGCTTTCCTACAGCATAACTACAATCTGGGTCGAAGTAATATGAAGCATTTCCTAAGTAGTCTGTTTGATTCTTTACATTCAATCTATAATTAGTAGAATCGTTTGTAACCCAGAAACTCACGTTAACATTAGGGGCATAGCTTGAATTTTCTATATCATAAACATTCACACCAAATCTCTTTATTTGATTTATTCCTGATGAACGATTCAGATAAGAATCGTTACCCTCTATGTAAGTAATACTCACAGTACTTTCAGTAATATTAGGTCCTTGTACAGCCGAAGTGTTATAAGTATTTGCTGGTTCTCCATTCTGAATTTGCCATTTGAACCAATTATCTTCACCTATATCTTCGCAATCAAAATCATGAACTTGAACGAAACATTTACCTTGTGTCGGAATTCCAGGATTTCCTTGAACAATATAACTTCCTTTATACTCCCAAGTTTGTTGATTATCCTTGCTAATAAACAATGAGCAGTTTATAGTATCTCCTTCCTGATCATAAATGTCAATAGAATAGTTGAATAATCTAGACCATCCTCCTTGACTTGGAGAAACACTAGTATTTTCTGCAACACTATAAACATTTTCAAGCCAGAAGAAGTTTTCAAACATTGTTTCGTTCAGGTTATAATTTGGAAGCTTGCTTGCAGTCAGATTTATACTCCAATAACCTTCTTTTTTATTAGTTGAATCCCAAGTACAATTGTACCAACCATTGTACTCATTGTTTAAAGGCGAGCAAGTTTCCCATTCACCATAAGGTGATCTTAATTCGATTTGAGCTAAAGGATAGGTCGCGTTTGCTATTAATCCTTCTTCTGAGCAGTCTGAAGTAGTGTTAAACCTTATCAAGATTTGCTGAGTAACGTTAAAGATTTGTTGGTAATAAGGTTGCAAAAGATTAACTTTTATTTGTCCACTTATGTTATACTCTGGTGGAGCATAAGGTCCTCCTATCCTTTGAGTATAGTTTTCGCTGTAATAGCAATAATCTCCTGAAATTCCTCCGTCCCACTTTTGAATTCCTACAGAGTAAGAGCAGTCTGGGTCTAAGGTTATGTTTATATGGCCAGAGGAGTTTGTTTTCACATCATTCTTAACATTAAAGGTTGAGCCATCTTTTGTGAAGAAGAACGAAGCGTTTACTCCAGAAGGTAAGTATTCATCTTTATCTAAATCTTTTATCCTGAGAATAAAAGTCCCTTGTGTTGTTCCAATTTCCCTGTCGATTTTTGTTGGGCTTGAAACATACTCAACTTCTATGCTATTTGGGTTGATTATTATTCCTCCAGAACTTTCATTCTTATAGCCCCAATAATCGGAAATGTTTATCTTATAATTCCAACTTCCTATTTTTCCACAATCAAAAGTTTGTAGGAAAGTTATCAGCTTTTGCGATTGGCATGTTGGCGCATAGCATAAAGTTGAATTAACAAGCTGATAGCCTGAGCCAAAATCTATCCATAAGCTTACATTCAACTTCTCGAAAGAATACGCTCCTTGGTCTAAATCTTGAACTATTGCTGAAAAGTTCCAAAGTTCGCCCCATCCAAAATTGTTATCGCTACCTAAGCATTCAGAGGCTCTGCATTTACTTGTTGGAATTAAAAGTGTTAAAGTAGGATTGGTTACTATAACAAATGAATCCTGCTTTTCAAAAATTTCAGAAGGTTCATAGTACTGCTTCGAAGCGTTTATTGTTAAGTTATGATAAGTCATTTGCCAATCTTCTGAAGGCATTCTTGAGCAAGAGTAAGTTCCGTTATTATAATCAGTTACTTCGCTCGGTAAGCAAGTTGAAGAAGGGTTAATTTCTTCTGGATAAGCTCTAAATTCAACGCTTGCTCCTTTTACTCCACCACAATCATCGCTAACGTTTCCAACATAAGTTATCAAATCTACGTTTCTTCTAAAGCTTTGATTGTTAGGCGCAATAACGCTAACTTGTAGAGGATAAGTTATTAAGGTTATGTAGAAATCATCACCATAAGTTGAAGTAGAGTTTGTTGCTTTGTATATTGTGCTAGTTGAACCAAACTCTGCCCTCCATCTTAAAGGACCAATTCCATAATTACATCTTGTTTCTGCTTTCGGGAAAGTGTGATTTACAAAACCTCCTGCCCCAATTTGAGGTATGCTTTCTTCTACAACAAAACTATTAGGATTGTTTGGGTCTGTAGTAACGTAAAACTTTATTGTTCCCGGTGTACCAACTCCTAACAAAACATTTCTGTCAGTATCATAAATTCTTATGCTAAAAGTAACGTTTTCTTGATAAGGAGCTAAGCTTCTGTTTAGAATTGCAGAATTTCCTTCTACCAAAGTTATGTTTACATCATCCTTTTGTACAGTAAATGTAAGTAAGCTTGTGTTTGCTGTTCTTTCACCATCGCTTGTGTTGAAGAAGAATTCAAAGCTTACTCCTGCACAGGCTGAGCTAAATGCTGGCGAAGGATAGTTGAAAATTATATTACCTTGAGAAACACTTTGACTTCCTTTCAAGTAAAAGTCTGGCCATGCAGAAGCTTCTGGACATGCTGAAGGAGCAGGAGTTGTATTTCTAACCCATAACCTAACAGTGTTTACATCTAAGTCAGGATCACTCAAAGTAATGCTAAACTGCCAGGATTCGCCCCAACCTCCGTCTTGAGTATAAGAAACGCTTGGGCTTGAAAGGCTTGGTTTTGTTACAACAAAGAAAGCGCATGGCGTTGGCGTGCATAAACCAGTAACTTCTGTCCAGCCTGGGTTGAACCAGCTTACGTTAGAAGAGCTCATGTTAAGCTTGTAATTTCTTGTTGGCTTGCTCGCGTTGTTTATAAACAAGCAACTGTAATATCCATTACCTTCGTTTATCAAAGGTTCATCACAATAATATTTTCCTCCAGTTCCTGCATGTGTTGCTTCAAAAGTTACGTTCGCATTAGTTATTAAACCATCCTTTGCCGAGCAATCTGTTGTTACATTTCCCCTGAAAGTTATGTTTTCTTCTTCTCTCACAAACCTATTCTTAGTTGAGTTTGGAGAAACAACATAATTTACTAGTTGGCCAACAATTCCTATGCTAAACCTTTCACTTTCGTTGTAGTAATAGCACTCTCCACCAGCTCCTACAGAAGAATTGTAAAACGCGAACCATTGTTGATAGCCAACATCAAACTCGCAGCTTGGGTCAAAGTTGAAAGTAACATTTCCTGGAAGTGAAGCATAAGTTTGATTCGAGCCAACAAGAACATAGTTAGTTCCATCCTTAGTAACATTAAAGCTTATTCTTGCTTGGGCAGAGCCGTAAGAGCCTACTGCTTTATTTCTTACTGTATCAAAAACATAAACTTTTAAAGGTAAAAAGCCAGAGGCTCTTGTTATATTTGTATTATTTCCATAAACATAGGTTATTGTTATGTTATCCTTGGTTATTTCAGGTCCTGGAGTTGTTACTACAGAAGTTTGTCCTACTTCGTCTGTCAAGTTAAACCTGAACCAATTATCGTTTCCAACATCAAAATATGTTGAGTTGCAAGCATAAGGTTCAACAAGGGTAAAGCTACAGTTTTGCCATTGACTACTTCCAGAAATTATTGTTGAATTAACATAACGCCAAGTTAAACCATCATCTGTTGAAACAAATAAGCTACAATTAACTAAATCTAAGTCTGTATCTTTAACTTCTATGCTGAAGTTATACTTAGAACCCCATCCTCCTATGCTTGGAGTTACTTGTGGATTTTGATAGCTTGGAGGTAGGTTTGTTAGTTCGAACCAATCATAATAGTAAGTTGTGTTTGGTATAAAGTACTGCTTAGCACTACTCAAAATTATATCATAATATCCAGGAGGGTGGTAAATTGTATCGAAAGTACAATTATAAGTTCCGTTTTCCCAATCTTGCCAGGGATAGCAGTTTTCAATAGTGCTATCATCAGGTCTTCTAACTTTAATAGGATAGCTTATTCCTTCTGTTGAGTTTGGTACACCTGGACTTTCTTCATCTATATAGCCAGAGCAATCACTTTTTACATCAAGAATAATTGGTATTAAAGTTCCTGTTCCGTTAACCCAACCAGAGGGAGGATATTCTAAATTGCTATAGAGTTGGCCATAAACATAAACTGTTGCGTTTTGAGAAGAAGTAGAAGAATAGCAAGAATCTGTTAGCTCAACTTTCCACCATTGTCTTCCAGTATAGTAGCTACAGTTTGGATCGAAGTCATAAGTAAATAGTCCGTCAGAACCAGTAGTTAGAGGAATGAAAGAATCAAAGGTTGTTCTGTTTTTTGTTATGTAAATTCTTCCACTAATTCCTTGTTCAGTTACTGTTATTCCTTCTTTTGACCAATCTGTTATGCTTGCCTTTAATATAGAAGTTTCTATTCCTACTCTATTAACGCTTGAGCCATCTCCTTGTTCAATGGTTAAGGAAGCTAAGTCAGGAGAAAGAGCAAAGCTTTGAGTTGAGCTTTCTGCTCTAAATCTTTTATCACTTGAATAAAAGTTATCTGTTGCGTTAAATTTGAAAAATCTTGTTCCAATATTTTCACAAGAAAAGCTTTTCTCAAATTTTAGAGCATTTATTCCTATTCCTGTGCATGGTGGCGAACAAACTTGAGAACCAACATACTCCCATTGGCCAGTTAAGTTAACCCAGAAACTTACGTTAACCAGGCTTCCTTGTTCTCCAAGATAATCTTCATCTTCAACACCAACCTCAAAGAACCATAAGTCTCCCCATCCACTTGTGTGATTACCAGTAGAAACATAAGCTGAGCCTGTGGTAAGCTTTGGTCTTGAAGCTATGTATAAAGCATTCTGCTCAAACTCTTCTTCAGAAGAATTATAATAGCTTTTGCTTGCATTAAAACTAACATTCCAATAACCATAATCTAGCTCAGGGTCCGAGTATAGAGTTGAGTTTGAAATTAGGCAACCATAAGTTCCGTTGTTATAGTCTATTATCGTTCCTATTAAAGAGCAAACTTTTATTGTTTCTCCTCTGTACAGGTAAAAGTTTGCTGTCGATTGATTAACTCCTCCACAATCATCGCTAACATTTCCTACAAGCAAAATAGAATCTGCTGGTATAGGAAATTTTATGAAAAGCTTTCCATTTTTTGGAGAGATATACTTAAAGGATAGGCTAACAGTAGTTATGTTTATGAAAAACTCACTTGAGTTTGTTTCTTTGTAATGCAAATTATCACTAGTTATCCCAGCTTTCCATTTTTGTGGCCCTACAGAAAAGCTACATGTTGGATCAAATTGTGTTGCCGAAGTGTTTATGTAGCTGTTTTGAACTGAAGTAGTTCCAGTAAGAGGAACATAGTTTGAAGCTAAGTCAGTGGTAACCCAAATGCTTGCTCCGTCGCTCTTGAAAATTGGGTAAATTCCTCTATCAGCATCGTATACCCTAACAGTTAAAGTTTGAATTTGATTCCCAGTTCTGTTCACTACAGTAGTATTTCCAGCTATATGCTCAAGAATAATGTCATCTTTTTGATAAACAAAAGTTCCGTTACCAGTTTCGTTTATGTTTTGGGGGAAGTCTATTGAAGAATTTCCAAATATATCTTCTTTTTCACTAACGTTGAACTTGAAGGCATGCGGTCCTATTGGTGAGCTTCCGCCTAAGGCTACTGGGGATGGTAGTTTTAAAACAAAAGTTACTGTAGTATTTATTCCTTTTGCAGTTGTGTTAGTTGTGTTTCCTTCGCCACTTACTGGTTGTGCCCATTCGCCATCATCGCTTCTGTTTATGTAAAGGTTAACGTTTAAAGTGTCCTCATCTTCGTCAGTAACGTTAACCCAGAAAATCCAAGTTTCTCCCCATCCTCCATCTCCTATATGGCCAGTAGAGTTATAAGAAACATAACTGAAGTCTGTTGTTAGTACTGGTTTGGTTTCAACCCAGAAACCTTTCTGCCAAATTTGAAAAATATCTGTTAGGGAAGAGGGGTTAAAGTAATCTTTACTCGCGTTAAAAGTAGCATTCCATCCTTTTGCTGAAAAATCACTTGTGTTTAAAGTACAGTTGTAATAACCATTTCCCAAACTTTCTATTGGTGAACAATTTTTAACAGTTGAACCTTGAGTTAAAATGAAGCTTGTTTGAGCATCGCTTAAGCCACCTTCCACTGAACAATCACTTGTTATTCTTGCCGTCAAATTAACGTTTTGTCCATCAGGATAATTACTTCTCAAGTATTTTTCTCCTTTTGGAGAAATTATTTCAAGTATCAAGTCACCAATAACATCAACAGTGTAATTTTCTGTAGGTGTTGAGTTTGTGTATTTTGTTTCATAGCATACATCATCTATTACAGCAGCTATCCAGTACTGCTTTCCTGTTTGGTAGTAAGGTCCAGAACAATCTGGGTCAAAATCAAAATTGAAATAGCCAGAAGAATTTGTTTTAACAAAATACTGGTAATAGTTTGAAAAATCGTAAGTCATCCAAATGCTTCCATTAGTATTTTCTAAAGGAACAGAATTTCTTGTCGTATCGTTAACTTTCAAAATTAATTTGGTTTTGTTTCCAATTGGATTGTTATCAGATCTATTAACTTTTGCACCATTACCTTGAATCAAAGTTATGCTTATGCTGTTCTTAGTTATGTTTGGTCCCTGAGTTACTCCAAAAATTTCAGAAGTATTTACTTTGTTGAAAGTATCGTTTACTATAAAGTAAAAACTTGCGTTGCTTTGGTCTTGGCAAGTGAAATCATTAACTATAACGTTACATAAGCCAGGAGTTGAGGTTGTGTTTATTCCTTTAAAAACAAAGCTTCCAGTTGTGTTCACATAAAGCAGGCAAGTTACTTCATCATTTTCTTTATCGTTAACATAAACTGAATAGTTGAAAACCGAGCCCCAACCTGCTTGCTCAGGAGAAACTTCTATCTCAACAATTTCTGGGGCTAAGTTTTCTAACCAGAACCAATTAGTGAAGTTTGTGCTGTTTGAGTTGTAGTTTGTTTTTGAAACTTGAACGTTAATGGTCCAGTTTCCTTCTGGTTGGGAAGTTGAATTCCAAGTGCAATTGTAGTTTCCTTCAAAAA
This sequence comes from Candidatus Aenigmatarchaeota archaeon, assembly GCA_038998005.1. GTDB lineage: Archaea > Aenigmatarchaeota > Aenigmatarchaeia > CG10238-14 > SCSR01 > CALIKW01. The sequence goes on from JAVZIY010000002.1 coordinate 29,200, forward strand.
TCTCGTTTATATCTATGCAAGAAGAAGAATTTCCAAAGTTGTACAAGTTTAAAACATTGCTAACTCCTGTTATATTTCCAGAATCATAAGCCTCGCTTATACCATAGCAATCAGAATAAACGCTCCATCTTATGTTTATCAAGTCTGAAACGTTAAATTCAGAGAACCTTTTAGGCAAGTACAAATTGCTTTTGAGTTGACCTTTTATGGTAAAGCCTAATTCTGTTGAGTTTGTATCTGCATAACAATTATTATCTAAAATTCCAACCTTCCAGTATTGGTAGCTTGCTGCATAACTACAATTTGGATCAAAGCTTACTTGCATGTAGCCAGAAGAGTTAACTGTTGCAAACCAGCCAGAATCCCAGGTTGGAGAAGAAGGCTCTTTTGTAAACCAGAAATATCCTTTAACACTTTCTTGCGAGTCATCCAGCCAGGCATTTTTATCTGTATCGTTAACTCTAACAACAAAAACTCCTGTTCCTCCTTCCCTGTCAACAGAAGAAGGAGCCTGTATTGTATTGAAGCTTACATCATCTTTTTCAAGAGTTACTGTAAATGAAGAAGTTTCATTTTTAAGACCATAGCTGTCACTAACGTTAAGCTTAAGATAAATCGTTGAGCTTGAAAGATAGTCTGAGCATGTAAACTCTGGATTAAATATTATATCGCAACCAGAAGTGCAGTCAACTTTAATTTGCGAACTAACATAAACCCAATTTATTCCATTATAAGATTTCCATAAGCTTATGTTTAAAGTGTCTCCAGAATCAGCATCTAAAAGATAGGCATTTACAGTAAAATTATAGCCCCATCCTTCTTGTTCTGGAGATATTTGGTAGCTTGTAATGCTTGGTTTTCTTCTGATTTGGAAAGCATTTTGCTTTAAAGTGTAAGTATCGTTGAAATAGTTTTTGCTAGAGTTCATGCTTATATCATACCATCCAAGCAATCCACTCGTTCCAAAAGTACAGCTGTAGTTTCCATTCCCTAAGTCGTTAGCTGGCTCAGGATCGCAAGAATAATCACCTGGATAAACTCTAAATATTGTTGTTGCTCCTGGAATATTATTTAGGCATTCGTCTCTCAACCTTCCAATTATCTGAATGTTTTCCCCTTCTGAATAAACTTCTCCGTTTGGCTGAAGGACTTGAGCATAAAATTCTGAATAAATGTTAACAGTAAAATTCTGGCTTTCACTTCCATAGTAATAAGAATCACCAACAAAAACAGCTTTCCATTTGTGTTCGCCAACTGAGTAAGTACAGTCTGGGTCGAATGCTATGGTTAAATAACCTAAGCTTGAAGAGTTAGACCATTTTCCCCAAGTTCCATCTTTTGTAACGTTTATGTAAAGAGTGTCAGAACCTTTATCTAAGTAGCTATTAGTGAAAGTATCAAAAAGTCTTGCTTCTAAAATAGTTGTATTGCTTCCTACTCTGCTAGCCCAAGAATCATTTCCTTGTGAGTAGACCCAATAAGTGTTTCTTTTAGTAACGTTGAAAGTTTTGGTAGAAGTTCCTGCATAGCCAGAATGCAAATCACTTGCGTTTATAAACCATTCATAGTCTCCTATATCAGTTCCAGAAGTATACTTTTTGCTCAATTCAACTTGTTTATTTATACAATCTGAGCAAAGTGTTGAGTTAGCTAAAGAAAATTCTCCTGTAGGTAATTTTCTTATCCATAGGCTTACGTTAACTGTATCATCATCATCTGTTACGTTTACTTTGAAAACAAAAGTCGAACCCCAAGGTGCTTGCTGTGGAGAAACGAATTCATTTGTTAAAACAGGATTGACTTGATGGAAGAAGACTTGGTTTCTAATTTTTGTTCCATTATTATAGTAAGATCTTGAAGAATTCATCTCAACATTATACCAACCTGAAGGATTGGAAGAAATGTTCCATGTGCAATTGTAAAAGCCGTTTCCTTCACTTAAAACTTGCTCACAAACTGTTGAAAAGGCATTATAGCCAGAGTGGAAAATTCTGAAAGTTACCGAAGCATCGCTTATTATTAAACCGCATTCATCGGTTACGTTTCCTCTTACAGTTACATTTTCGTTAGAGAGATAAGCTTCTCCATTTGGTTCACTAACACTGTTGTTTAGCCAGCCTTTTATATTTGTGGTTAAGGTTAAAGTTGAGTTAACGTCTTTGTAGCAAGAATCTTGGTAAGTTCCAGCCTTCCAGTATTGCATGCTAGCTGAATAATCACAGTTCGGAGAGAATGAAGATGCTAAATAACCTTGAGAGTCTGTTATATTCTGCCAACCTGAATCATAATTTACTTGGTCTTTTGTCACCCAAACTTTTCCTTGAACATTATAAGGAACATAACTTTTATTATCTGTATCATAAATTCTTACTTTTAGCAAAACTGAGCCAGAATTTCTGTTAACCCAAGAGTTATTACCTTCGGACAAACCAGAATATTCAATGATAACGTCATCCTTAGTAAAAGTGAAGTTTTTCCCTGGTCTATCAGTAGAGTTGTGAGCATCACTTGCGTTGAACTTGAAATAATACTCAGGCATGTCGTTACAGTTAAATCCCTTGTAGTAGAAAGTTAGCTCAGTCTTTATTCCACAATCATAGCAAATTTGAGAATCAACATACCACCAAGTAGAATTGTCTGGAGATAGCCATAAGCTTACATTAACATCGTCTGCATTTTCATCGCTAACGTAATATCTTTTTCATCTCAACGCAAACGAGTATTTTTAAGCTGTTGGCTCATCATAAAAATGCTTATAGCCAAAAGAAAGTAAAATGCGTAATGTGGAGTTATAAA
>JAVZIY010000003.1:0-26496 GCA_038998005.1 Candidatus Aenigmatarchaeota archaeon
AGACCTTTTTTTCAGCTTAACATCTATCTGACTCCATGCATTTTCTATCCTGTTTGAAAGAATTATTATCTTGTTAATGTAGTATACTACAACTCCTGCTATAATAAGTGCCAATATAGCTATTATCCATATCATCTTATCAATAAATTAAGTAGTAAAATTGATAATATAAACATTCCAGAAAGAATGAGTAATAGATAGACTATAGATTTATCAGTTCCACCAAAAATAGGAAAAGGTCCTATCCAAAGAATAAAGCCTCCTTCAGCTTTAACTTTTCTTTCTGAAATAGTCCCAAAAAATATTAAAATAAAACCTATGAAAATCAAAAAACTTCCGATTAAAATTAACTCACTTCTCATTATCTTAAGTTAATTTTTTTGTTAAACTTAAATGTTTTATTTATCTTAAACTTATAGAAATTATTATGCGATGCTATTTAATTACATCTTTCATAGGAGTTTTTGCCTTGGACGATAATAACAAAGTAATTTCTTTTAGAATTTTTCCTAAGGATCCTGAAAAAATTGCTGAAAAAATTAGAAGCGAAGAAATAATAAAAGAAGAGTCTGAGCTAATGAAAGAGTTGGAGAAAAGGGGGTTTGATGAATTTATTTTTTCGGTTCAAAGAAAGGGAGTAAAATTTGAAAAAGAAAGCAAGGCAGAAAATTTTGTTAAAGAAAATTTGAGCAGTTTAGCCTTAGAATATAGATTTGCTGGGAGCGAGGCAGAGCTGAATGAAATTTTAACTAAAACTGGAATAGAACTTACAAAAGTAAAAATTAAAAAAGCCATAGAAAGGGATAAGCTTGTGGTTCAGGCAATAAATGCGATAGAAGAGATTAGCAAATGTTTGAACATCTTTATTGAAAGGCTAAGAGAATGGTATTCTCTACATTTCCCGGAAATGGATAGAATAGTAAGAGATCATGAAAAATTTGCAAAAATGGTTAAAGAATTTGGCTCAAGAGATAAGATAGAAGAGCTTAGAGATTTTGCTAAAAAAAGCATGGGAGCTGAGCTAAAGGAAGAGGATATTAAAATACTTCAGGAATTTTCTTCCCAAATTGTTAGCATTTATTCTTTGAAAGAAAAAATTGAAAAATATTTAGAAAAAATTTTAAAGGATGTTGCACCGAACTTTACAGAACTAGTAGGTGCGACACTTTCTGCTAAGCTTATAGCAAAGGCAGGGGGATTAGAAAAATTGGCAAAGATGACCTCTAGTACAATTCAACTCTTAGGCGCAGAGAAAGCACTTTTCAAATACTTGCATGGAAGAGGTAAACTTCCTAAGCATGGCTTAATTTTCACAAGTTCTTATGTTCAAAAGGCTCCTGAAAAATATAGGGGAAAGGTTGCTAGAGTTTTAGCATCAAAATTAAGCATGGCAGCAAAGATTGATTACTATTCTAAAGAAGATAGAAGCGAAAAGTTGAAGAAAGAGTTGGAAGAAAGGATAAAGGAAATTCTAAGCAAAAAGTGAGTTTATGGAAGCAAAGGAAACTAAGTTTGAAGGTGTGTTTAAGATTAACGGTAGAATTGCTACAATAAACCTTACTCCTGGTGAGAAAGTTTATGGAGAAGAGCTAATTCAAATTAAAGGTATAGAATACAGAATTTGGGACCCATGGAGAAGTAAACCATGTGCTGCAATTAGAAAAGGAATGAAAATTTTACCTATTAGAAAAGGAATGAAAATTTTATACTTAGGAATAGCTTCTGGCACTACTGCTTCTCATTTTTCTGACATCATAGGAAAAAATGGGATTATCTATGGTATAGAAATAAGTGAAAGGGTTTTAAGAGAATTAATACCGCATGCAGAAAAAAGGGGCAATGTAATTCCTATTCTAGCAGACGCAAGAAAAATGGAATACGAAAATTTAATTTTTGGGAAAGTTGATTTGGTCTACTGCGATGTTGCTGACCCGCAAGAAGTTGAGATTTTTGTAAGAAATTGCAAGAAATTTCTGAAAAAAAATGGATATGGAATGATTGCAGTTAAAAGTAGGAGTATAGATGTCCTTAAAAAACCAGAGGAAATTTATAGGGAAGTAAAGAAAAAGTTAGAAGAAAATAAACTTGAAATACTTGATTTTGTTAAATTGGATCCTTTTGAAAAAGATCATGGATTTTTTGTGGTTAAAAAAGAAGAATAAAAGGGAAAACTCCCTAAAAATCTATTGGCTTAATAAAACCAAAAACCCTATTTTTTCCAACCCAGTTAACTCTATACTTTAACTTTTCTCTATCCTTAATCAAACTTATATTTATTTCTCCAATCTTCTCCATATACATCAACCTTAAAGTTAAAGTTGTTTAGATTTTTTTGTAAATCAACTTTTAAGTTATTTTCTGGGATACTGAGCCAGCAGTCTCGACAAAAAACTCTTTTTAAACCAAATCCATCTATAAATCTTAAAACCCTTGGTGAGTTACATCTCAAACATCTCATTTTCCTCACTTCTTAAAATTTTAAAATATAAATATACCTACTTTTCGGGGGACCTCAATTCCGGTAAAAATTGAAAATATGTAAAATTTTGGTTTATTTTCAATTAAAAAAGTAAAAATTGGCTTTTATTTTGGAAATTTTTTAATTTCTTCCTTTGCAATTTTTTCAACAACATCCTTTAACATTTCTTCATCGAAAAGAATTAGTTGAATACCTTCTTCTGCCTTCTTTTTTATCTGAAATTCTATCATTGAAAGGAAGGAATCACAATAATGCAATATTATAGCTTCTAGAGTTCTCGGCGGTGTTGGCCCTGTCTCTCCAAAATGGGAAGCAATTATATGTATTACTTCTTCCGGAAATTTCCTGGCATAAAGCTCAGCAACCCCAAGAAGGGTATGGTCAAGCAAAATTCCTGTATGTTCAACTCCTTTTTCACCTCTTTTCCATTCAAAAATTTTGGGTATGTCGTGCAATAAGCTTCCCGCTATCAAATAATCCTTTTTAACTTTTAGACCATACCTTTTTTCTAAAACTTCTGAAACTTTTAAGCAAAGCTCAGTAACTGCTATAGTATGATTAAGAACATCTCTTTCAACAGTAATTTGACCAGATGGGGATGAAACAGTAAAAACAGAAACAGCTTCCTCTATTTTCATCCTAGGATATTTTTTAAAATCTTCATGTGATAATTTTGGATTTTTAAGAAAATTTATAACCTTCTCTCTTAAATTTTCATCTTCTATCTTCTGAGCTAATTCTATTAATTTTTCCATGATTTCATTACCCGAATAAACTGCTTAAACCAGCAACTGCTTCTTCAGCTTTCTTTTCCTCTTCTTTCTTCTCTTCCTTCTTTTCTTCAACCTTAGTTGCCACTTGGACAGTTGAAACTTCCTTTATTATTTCATCTATATTCTTCCCTTCTAGGCTTGCAACCAAAGCTTTTAACTTCCCTTCATCTGGCTGAACTCCTGCTGCTTGCAAAACTTTTGTTAAATTCTCTATAGTTACTGGTTGCTTGCTCTCATTTAAAAGCAGTGCAGCATATATCTCTTGCACTTTTACCACCTCTAATTTCATTAATTAAACACACTTAAATATTTTAGCTTTTTATCAAATTTTCAAAATTTCTTGCTATGTTAATTGCTTTGAATAGTAAAAATCCTATATTTTCTTTTGTAGGATATTTAATTCCAATAGATAAACTTAAAGCTCTGGAAAAACCTTCTTTAATTTTTTCTGGATAAGTATTAACAAGCTCTAAAACATCTTTTTTATAAATTGATCCATTTGAATAAATTGAAACTATATTCAAACTAACTTGAATGGGTTCTATGTTAAGTTTCCTCAAAATACTTGCCAAAGATGAAGAAATAACTTCTCCCTTTTTCACAACCAAAACATCCTTTTTAATTGCAATCTTTCCTCCCTCAACACCTGCGGGAATTTTTGCTTTTGAAAATTCACTTATAATAGGGCCGGGAAGCAAATTTGTAGGGCCTGCTCTTATCCAAATATCAGTTGGTGCAATATCACCTTCCTTTGCAGAAACAAAAGATTTGAGCTCAGCAACTTTTTTGTAGAGAAGAAAAGGCTCTAAATTAGTGAGAACTAAACCAGGTTGAACTGGTATTTCATCCTTAAATTTCTTTAAATCTTTCCTTTCAACCTTCTCCATCGCAATTTTCAATAAATTCTTCTTAACAATTTTTATTAATGCTTCTTCCCTAATTTTTTTCCTTATTTCTTGCAATTGCTTAGAAGGCATTTTCATTAAATCTAATAAGCATATAGTCTTATAATTTTCAAGTAAATTCTTCAATTCTTCCACAAGCTTGATTTTCTCCTCTCTAACCATTTTTACACCTCAACTTTTACTGGCTTACTCATAGTAAGTTTTATAAAAACTTCTGCTATATTTTTCTCCCCTTTTGGAAGTTTAGTTTTTAAAAATTCTATAACTGTTTTAATATTTTCTGCAACTTTTTCATCTTCCATTTTTTCATTCCCAACAGGGCATTGAATTACTGGAGAATCTTTTATCTTAATTCTTATCGCTTTTTTATAATCTTCTATTATCTTCTTCACATCGTCTGTAATTATCTTAGGCATCTTACCTCTTGGAGCTAAAAATTGACCAAGCATCTTACCTATTAAAGGCATAAGTTTTGGTTCAGCCAAGAAAAAATCTGTCTTCCTTGCCAACTTCTTTGCTTCTCTTTTATTTTTTGCCAAAATTTCTATCTCAGAACCTTTTAAAACAGGAAAATTGACATCCTCTTCTTTTATTATATCACTAAATATAACAATCTTTGTTTCTTTTCCTTTTCCATGAGGCAAAATCAAATCTTCAGTAAACTTATTTTCTGACTTTTTTAAATCTATTTCCTTTAAGTTAACGATTAAATCAAAAGTTTGAGTAAAATTTCTTTTCTTAGTTTTTTCCCTTAGCTCTTTAATTGCTTTCAATATTTTCTCGGTCATAAAGACCTCCTGCCAAAGCAGTTAAAATCTAATTTGAGGTTAAAATTTATAAACTTTATTTATACCTTCTCTTAAATCCTTTTTTATAAACTCTTCTACCCTTTTTCCTTTTTTCCTCTGGCTCGATTTCATCCAGATCTATTCCCATAATTAATATTTTTAACTTATGAAACCTTAATTTACAGAAAGATTTAAAATAGATTAGTTAATTAATTAGTGAGAAAATGAAAGTTTACATGGATTATGCAGCAACCACTCCTGTAGATCCAAGAGTTCTTAAAGCTATGCTTCCTTATTTTTCGAAAAAATTTGGAAATACGATGAGTTTATATTCTATCGGAAGGGAAGCAAAAAAAGCATTGGAAGATTCTAGGGAAAAGATTGCAAGTCTAATAAATGCAAATCCAAGTGAAATAATTTTTACTGGAAGTGCAACAGAAAGCAATAATTTAGCAATAAAAGGAGTTGCTTTTGCTAATAAGGAAAGAGGCAAACACATAATAATTTCTTCGATAGAGCATCACTGTGTTCTAAATTCTGTTGAATGGCTAAAAAAGCAAGGTTTTGAAGTTAGTTATTTAAAAGTAGATAAGTTTGGGCTAATTGATTTAAATGAACTTGAAAGTTTGATTAGAAAGGATACAATTTTAGTTTCGGTAATGCATGCAAACAATGAAATTGGAACTATTGAGCCGATAAAAGAGATAGGAAAAATTTGCTCAGAGCATGGAATTTATTTTCATACAGATGCTGCTCAAAGCTTTGGAAAAATTTTAATAGATGTTGAAAAGTTTAATGTTGACTTATTAACAGCAAGCTCTCACAAAATTTACGGCCCAAAAGGAGTTGGTTGTTTGTTTATAAGAGAGGGAGTAAAAATTGAACCTTTGTTGCATGGAGGGGGGCATGAATTTGGCTTGCGCTCTTCAACTGTAAATGTGGCAGGAATAGTTGGTTTTGCAGAAGCTGTTGAAATTGCAAGAAAAGAAATGAAAAAAGAAAGCAATAGGTTAAATAAATTGAGGAAAAAACTTGAAAAAGGGGTTTTGAAAATTGAAAAATCACATTTAAATGGGCATCCTGAAAAAAGATTGCCAAATATTTCTAACTTTTGGTTTGATTTTATAGAAGGTGAAGCTCTAATTATGTATCTAGACCAAAAAGGAATATCAGCTTCAACTGGCTCTGCATGCTCCTCAGAAAGTTTGGAGCCAAGTCATGTTCTACTTGCTATTGGCTTAAAACCCCATCAAGCTCATGGAAGCTTAAGGTTAAGCATAGGAAGATTTACAAAAGAAAAAGAAATTGATTATGTTTTAAAAGTTTTGCCCAAAGTTGTTGAAAAATTGAGAAAAATTTCTCCATTCAAAGGAAAGTGGAAATAATGAAAAGAGAATTTTTCCCATACCCAAAAGAGATAATTAAGCATTTCAGGCATCCAAAAGGCTTGGGTAAGCTTGAGGATGCGGATGCTATAGGAAAAGCCGGAAACATTCTTTGTGGAGATGTGCTTTGGTGTTATATTAAAATTGAGAAAAAAGGAAAGAAAGAAATAATTAAAGATATAAAAATAGAAGTTTTTGGATGCTTGGTTGCAATAGGAATTTCTTCCTTACTAACTCAAATAGTAAAAGGAAAAAGTATAGAAGAAGTTTTGGAGATGAAGAAAGATGATATTCTTAAAAAAACTGGTCCATTACCTCCAATTAAAGTTCATTGCTCAGTTTTAGCTTTGGATGCTTTACATGAAGCAATTTACAATTATTTTGTTAAGAAGAAAAGAAAAATTCCTGAAAATTTGAAAAAAGTTCATGAGAGGATTGTTAAAACTTTGGAAGAAATAGAGAAAAGACATAAAGAATTTTTGAAGTTAGAGGAAAAACTAAAATAAATAACTATTTACTCAATTTACTTTCTAAAAACCATAAAAAGTTCCTCATATATAAAATCATCAAGGATATAATCCAACCAAATTTTAAAGTTATTACACCATTAATTATTCCATGGATAAAATTTAAACTTGCCATTCTTCTTCGATTTCCTGAGAACGGATCAAGATAGTATATTACATAACTTAATGCTTGAATAAATAAAGCTGTACAAATATCAAGCCCATGTGCTATTAAAATACCAAGAAAAAATAATCGAAATAAAACTTCGTCCAGTAAAATTCCGCTCATCGATGCAGGTAAAGTAAAAGTAGATTTTTTCCTTCCAAATAGAATCCAATGTAAGATTTGATCTGCTATAGCTGCTCCCACACCAAAACCAACCATAAGCCATCCATACTTAAAAATTTCATGAAAGAAGTTTTCAAAAAACTGAACATACTTTATTGATTCTAAATCTAAAACTTCTATTATTAAAAAAGATATTGGAAAACTAACTAGAAAAAAAACAAAAACAAATTTCCACCCAAACTTTTCTTCAAGTTTTATATAAATTTCACTAATCCCCACAAGCAGAACTCCAAAAATAAGGACAGTAACCCAATCAATTGGTTCTCTAATTAAGGATATGCCAAAACTTATACTATCAAACAAAAATGAAATTAAAGCAAGAAAGGCTATGAATATCAGCCACTGCTTCATCTTCCTACCTATTAGCTTTCTCTATTCCCAAATTAAAGGCTTTTAAATTTTCATTCAAATATTTTTCAGGAATTATTTCTCTTATAGCTTCTTCTATGTTTTTCTTTTTTAATGGTATGAGATTTAAACCAAATGCATAACCCAAAAGTAAAATATTCGAATAAATTCCATTTCCTATTTCCTTCTTTGCTATTTCTGTAGCTTCTAAAGGATAGACCTTTTGAGAAAATTCCTTTAAAATCTCTTCTGTTTTCCCTAAGCTTGGATATTTTTCTCCTAAAATAGAAACAGAAATAGGAACTACTGAAAAAGTGTCAAAGACTATGGCTGTTCCGTTTTCTTTAGAAGAATAATAGCAAGCCCTTAAAGTTTCTAATCTCTCTAGACCAGTTATTAAATTAGCTTCGCACTCCATTACTAAAGAAGAATAAATTTTTTTTCCAAACCTTACATGGGATGAAACTGCCCCTCCTCTTTGAGCCAAGCCATGAAGTTCAGAAGTTTTAACATCATACCCTTGCTTTAAAGCTGCTTCAGCTAGTATGAAAGCTAAAGTTAAAACTCCCTGGCCGCCTATTCCTACTATTACAACATTAAATTCTTTCATTTTTCCACTTCAAATTTTTTAGCTTCAAAAAGTATGATCAAAGCAAAAATATATGCCAAAAATCTGGTGAAGGAGAAGAAAATAAAAGGTAATGGTAAAGAAAAAATAAAAGCAAAAAGTTTTATAAAACAATTCGAAGCTAAAAATAATGCAGAAAGTGGAGCAAAAATTTTAAACTTATGTCTTAGAGAAAATAACCCAAAGCTAAAAATAATTAAAGCTAAATACTCAAAGATACTAGTCCAAGGATGTATTCTTACCTCTATAAAATTTAAGCTTAAAAGTAAGAAGAAAATATGAAAAATAACTAAGAATACAAAAACAAAGGATGAGTAAAAAAGTAATTTGTTTTTTAAAATTTTTCCAAGAATTTCAAAACCTATAAAAAGTCCTATATATAATAATAAGCCGGAAAAATAAGTTCCTAAAATCAAATAAACCGAAGAAATTTTTATACCAGAAAAAAATACTAAAAGAAAATTCATAGTAAAACCTATTAGTGCAATCCAAAATGCTAAATTAAGTGTTTTCCATTTCATTCCCTCACCCTTATCGCTTTTACAGGACAAATTTGGAAGCAAACTGCACAGCCCGTACAAACTTCTGAATTAATTTTATATTCATTATTTTCTTCATAAATAGCTGGACATGCGAATTCTTTCAAGCATATTCCACACTTATTACATTTGCTTTGATCAATCTCAAACTTTGGAATTTTCAAACCTTCCTTTTTCTTCTTTCTTACAGCCATTAGTTGGCATTCTCTCTTTGCAACTATAACAGAAACTTTTTCTTTTTCCAAAAATTCTTTTATTGTAGATACCATTTCATTTACATTAAAAGGATCTATAACTTTTACATTTTCCACACCACAAGCTCTAACCAAATTCTCTATTTCAATAGCTTTTGTTTCTTCCATTAAGCCAGTAAATCCTGTTCCTGGATGTGGCTGATGGCCTGTCATGGAAGTATATCTATTATCAAGAATTATTATTAAAGGATTTGATTTATTAAAGACCATGTTAATTAAAGCAGGAATTCCTGCATGGAAGAAAGTAGAATCTCCTATGAAAGCAATCGTTCTTTGCTTAGTTGCTTTGCTTATTCCATGAACTATTCCTTCACCGGCTCCCATAGAAACTAAAAAATCTTCCACATCAAGAGGAGGATAAACGCCTAGCATATAGCAACCAATATCACCACCAACAGGAATTTCAACCCCTATTTCCTCAATTGCTTTTTTTGTAGCAAAAAATGTTGATCTATGCGGGCAACCAGGGCACATCAAAGGAAATCTTTTTGGAATTTTAATTTCTTCATATTTTTTCCTATAACTTTCTAAGTTAGCATGATTTAACTTTAAGCCTATTCCAGTAACTTTCTTAATCGCAGAAATTACGATTTCTTCGTTAAACTCGCCAAAACCTGGTAAAACATTTTTTCCGTAAACTTTAATTCTTGGATTACAATCTTTTGCTATAACTTTAACTTTTTCTTCTAATATTGGCTCAAGCTCTTCTATAACCAAAACTTTTTTCAAATTTTTAATAAATTTTTTAATCCTATCTTCTGGTAGTGGATTTGTTATACTTAATTTCAAGACAGGGAACTTAACTTTTAAATCGCTCATAGCTTCCATCAAATAATTGAATGAAATTCCACTTGTAATAATTCCAAAATCCCCCTTCCCGTTAACAATAAAATTTGCTTTAGATTTTTCAGAAAATTCTTTTATTTTTTTCATTTTTTCTAAAACTTTTTCATGCATTTTTAAAATGTTTGGAAGAAGGTTGAAAAATCTCTCCTTATCTTTCTTAAAAAACCCTTCACTTTTTCCTTCAAATATTTTTCCCAATTTTACAATTCCTCTTGTATGACTAACTCTTGTCGTAAGTCTAAGCAAAACTGGTGTTTCAAATTTTTCGGATATTTCAAATGCAATTTTTGTAAAATCTTTGCATTCTTGCGGAGAAGAAGGCTCTATCATTGGAATATTTGCCATATAAGAGTAAAGTCTTGTATCTTGCTCGCTCTGTGCAGAGCTCCAGCAATTAACATCATCTGAAACAACAACTACAAGATTTTTAACTCCAAGATATGGTAAAGGGAAAAGGCTATCTGAAGCTACATTTAGACCAAAATTTTTAAATGTAACCAAGGCTTTTAATCCTGATAGAGCAGCACCAGTAGCAGCTTCCAAAGCAACCTTTTCATTTACCGAATATTCAAAATAAATTCCAAGCTGTTTTGCAATTTGAGAAAAAGTATCACCTATTTCTGAAGCAGGAGTTCCTGGAAAGGTAGAAACAAAGCTTAAGCCAGACTCCAAAGCTCCTCTAACTACAGCTTCATTCCCAAGCAGAATTACCTTTTTGCCTTCCTTTTCAAGAACTTTCATAAAACTAATTTAAAAATTTAGAATAAAAATTATTTTATAATTTCATCCCATTTTCCTTCGTCCACTTCCTTTATTATTTCTTTTACTTTTTTTCCTTCCACAGTAATTGGCATGCTAACTATTGATCCAAGAACCATTTTCACAGCATTTTTTAAATCTTTTACAAGCAAACTATCTCTTTTCATTTTAGCTATTTTAATAACTTGCTCCATTTTCAAATCACCAACAGAAGTTATACCTTTTGCTTTATCTTCTTCACTAATTTTTGCCTTTTCTATCCCCAATTCTTTTTTAATTAAGGAAGAAATTGGTGGTACACCAACTTCTACTTCAAAAATCTTTTTTTCCTTGTCTATTATCAATTTTACAGGAATTTCCATCCCTATATATTCCCTAGTTTTCTCATTTACCTTTTCTAAAACTTCGTTAACATTCAGCTTATAGGAAGCTATTTTTGGAGCAATAATTGCTGAAGAAGCTTTTCCTCCCTCAACTAGAAATTGAATTTCTTCCTTCATCTAAATCACTTTACTTTTTCAACTACTTTCACAAATTCAACTGAGACAGTTACAGGAATAGGAACAGCGACCTCAAGAAGCTCTACTACAACTTCTCTTTTTATACTTTCGTATCTAACCACCTTCCCTTTTTCACCCTTGAATGGACCACCAATTATTTCAACAATATCCCCCTTATTCAATTCTATTTCTGCTTTTTTTGGCTCCAAAAATCTCTGTATTTCCCTTACTTCTATGGGTCTTTTAATTATTCCTCTAATATGCGGAATGGTTTTGGCTACAGCCTCTATATCTTTAATTTCACCTTCAACGAAAATGTAACCTTTAATCTCTTCTGGATGTGCTAAAGCTCTTATATCCAAATTTTCTGATTTTGCTTTTGCAGCTATGGCATTCAGAACAACTTCTTCTCTTCCAACAACAGTTTTAACCGTGAATATCATACCATCACTAAATAAGCTCTTTTATGTTTGCAATTAAAAAAATTAAAAATCCAATTAGACCCATTATAAGTAAGCCAATTGCACAAATCCTGGAAGTTGAAGAAAATTCTTTAAAGTCGGGCTTCTTTGTCATGGAAATTATCCTTTTACAATTTTCAATTTTTTCCTTTATGTTCAAGGAAATCTACCTTACAAAATCTACACCAAGCATTTTCTCTATTTCCTTTCTATCTATCTTAACAGATTTTTCCAAAAGTTTTTCATAAAATCCTTGGGCTTCTATTCCAGTAACTATCAATAAGGCTCTAACAGAATTTTCCAGCTCTGGATATATTTGAGCCCCCCAGATTATTTTTGCATCTTGAGAAAGTTTAGTTGAAACTGTTTCAACTATTTGATGGGCTTCTTTAACAGTTATATCGGGCCCTCCCATCACATTTATTAAAGCACCTTTTGCCCCATCGATTTTTAAATTTATTAAAGGATTGCTCAAGGCTTTTTCAACAGCCTCTATTGCTCTATTTTCAGTATTACTTTCTCCCAATCCTATAACTCCCAAGCCACCATTCTGCATAACTGCTCTTACATCAGCAAAATCAAGATTAACTAATCCAGGTTTTGTAACAAGTTCTGTTATACCTTTAACTGCATTGACAAGAATTTCATCACAAATTTTAAATGCTGTTAAAAGAGAGACATCTGGAACAACTTCCAAAAGTTTATCATTTGGAATTACTATTAGTGTATCAACAAATTCTTCAAGATTTTTAAGTCCAAATTTTGCATTTTCCATCCTTTGCTTTCCTTCCATTGAAAATGGAAGAGTAACTATTCCAACAGTTAAAGCCCCTAATTTTTTTGAAATTTCTGCAATCACAGGTAGGCTTCCTGAGCCAGTATTGTGCACAACAAAACCTTCTGCTATAAAATTATGACTTCCTTCAACAGTTATATCAAAAACCTCGTCCTCTCCCTTTTCTTTTACTGAAATTATTTTACCAAATCCAAAATGTTTGAAGAAGTTTAAATTTGTAGGTCCCCTGTATTCATATAAAAATCCTATCCCAAATTTCTTTCTTTTTTCAATCAGTCCTTTATCTAATTTATAAACTTCGTATATTCTCAAGCTCCAACTTTCAAATATTTTTTCTTCTTTAGAATGGGGTGGCTTTACTTTTCTTTTTCTAAATAAAACATTCCCTGTCCTTAAACCAATACTATCGCATAAAACTTTTAATTCTCTTATGAGTTTTTTGCTAGCCATTTCAAATCTTAATTCAATTTTTTCTTTCCCATTTTTATTCAAACTTTTGTAAAAGTTGCCATCAGCATCTGCTAGTCCAAGAATAAAAGCTATCTTTTGTGATTTTGGTAAGCTAAAAATCCAGGCTGGTATCTCTTTATTTTTTGCTCTTTTTTTAAGGTCAAGATATTCTAATATTTCATAAGCTCTCTTTGAACTCATATAAAACCAATTTTCACCTTTCTTTACCTTAGCTTCAAATATTTTTTCCAATAAGCTTTTATAAAATTCATTTTTTTCTTTATTTAGTGAAGGAGAAAAGTAGACCCTCCAACTTTTTTTATTTTTACTTATCCAACCATCCCCCAGTAAAAATCCAAATAATCTACAAAATTCTTCTGTTGTTTCCTTTTCATTAGGTAATTTAAATGGCTTTCCTTCATCTGGAACTTCTCTCAGCATAACGACTAAATCCCCTGACCTAAGATTTTGAGCTTCTACCCATTCAAGAGTAAATTTAGAAAATCTTCCTTTACTAAGATTATTAAGTTTTTTAACTCTTAGAAATGGGTGGTCAAAAGAGGCATACAAAGTTCTATTTTTTGTTTTTACCTCAAATATTTTTTTAACACCAGTCTTCATAGCTGCCAAAACTTTTCTTTTTTCTATTTCTCCTTTTTCGTTTATGGTATAAACCATCATACCTGGCTTAATCGAACTTATTTCCACAGGACCTTCAGGATTTGTTAAAATTAAAGAATCTCCTCTTAAACAACCTCCACCCAGCCCACAAGTTAAAAATACCATATCTGCTCCTTCCAAAGCTTTCTTTATTTCTTCTTTACTTTCTTTTGCAGCCTCCATTCCAAGCTTTGGGTCTGCTCCTGCTCCCAAGCCGCCAGTAAGCTTTTTTCCAATTAAAACTTTTTTATGCGCATCTGTAAAAACAAGGTCCTGAGCATCTGTATTAACAGCAATAGTTTCAGCTCCATAAATTCCAACTTCCATTAATCTAGAAATTGTGTTATTTCCTGCTCCTCCTGCTCCAACAATTTTTATTTTAGTCTTGCATTTTTCAAGCATTTTCCTTATTTCCCTATCATCCTTTGTAACCCTTTCCTTTTTTGTTTTTAATTGACCCATGCCCATGAAAGCACCTAATTTTTATAAAAAATTTAAAGGTTAAATTCTTAAGTTTTTTTGAAACTTTCTACAAATTTTAACTCCTCTACCCCTTCAACCCATTCAAATATCTTTCTCGATATCAAATCTTTTGTTCTTAAAGACAAATCAAGCATGCTCTTAAAAGATATTTCAACAGTTTTTTCCTTAAATTCCAAATTTATTTCATCCTCATCAACACCAGTAAAATAGCAAACAATAGATTTTATTTTTCCTTCCTTATCCTTAACTTCTTTTACTATTTCTATCTCATATTCAAGAGTTTTTCCTGCCAAAGGATGATTAAAGTCAACTTTTACCCTTCCTCCTGAAACGCTAATTATTCTGCCTTTTACTCCACCAATACTAACAAAATATCCAGGGGTTGGCTCTATGTTTTGCTCCTTAAAAATTGACTCCGGAACTATTTTAATTAATTCCTCCTTTCTTTCACCAAATGCATCACTTGCCTTTATTTCAACCTTCTTTTTTTCTCCTATTTTCATTTCTTTCAAGGCTTTGCTCAACCCTTTTATTAAAAGGTCGGAATCAACTATTACTGGAATCGGTCTATACTTGAATTTTGGGTCGTATATCCCATTTTCTCTTGCAATATCTTCCTTTGTTAAATCAAAGATTTCTCCAGTTTCCTTTATCCTTCCAATATAATCTATATAAACAAAATCCCCAGTTTTCATAACATAGAATAAGGTTATATGTATTTAAGAATCTTAATTTAGAAGAAAATTTAAATATTTTTTAAACAAAACAATTAAAATACTTTAAGTGATTAAATGCAAATTCAAATTTTAAGGAAAACAGACTCTGAAATAAATTTTATAGTAAAGGGAATAACTCCTGGATTTGCTAACTTACTTAGAAGAGCAATGATGGTAGAAGTTCCAACCTTAGCAATAGAATGGGTCGATTTCATAAAGAATGATTCTGCCTTACAAGATGAAATTTTGGCAAACAGACTTGGACAAATTCCTTTAACATTTGATAAGAAAGCTTATAATTTAATTGAAGAGTGCAGTTGTAAGGGAAAGGGTTGTAGTAGATGTCAAGTTAAGCTTTTCTTAAGCAAGAAAGGACCTTGCATGGTTTACTCTGGTGACCTTAAAACAAGGGCAAAGGATGTTAGACCTGTTTTTGAAAATATACCAATAGTTGAGCTTTTTGAAAATGAAGAATTGGAATTTGAAGCAATAGCTCAGCTTGGCTTCGGAAAAGAGCATGCTAAGTGGCAAGCTTCTATCGTTGGATACAAAAATTGTAAAACAGCAAGCGTAATTCCAAAAGATAAAAATTATGAAAAATATTTGACTCTTTGTAAAAGAAATCATATCTTTAAAACTGATGATAAAATAATAATTACTGGAATAGATGATTGTCCTCTTTGTCAGAAGTATAAGGAAATTGGTAAAGGGGATGAAGTTAAAATAGATGATAGTGAAGATATTTTTGTTTTTAATGTTGAAACCACTTCTGGTTTAAAAGCTGAGGAAGTTATGTTTGAGGCTTTAGAGCAACTTAAAAAAAGGCTTAATGAATTTATTAAACAATTGAAAAAAATTAAATAATTCTTTTTTAATATCAAAATTAAGCAGGGGTCGCCTAGTCTGGTCAATGGCAGCAGGCTTAAGTTTAAACTTAAGCTCTGATTGATGAAGAAACCTGCTGGCTTAGTGCCTACGTGGGTTCAAATCCCACCCCCTGCACCTCAATTTATTTATAAATCTTTCGCTTTTTCTCCTTCTGATACCTTTTTGGGATAAAGTTCAAAAAATAAGGAAGTTTTGTGAAAAGGAAAAATTGAATCAATACTGGAAAAAACTGAATGAAATTGCAGAAAAGGAGAAATATTTTGCTGCTGATACAGCTAAAAACATGCTTTCAAATGTTCAATTGCTCTATAAATTATCTCATACATTTTCTCTCTTTTCTTCTTCTTTGATTAATGTCAATTTCATACCGCTTGTAGTTCCGTTGGACGTTTTCCTATAGAAGCTCTTGGCTGGAAAATGATTTAAAACTCTAGGATTGATGATTGTCTCTTAACCATAAAATATTTATATTAGTTATGAATATATATTCAATATAAATTATGAGTAATAATTCAAAATAAAGGAGGTGAAAAATATGCCATGCGGAGATGGAACAGGTCCTTGGTGGATTCAAGGAAGAGCTTGGAGATGTTTGTGGCTAAAAAGATTTTACTTTAACGAACCAGTAGTTAAGCCTATAACATTAACAAAAGAAGAGCAAATAAAAATTCTAGAAGAAGAGTTAAAACAGATTGAAGCGGAGAAACAAGAAATACAAAAAAAGCTTGAAGAGTTGAAATAATGCCAAGACCGAGAATTTGTAGAAAAGTTTGGTTTGAACCAAGTGTGACTTACTTCAAGCCAGTTGGAGTAAGGATGATTGATTTAGAAGAATCTATACTTACTGTAGATGAATTTGAGGCTGTCAGGTTAAAAGATCTAGAAGGTTTAGAAGAAGAAGCAGCTGCTAAGAAAATGAATATATCTCAACCAACCTTTAACAGGCTAGTTACTTCTGCAAGAAAAAAAATTGCTGATGCTATAGTTAATGGAAAAGCAATTAAAATTGAAGGGGGGAATTTTGTAGTAGCTAGGAGATTTAGAAGACGTGGAAGAATGATGTAAAAAAGATAAAAGTTTGGATAAATATTTTAAGTAGAATGCTAAGCGGAACGTAAATAACATAAACAACAAAAACACATAATATTCAATAGAATGTCAGAAAATACTAATTTCAGCAACAGTTCAAACTGAAGTCATTCCATACTCCTCATTGAATTAAAGTTCAAATTTAATGAAATAGGAAAAAAGTATTATTCGCTTAGTCAGCTAAATTTTTTCTTAATTCTGGGTTTTTCCAATATTTTAAAATTAGGGAATTAATTTTTTCCAGATCAAAAATATCAGGAATACATACATCATATCCAGACATGCTCTTAGCTAAATCAATTGAAGCTAACATAATGGATTTTAAAAATTCACTTTTTGATTTAGAATATGCTTCTTCAACAACGGAACTATCTTTCAAGTTTATACCTAAAAACTTAGGTTCAGATGCCCATCCAATATCTTTTATACTCTCCCAATCGATGAACAAAGTTTTATTCTCACCAAAACTATATAGAATACCTTTTTTATTTATTTCAATAAAAATATTTTTATACTTTCCTCTAATGAGTGTAAACATAATGCTAACAATTAAAACAAAGGATAAACCAAAGGCTATCAGACTCAGTATTTTATTAATTTCATAGGTTATTAGACCACACAATAAAAAAAAGAAAAAATCCAAGTAACAAAGTTACATATATAGTTTTTTTAACTTCAAATCGATATTTCTTCATACTTAATTTTTTCTTCTTTTTCAAATAAAAAATACATATTATCTTCGCATAATTTCTTGGTCTTTTGCCATTATATGAAAGGTACAGCGAAATACCAATAATTGATTAAATGCACAATGCTTTTTCTTACGGAAAGTACGGAAGAATCGAATGATAATGCTGCCATTTAAAAAAGTAGTCCCTTAAAAATTTCATACTTCTATCCTTGTTTTTTAAAGTAGCGATGTTACAATTTAAATTACATCTTAAGTAACATCTATAGAAATTGTAAATATTTAATTTCTAATCATTAAACTCTACTTATGAACATAATACTTTTCTTCATTATGTTCGCAGTTTTCATAAACATGATCTTTACTCTTTTATCAATAGATGCCTATGCTAGAAGCACAACTATAGGAGAAACAGATTATTTATCTTTGATATTTGGGGCTTCTTTTATGTCTATCTTGGTTATAATCTACATCTACACTTTCTCTCATCTACCAGAACTTTGGAGACAGATAAAAGAAGGAAAGAAAGATTAATATTGAATTCCTTTTGTTGTAGGTATTTTTTTCGGGAATTTTACATCTTTTATAACATTAACAAAATGTGAGATTTCATAAAGCTCTTTAGGTGCAAACCTTCCAGTTAAAACTACGTCAGTTCTTTTTGGAATAGATTTCAAAAATTTTATAACTTCTTTTTTATCCAAAAGCTTCCAATGCAAAGCTAAATTTATTTCATCCAAAACAAGCAAGTGAGGTTTTTTTTCTTTAACAATTTTTTTAGCAAACTCTAAGCCCTTTTTTGCAAATAGTTTATCTGCATCATTCAAATTCCTAACAACAAACTTTTTCTTTCCAAACCTATAAACTTTTGGCGAGCCATCAAGTTTGAACCAACCAGGCCTTCCAAACTGATAAATTTCATAGTAAGGCTTAAGTTTATTTTTTATCTTATATTCTCCTGTATTCTTCCACCATTTCAAAAACTGAATTATAACAACTTTATGCTTATGACCAACCGAACGCAAGGCTAATCCTAAGGCATTAGTTGTTTTTCCTGCTCCTGTTCCAGTATAAAGGTAAATATAGCCCATAATTTTAATTTGTGGAGAAATAAATTTTAAAACTTATAAATAAAATTAAATTACAAGCTGGGGTGGCCGAGTCCGGCGAGGCGCATGCCTGCAGAGCATGTTTACGTGGGTTCAAATCCCACCCCCAGCTTTTCTTTTAAATTAAAATTCAAAAGTTAATTGATAATAATGACACTTAAAGTTTACAATACATTAGCAAGAAAAAAAGAAGTTTTCAAACCTATAAGAAAAAATAAAGTAAGAATTTTTGTTTGTGGACCAACCGTCTATGATTTTTCACATTTGGGGCATGCAAAAACCTATGTACAATTTGACATTATTGTAAGATATCTTAGGTATAAGGGCTATAAGGTTTTTTATCTTCAAAACATAACAGACTTAGATGATAAAATAATTGAAAGAGCTAAGGAAGAAGGTACAACTCCTGAAGCTCTTGCTAGAAGGTTTGAGGAAGAATTCTATAAGGATATGGAAGCTTTAGGAATTACTTCTGTTGATAAGTATGCTAGGGCAACAGATTACATAAAGGAAATAATAAGCCAAGTTAAAAGGCTTTTAGAAAAAGGTTATGCTTATGAAATAGAAGATGGTATTTATTATGATTTGAGCAAGTTCAAAGAATATGGTAAACTTTCTGGAAGGACTACTTTAGAAGCAGAGGATGCAGTTTCTAGGATTGATGAAAGTGTGAACAAAAGGAATAAGGGGGATTTTTGTTTATGGAAAAAATCTAAGCCAAATGAACCAAAATGGCCTTCACCATGGTTTGAAGGAAGGCCTGGATGGCATATAGAAGATACTGCAATTACCGAATCTCATTTTGGTCCACAATATGATATTCATGGCGGAGCTAGAGATTTAATTTTTCCTCATCACGAAGCTGAAATAGCCCAAATGGAAGCAATTTCAGGAAAAAAACCTTTTGTTAAATATTGGCTACATACAGGCTTTCTTACAGTTGAAGGAAGAAAAATGGCAAAATCCTTAGGAAATTTTATCACAATAAGAGATGCTCTTAAAAAATATGATGCAGAAACTTTAAGACTTTTCTTTGCCTCTTCCCATTACAGAAGCCCTATTGATTATAGTGAAAAAAATCTTGACCAAGCAAAAATAAACCTAGAAAAACTTTACAATACTTTAAAAAACATACAAGATGCAAGGAAAAGAAAAGAAATAACAAAAGATGAAAAAGAATTTAAAGAGTTTTTAAAAGAGTGCAAAAGAAAATTTGAAAGTTTTATGGACGATGATTTTAACACACCAAAAGCACTTAGCTGCCTTTATAAACTTTCAACTAAGACAAATGAGTTATTAAATAAGCAAAATGGAGAAATTAACGAAAAACTTTCAAGAGAAATAATTAAAACTTTTAGGGAGCTTGGATATATTTTTGGTATTTTACAAAAAGAAATAAAAGAAGAAGAAATACCAGAAGAAATTAAAAAGCTTTTAGAAGAAAGAGAAGAGGCAAGAAAAAGAAAAGATTTCAAAAAAGCTGACGAGATAAGAGAAAAAATTAAGGAAAAAGGCTATTTAATTGAAGATACAAAAGAAGGGCCAAAAGTTAAAAAATTAACTAATTGAAATTGCTCCTGCTGGACAAGAATCCCTTGCATTTTCCAGATTTTCACACTCTCCTTCTGGATCTATTACTTTTGATTTTCCTCCTTCAAGCTTAAAAATGTTTGGGCATAAGCTAGTGCAAAGCCCACAACCTATGCATTTATTTCTATCAACCTTTACTACCAAATCATCCACCTTTATTTTTATTTGAACAAAATGATTATTTAATGATTTTGGCTATTCTTGGCTTAATAGATATACTTGCAGGAGGGATAATTATCTTTCCTTTAAACTCACCTTTTCTTCTATACCTTGGAATCTTTTGTTTGATAAAAGGAATTATTTCAATTCCATCTTTACTTGAGGGCGAAATCTTCATTTTTATTCTTGGCTTAATAGATATACTTGCATTTCTTTCTTTAACTCTAGCATATTTTAATTTTTCTTTTCTTAAAATCATAGGCTTTTTCATGATAGGAAAAGGAATTTATAGTTTTGTGACTGGAATAAAATTTTAAGCTATAGTACAAACACTCCATCCACAATCCAAACATTTTATGCAACCACTTTCTTCAACAAGCCTAGAAGAACCGCATTCTGAGCATCTATCGTTTTCAATCTTTTTGAAAGATTTTGGTCTCTCTTCTTCAAAATTCCAGAATTCAGGAACTTCTATCCCAAACTTTTTCATAATCTCTAAAGTTCTATTCTTAATTAACTTTATAACCTCCTTTTGCCTGTTCCTTACTTCAGCTGGTGGTGAATATAAAACTTGCTTTGCTTTTGAGCCATCTCTATAAACTGTTATTCCCTTGCAACCAAGCCTGTAAGCAAATAGAAATGCATTTTTAACATCTTCGGGCAAAACCCAGTTTGGCATGTTTATAGTTTTGCTTGTTGCTGCACAAACCCATTTTCCAATCTCTGCCTGAGCTCTAACATGGTCCCACCATGGTATGTCTAAAGCAGTAACAAAAACTTTTCTCATTTCTTCTGGAATTTCTTTTAAGCCTTGAACACTTCCTCCATTTTCCTTAATTTTCTTGAGTATATAATCCTCGTATAAGCCAAAATATTTCAACTGATTCTCAAATTCCAAGTCAGTATAGTAAAAGCTTCCTATAGTTACAACTTTTTCAAATACCAAAGCATATTGTGGCTCTATTCCAGATGAAACGTCAAAAAGCATGGATAGGCTTCCTGTTGGAGCAATTGTAGTAACTTCTGCATTCCTTATCCCATTTTCTTTTATCGCTTCAATAACTTTACTCCAATCTTGAGTCCAAATTTCTTTTTGGTAAAAACCTTCTATTGGCAAATCATTAGGATAAGCAGATTTTTCATAAAATGGAAAAACTCCTCTTTCTTTTGCTAACTCACAAGATTTAAGCATGGCATTAAAAGTTATAAATTCTGCAATTTTCCCCATCATTTCAAAACCTTCTTCTGAGTTATATGGTATTTTCATCGCAAATAATGTATCTGCTAAACCCATCATTCCTAAACCAATTTTCCTGCTTTCCTTTGTAGCCTTTTCTATTTTTTCTAAAGGAAACTTATTAACATCTATCACATTATCCAAGAATTGGGTTGCAATTCTTATCGTTCTTTTCAAATCTTCCCAATCAAAAACTTTAACACCGTTTTCATCCTCTTCCTTAAAGTGAGCATAAAGGTTTATTGAACCTAAATTACAAGATTCATATTCATATAAAGGTTCTTCGCCACATGGGTTAGTTGCTCTTATATGACCTTTTGCTTTAATTAAAACATTTCTTTTATTTAAGTTGTCAAAAAATATTACTCCTGGATCACCTGTTCTCCAAGCACTCATCGCTATTGCATCCATCAAATATCTTGCTTTAACATGTTTCCAAGGCTTGCCAGTTCTTGGATTTATTAGAGCATAGTTTTCATCCTTTTCGTAAGCCTTGATAAAATCTGGAAATAGAAGAACAGAAAGGTTGAAATTCTCAAAAATTCCTGGAGTCTCTTTTACGGTTATGAATTTCTCTATATCTGGATGAGAAATTTCTAAAATCCCCATACATGCACCGCCGACGTTTGCCTCCTTGTTTCACAACATCCGTAACAACATCTATTATCCTTGCAAAACTTAAAGGACCACTTGCTATTCCTCCAGTGGAAGTTACTACATCCCCTTCTGGCCTAAGTCTAGAATAATTTATTCCAATTCCTCCTCCTGATTGGAATATTAGAGCAGCATCCTTAGCAGCATCCATTATGGAAGGCATGCTGTCATCAATCGAAAGTACAAAGCAAGCAGATAGCTGAGAAAGTCTTCCTCCTGCATTGAATAAAGTTGGTGAATTTGGTAAAAACTTTTTATCAACCATGAGATTATAATAATCCAAGAAATTCTGATAATATTCTTCAAATTCATTGTTTTCTATCATTTTCAAAAATTTGTTCCAGCTAACCTTCATCTTTCCTTGAGAATTCAACTCATCATAAAGCTTCTTCATCCTTTCTAAATGATATCTATTCCATTTTATTTCCTTTAACCCAATCTTTCCCTCATATTCCTCTGGTTTAAAATCTTCTTTTTCCCAAACTTTTTGCTTTCCATTTTTATCAAAAACTTTTTCATCATGCAAAATATCAGGAATTACTATCAAGGCAGCAACTCTTTCAAAAAGTTGTTTAGGAGTCTCAATTAGCTTTCCTTCCTCATTTTTTTGTAAATATCTTGAAGCAAGGATTTGAATGGCATTCAAAGAAAATCTTTTATCTATATCATCTATAATATCCTTTTGCAAGATTCTTTTCTTCTCTTCCCTTATCAAAGTTCTTTCCTTTCTGTAAAGAATGTAAGCCTTTGCTGTTTTGTAATGACCGTTTTCAACTAAAACCTTTTCAACCAAATCCTGAACTTGCTCTACAGTAGGAATTTCCCCTGGTTTAAGTCTTTCCTTAAGAAGCTTAACTACTTGGTCGGCAAGCTTTGAAGCTAAGGCTCTATCCCTTCCACCAACTGACTTGGCAGCTTTAAAAATTGCATTTGTTATTTTTTCCTTGTCAAAATCTACTATTCTTCCATCCCTTTTGATTATCTTATCTATTTTTTCAACAACCAAAAAATCACTAATAGAATTTATGTCTGGAATTTAAATTAATTTTCTATAATAGAATTTATATTATAAAGATGATTTTATGGATTTGGAGATTTTTCTTCTCATAGCTTTCATAGGCATTTCCATATCTCTAATTTTAAGAGATAGAAAAAATGTTGAATTTAAGTATATTGTTTTGATTAGAAGGACTAAAAGATTTAAGAAAAAAATAGACGAGATAGTTAAAAAGTACGGGAAAGTAATTAAAATCTATAGCTTAATTGCTATTTTTATTTCAATCGCTGCTTCTCTTTTTGGTGTTTACATGCTTATCCAAAATTTGTATTTTTCTATACTCCATCCTCAAGAAGCTATCCCAAGTGTTGGGATGATTTTACCTCAAGTTCCTGGAGTTGAATACCCTTTTCCTTATATTATAGGAGTTCCTGTAAGCTATTGGATAATTTCTATTTTAACCATTTTACTTTCTCATGAATTTTCCCATGCCTTGGTAGCAAGAGCAGAAAAAATAAAATTAAAATCTTTTGGAATTTTCCTTCTTCTAATTTTCCCAGGAGCTTTTGTAGAACCAGATGAAGAACAGCTCAAGAAAAGTAAAATTCTCACAAGATTAAAAGTTTATTCTGTTGGTTCTTTTGGAAATTTTTTTAATGTCTTGATTTTTTTAATTATCTCATTCCTGCTTTTTAAAGCTGTTTTATTTTTCCTTGAGCCTATTGGAATTGAGTATGAAATTATAGAGAACACGCCTGCAAGTCAAGCAGGCTTGACTGGAACTATATTGAGTGTGAATGAAATAAGAACAAGAAATATTTATGAATTTGTTAATGTGATGAAAAGTGTCGAACCAGGAGAAACTGTCAAAATACAAACTACATACAAGACTTATGAAATTAAGACAATAAACCATCCAGATAATCCAGAACTTCCCTACATAGGAATAAGTTTTAAAAGAAATAAAGTTGAGTTTAAGGAAAATTTTAACTTTCTTGGTAAACCTTCGTCTCTCTTAATAGATTTTCTTGAATGGCTATTTGGCTCACCTTTATTTACACCATTCAACCCTGGATTATTCAGCTGGATTATAATTCTAAATCTTCTTGTTGGAATTTTTAATGTTCTACCTATTAAGCCATTGGATGGTGGCTTTATATATGAAGCAATTTTTGAAAAGTTTTTATCAAAAAACAATTCGAAAAGACTAGTTAACTTATTTTCTGCTTTTGTTATCTTTATAATCTTAATAAATATAGCAATTTCTCTAACTTAAAACCTCCGTTTTTCTAATCTCAAAATACCTAACCGGATAAATCTTACTAACAACTCTTATCAATTTGTTTTTAATTTCATCAGAAATCATTTTCTGAATAAACTCTTCTAAAGTTAAATTTCCAACAAAATCTTTCATCATTTCCTCAACTTTTTTTCTTATAACCTTTTCCATAGTACTTTTAACTCTTTTTGAAACTACTACTAAACTTTTAACCCTAATCTTAACTTTATCCTTTGTTTCTAAATCCTGAATGACATCTATCCTTCTAACTCTTCTTACTATCATCCTAGAAATATAATCCTGCAAACACTCTGAACCATTAAATTCTGCAATAGCATTTCCGTTCTCAACTTTTTTTATCTTGAAGATGAATTTCATGTAATACTTGCTAAAGTCGTTTGTTAATTCCAAAAGTGAGACAGAAATTTTTCTTCCTATAAGCTTTTCAGGCTCCTCAGCCATAGCTTTTGTAATTTCTTTATTAAAAGGTTTAGAAACCATTATTATATACCAATCCTTTTTCTTTCCTTTTTTTACCATAAGATCACTTCTGAACTATAAGCTTTGCTTGCTCAGGAGAATAGCTCCAACCTTTTGGTAAAATTCCTTTCTTAACATAATATTTAGCAAGATTTCTTATCTTTGATTCTAGCATCTCCAAACCCCTTTTTGAAGTTTTATCGCTTTTATGTTTTTCCAAATGTTCCCTAAGCTTTACAGCTTTCCTTAAAAGGAAGAGCAAATCTTCAGGAATTTCTGGATAAAGCTTATTTTCCTTCAATATTTTTGAAATTGACTTTCCAGTTATTGTTTTTACATCAGGAATTCCATATTGGTCTCTTAAAATTATACCTATTTGAGCTGAAGGGATTTTTTCCTTTGCAAGTTCAATAATTAAGCTCTCAACATCTTCTTTCTTATATCTCAACCATTTGGGAATTCTCTTTATAGGAGGCTTCTTGCTACCATGCTTCCCACTTTTTTGCTTCCCCATTTTTTCACCTTATTTCCCTTATAAGCCAGATTATTATTAGAATTAAAGTTGAAACAAAGGATATGAAAGCTCCTAGCATGGCTAAAACTACCGTAAAGCCTTTCGGCGTAAATATAGTAGAACCTATACCAATAGAAAGGATTAAACCTCCAAGGAAAATTGAAATTATTGAAATGTTCTCGCAAGTTTCCAATTTATCCTTTCCTTTCAGTTTTTCAAGCTTAATCATATTAAATAAAAGTGAAGTTAAGGAATATAAAAGTTAATTTCTTTCCATATACCTTGCCCTTTTCTCTATTTCTTCAATTTTTTTGAAAACTTTTTCTGAATCTTTAAACTCAGCTTTATAGCCATTAACTATGCTATCCCAGCAAATTTTCAAAATTTTAAAGTGAGTGGATTTTAGAGCTTCATAAAGCAGGTTCAAATCAACACCATAATCTTCAATTCTATTTGAAAAAATTCCAAGACTAAAATCTATGAAATAAATTTTTCCTTCTTTTAAAATCATGTTGCTTGTTGTCAAATCTCCATGAACTATTTTATTTGAGTGAAGCTTGCCGATAAGCCTTCCTATCTCAAAGCAAACTTTTTTTATTTCATCTTCATTTGCAGAATTTAAAAATTCCTTAATTCTTATCCCATCTATAAACTCCATAATAATTTTATGGTCTTTTTCATCAACATGTAAAACTTGAGGTGTGAAGACGCCAACTTCCCTTGCTCTCCTTAAAAGATTAACTTCTTTTCTTGTCCTTTCTTTCCTTAATTTTTGATCTATTTCGTTTATTCTATATCCCTTTTTAATCCTTTCTTTTACTAAAGCCTTTTTTCCTTCATATTTATCAAGATAAATTATGCTTTCTGCTCCTCTGTAAATTATTTCCATAAAAAAGAATTATTAATAGAAAAATTTATGGGTCTTTTATCCCTTCTTCAGTTATCTTGAAAATTGCTTCTGCCTCTGGTAAATCAGGGGCATCAACCATCCTTGCTATCCTAGTTCCAGCTTTACCTCTCCTTAAATATATCCTATAGGTTGAATTGTGAACCAAATAACCATTTGCTAGGAAGTTGCAACATCCTGTCTCTATATCTACTAATTTTTCATTGTTCTTTAATTTTCTAATTGAATGAATTTTTTCAAAATTTAAAGCAAGCAAGCTACCGAATATTCTATTTGCTTC
>JAVZIY010000004.1:0-19335 GCA_038998005.1 Candidatus Aenigmatarchaeota archaeon
TAAAGAGCTTGTAAGTGAACTAATAGAAGAGCAAAGGAAATTGGATGGTATAGATGGGTTGCCATTCCACAAAAGAATTGTCAAAAGGTTGGAGTATCATAGGTTGTTAATCTTCTTTGCTATCTTATTTTCAATCTTAATCGTTGGCGCTTGGAAGATATTCGAAAGTATAAGGATAATTGGTTTAGTCATCCTAATATCGCTTCTTTCAATCGTTCTTAAATTGTGGTTTAAAAGAGACGAAATTAAAAATTGGTTGGTAGATACTTACAGGTTTTTCAAAACCATTTTTCCGTTGCTTTTGGTTGGTGTGTTCGTAGCAGGTATACTCACAGCAATCTTACCAGGAAATTTCCTTGCTAAATATGTTGGAAATAACACTGTAATAGCAAACCTTTCTACTGTTCTATTTGGAGTTTTCATGTATTTTCCGACTCTTGTTGAAGTACCAATGGCTAAAACATTTTTGAGTTTAGGTATGGCCAGAGGTCCTCTGCTTGCATACTTGTTAGCAGACCCTGTCATTTCACTACCAAGCATACTTGTTGTAAGGAAAATAATGGGAACAAAAAGGACTTTGGTCTATACTTTATTGATAACGATATTCTGTACAATATCGGGAATGATTTATGGGATTTTATGGGGTGGTTGAATGAAGATAGAAATACTTGGTTCAGGTTGTCCTAAATGTAAAGCAACCGAAGAAATAGTAAAGAAGGTAGTAAAGAAGCTTGGGATAAAGGCAGAGGTCGGACATGTATACGATATAGATAAGATTATGGATTATGGAGTGATGATGACACCAGCAGTTGCTATAGACGGTAAGATAAAAATTGAAGGTAAGGTTCCAACAGAAGATGATATTGAAAAAATAATTAAGATAGAAATATAAGAATTCTGCATCTTATTGTTGGGTTGATTATGTTAGCTTTGGGTATTGTTGTAGTTCTAGGTTTAGTTTAATGAAAATCTAAATTTAAATTTCTGTTAAAAACTCTGCCAAAATTTTGGTTATTTTGTGCACACTAATGGTAAAACAAATAATCTGTTCATTTATCGGCCTTTTTAACAATTTTCTTAATTATCTTCCCTTCTCTATTTCTAACCATTAACTCAAGCCTATAATTGATGAAGTTTTCAATTGGGAAAACAACATCTTTAGGTTTTTCCTTCTTAACTTCAGCTTTTACTTCAGTTTTAATGAAATTTTTAATAGGTAATGGAACTGTGTGTTCAATTCTATGTCTAGTTAATACTTGCCATTCCCACTTAGACTTATTCTTTCCAATAAGAATTTTTGGAAGAATTTCTAAAATACCTGAGAATTCTCCTTCTTTAGTGAAGTATATATTGACTTTTCCCTTTGGTGTGAATTGTATCGCACATCTCGGATATCTTTTTAAATAAAATGTTATAAATCCTTTTTCTGAGTCAAGTATGCTTGCTACCAATTTAGACTTCTTTACTTTTTCATAGCTTTTACCATAATCTAAATTGCTTCTTAATATTGCTTGTTGGATCATAAACAACTACCGAAAAATGGGGTCTATTCTTACAACCATACAGTTATATGGTAGGTATATGTTAAGAAAAATATTTAGAAGGAAATTCAAAGGTCTATTTGTCGAGTTAACTCTTTCTGATTACGAGAAATTGGAGAATTTAGTAGCTTCTGGTAAGTACTCTACCAAAGCTGATGCAGTTAGGGCTTTGATTAGAAAGGAATGTGGTGAGGTTGATGAGTGAAGAATTTTTACCCAAGACTTTGGCACTGTTAAAACAATGGTTAGAGGAAGAGGATGAAAATGGAAATAAACAATAAAAATGATAATCAAGAAAAATTTTTTATTTTTTCTGATAAGGATCTGTATAGTAGCGATGAAAAAGTATGTAATGATTACGTAAAAATACATACTTTTGGAGATAATGGTAATGAAAGTTCTGTACAAAAAATAAAAAATAAAAATAAATTTTCTTTCAGGATAACTACTTCTGTTTCTAAAGAGTTGTATGAAATGGCTAAGACCAATAGGATAAAGTGGTCAAGGGCTATCGAGGTTGGAATTAAAACGATTCTACAGAATAAGAATGAGCTAAAGGAAATGAGGCAAAATTTTGATGATAGAATAGCCAAAATTGAAAAAGTTAATTCTTATATCCAAAACAAACTATGGAAGTTGATTTCGATCCTTAAAGAGAAAGGAATCTTAGCTAAAGGTGAATACTTATGACCTTAAAATTAAAAGATTTGGAAGATCTGAGAAACGCTTTAATAGAAAAAGGATACGATGAAAAAGTACCTGCAACAGTCCTAGAAAAGGAAATAGGAAAGAGATTTGGGATTAGTAATTATGTTATTACAAATATTAAACAAAACCTGGCTAAATGGAATATCATGAAGCCTATAGATCCTTTCTGTTGGAGAATTGTAAAAGAAGAAGATAGTGAGGAGACTTAAAAAACAGCTTAGAGAATAGCATGGTGCATGCCTGGTATGGGATAGGTTGATTTTCATATGGCAAGAGCAAAGAGAAGATGTATAAGATGCAAGAGAAAAATAGATACAAATTTGTGTAAAAGGTGTTTGACTATAATTGCAAAAATTAGGACCAGTGAGGAGTATTTCAAACAATATGAGAGGATGAGCAAAGAAGAAAGAAAAGAATTTTACAGAGTAATTATTGGAACGTTAGTTTATGCTAGAACTATAGCGATGAAAACACAAAATATGATTTTGTTTGAATAAAACTTTAAATATTTGTTCTTTTATACTTCTACTAAAGCGTGTGCATTACAATTCAACAGGATTCTCACCCCCTGCACCTCAATTTATTTAAATAAACAACCAAGAACTAAAAACAGTTTAAACCTGAGTCGAAACTATACCCACACTTTGAGTTTTTATTCCTTCTTAACTTTTATAAAAATTTTAAGAAACCTCTTTTTTCTTCAATTTTTCAAGAATTCTTTTGCCCATTTCCAAAACAGATTCAAGCTCGTCTAAACTTTTTTCTTCAGTTAGAGGCTTCTCCCCCTTGGGTTTTAAGACCCTTTCCTCTATTTCTTTTACCCTAACAAAAATTTTACTTAAATCTTCTTTTATTTTTAAAAATTCTTCTGAAAAGTTTTTTTCCATGCTCAAAATTTTTTCATTTATTATTTTAACCCTCTCTGAAGTTTGGTCAAGTTCTTCTACCTTAACTTTAAGAAATTCTGTCAATTTTAAAAAATCATCTGAAATTTCTCCATAAATTTTTTCCAATTTCAAAATCCTATCTTCTAAAATTTTTATATTTTTTTCCAAGTCAGAAAGTTTACTCTCAAACTCAGAAGAAGGAAAAATACCACCGAATTTAAATTTCATGTCTTCCAAATCTTTCTTAATTTCTATTAAGCCTAAATTAGTTGTCAAAAACAAATCCTCTAAATCCTCGATTTTTTGTTTTAACTCCTCTTCCTTTAAACTTTCCTGTTCTTCCTTTAAATCTACGAGAGCTTCATTTTCCATAATATAAGTTTGTATTTTAGAAATTAAAGAATTAAGCATGTCTATAAACTAGGACTGAAATTGTAATAAAAACTAAGAGTGTTAAAATATAAAAAACTAGCTTCAAATCAAGTATCTTTTTTTCATAAGATGAAATGTTTGTGGTGATAGAAACAGATTCGCCTTCATTTACTTTTTCTATCTGAAGAGAAGAGCTGGTTTTAACTTTAAAACTGAAAGACTTTTCCATTAAAAAAGTTAACTGGTCTTTTTCACTTCCTATTAAAGCAGAAATTAGAACTTCTTGCTCTCCATTTTCTCCCGAATCTTTCACATAAATATTAACTGGGAATGCTTTAAAATCACCAGAAGGAAGAGAGATATACTCACCTTCTTCATAAGGTGGCCCTTTTTGGGAAGGAGGAAGAATAAATTCCTTTGGCTCTATTAAAACAAAAAAGTTTTCCGGTTTTTTTCTAACCTCAAGCTTGATCGGATAGGAAACATTTTCTGTATTCCAGAAAAGAATTTTAAAATTAGCAATTCCATTTTTCTCTATTTCTACAAAATTATTTTTTTGCAAAGATCCGACAGCTTGAGTTTGAGGAACTATAGTAAACGCTAAAATTAAAGGAAAAATTTTGATTAATTCTATTTTTTCCATAGTGAATACCTCATTCACCTTCAATACAAATACTTGAATAATTTCCACAAATTATTATATTTCCCTTATAAATTCCAGAATAAACTGGAGGAACCGCTAACCAATAGTATGTTGTCAGGTTTAAACCCGAGGCCAAAGCTTGAAAAAGCAAGGAATAAGAATAACTCATGGGAGAAGCCCAGTTTGGATTGTATTCGCTACTATAATTACTCCATGTTAAGTTCCCCACCTTAATTATAGAATTTAAGCTTGTGTTTTGTAAATCAGTCCCTTTTATCCAAATGTTAAGAGCACAAGTTCCTTTGTTTGTTATATTGTACAGTTTATTAGAATTTCCTGGTGCCGGATTAGAACTTGCTGGAGTATCTGGGATTAATTGGCTGAAATCTATGGAAGTCCAAGATAAATCCATATCCTCTATACACTCTACTATATGGATTGTTGTATTGGCTGTGTGATTTTGTTGAACTCCAGTTAGAGAAGAATTAAATAATACTCCAATTTTCCAATAGCTGTTTACAGCTCCTGTTGTATTTATTAGCCAAGATAAATTACAAACCTGGTCTTGATTTAAATTACCACAAGAAATTTGGTTGGTTATACCTACATTCGAAGAGTCATTCCAAGAATCTGTTATATAAAAGGGATTTGCCCCTTGGGTCGTACTAATTGGAGTATCTGGGTATGGAGAGGAAGCATTGTACCTTACTGTTCCATAAACATTTCCACAATTTCCATTTCTGCAAATAATGCTTGCATTCACCCAAAGAGTATAATTTTGAGAAATTGTGTAATCTGCAGGGGGTGATTTGAGGTTTACTTCTAAATAGCCTGAAGGGGATGTAGTAGTGTAGCTGAAAGGTTCTAAACAGGAAGAATTCCAGATATTGGAAGTATCATTAGCATGAACACACCATTTTATTGTTGCTCCAGCTGTTGAATTTACAACTTTAGTTACATTTGACCAGCACTCAGTATAAGGAGAAAGACACATAGAAGAATTAAATGGTTTCCAAGTATCGTTTACCAAACCAGAAGTATAAGCCTGAAATTCAAGGAAACCAGAGAGCCAGTAATTGCCACATTTTCCATAAAAATCTGTTGTATTGAAAGTTATCTTTATGTATCTTCCAACCTTGCTCGTGAAGGAGCATTCACGCCAATCAGTGCCACTTCCTGTGAGTATGCAAGAGCCCAATGAATCGCCGAGGTTGTTCAAATCATTTGAAACGTAAATTGTATTTATACTGCACGGGTATGTATATTCACTTGGAGGATGTGTATAAAGCCTTATCTTTGAAATGTTTGCCTCTACACCAAGGTCATAAACTATCCAGTGCTCATGGCTTTCCAACTCCTCCCATGATGTATAAATATTTCCATCTATAGTTTCATTTGCATAGAAAGGTGGTGATTCGCCGCAGAAACTAACTACAGATTTTGGTGTTATGTAGCTGTCAGAACCATTCCAGAAGCTAAATATGTATCCTGATAAGTTTACATCATCCTGCCAAAATAGGTTGTGGCTTACTGCTGTTCCAGCTAAGGTTGAATTTGTTGAGTTCAATGAATATTGAGGAGGTAATGTGTATTCTACACTAATTCCAAAGTAATCCGTCCACACTGTGTTATGTATGTAGCCGCTCGGATAAACTGTTTTCGGAACATTATAGGGAATTAAAATTGCTTTGAGCCATTTTACTATTCCGGATAAAAATCCAAAAAAGCTTTGATTTTTAAAATTTATGAAATTGTAGTATCCTTTTGTGCTTATCGCATAATCTGTTTTCCATTCACCTTTTTCTGGAGCCTTGTACCTTAACTCTATAGTATCGTTCGGTAAAAGAAAAGCATACTTTTCATCATTCTCAAGAAGCAAATCCAAAACATTTTCCTTTCCATTCTTAACCGCATAGTAAGGTTTTATTTCCTTGACTTTCATCGGCTCATCTTCGCTATAATCTATTGCAACATAGTTTACAGTATAATGTCCGGTTGTCTGATAGAATCTTATTTTAAGCTTATTTCCTTTGACTTTGCTTATATCTAATATTATTAGAAAGTCGTCCCATAAGCTATCGCCAGCGCTAATACTTCCTTGCTCAATCCATTTCTCTCCGTCCCATATTTGTATATGCTGCTTTATTTCCCTTTCGTACATGTTTAAATAAAGCTTTTGAAAAATTTTGTTCAATAATGGTATGTAAGAAGTGAACCACTGCCAGAAGTCCCAAAAGTTTTCGCCTATCTGGTCTATGTAATACTCCCACTCATTAGTTATAGTTTTCTGCTTCATCGTTGAAAAGAATAGCTTGGCCTTGCTTGCATTTTCTGGCTTTGGAAATTCCAGAACAATCCAGTTTCTCAAAGTGCTTTCATTCCTTACATTAGCTTGCTTTACGCTATCTCTCCAAGCCAAATCATCAAAATATTTCACTTCCTTCAGGCAATCCTTTCCAGATAAATGCTCTGTACAGGAAATCGGCTCAGTTAAGTTTTTTATGGTATGATAATTTCCGTTATAATCGGGCATCACAAAGCTGTCATTTCCGGGATGCTCTATAGCAAAAAGTTTAAAAGAATCTGTCCAATCCCTTTCTCTCAAAACCTGTTCTATCTTTATCTTTAACTCTCCTTTGTCTTCTTTAAGGCTGTGAAGCCTGTCGTAAGTTGTTGTTTCTGCAACCTTTATCACAGCAAAAGGATATGCTTCATGCTCAAAAACATAATCAGAACCATTCCAAGAGTATATGAAAGGGCAAGAGCCGCCACCAGTATAATAGTACTGACGTCCACCGTAAAAATATATCCATTTATCTGAGCCAGAAATGTTTACAAAATCTGAAAATCCAGACGATATTACAGGTGTCCATATTTTATAGTAGCCTGAGAAATCTTCTGATGAAAAATTTAATACAACCCATTCCCTCCCGGTTGAATTCCATATTTGGAGGGTAGTGTTATAATCATTATTTAAATAAGAGTTACTAAAAAATCTCCAAGTGACGTTTATCCTATTTATCAATTCCGGGTTCTGGGATATGTTAAAGTGAAAATATATTACATCCCACTCTCCATATACATTAGCGCCGTAAACTGCCCAATCGGAGCTATCATTAAAATAGGATATTGCTTCGTAGTTTGTGCTGTTTGCTTCAGTAGTGTAATTAAATGGATTTGGTGGTGTCCATTGCCAGCTCGTATTATCCCAAGAAGTGCCGTTGAATGCTCTGTGCCCGAGGGAAGTTCTTTGAGTATAATTGTAGTAATCTGTTTTTGCAAAACCTATAGCTAAAAATAAAAAAAACATTAAAGTCGTTATTGCTGAGAAGATAATAAATCTTTTCATTCAATCACTTTGAAAATGCTAGATTCTACATAATAATGTTCACATTCGCCTTCAAAATAGTAAAATGCTATAATTTGATACTCTCCTGGCTCAAGAAAGTATATAGGGTAATGAAATGTTAGTGAATTAAAGCCCTTCTCTACCTTTGTTGTGTTTGTTACAAAAAAGTAAGAGAAATCTTTAGTCTTTAAATTAAAAAAGCCGCCATAATAATGAATTATCTTATCTTCTGGAACAGTTTCAAAATTTACTGTTAAGGTATAATAGTCATACCTTTTATAAGAGTCATTATCCATTTTCAACTCAAAAGAATCAATTTGATATATTTTGAATGGCTCTTTTTCCCTTGATTGAATTTTGTCGTATTTTTTAACAGTTAAAATTCTAGTGGAATTAAAACCAAAACTTGCTCTTTCTCCTCCTCTAAAACCTTCTGGAAATATTATGTAAAAGCTTGCTTTACCTTCTGTTATATTAAATTGGAAATTAGAAAATTGAATATTTTTGGTGAGATTTTGTAAAGGGTAATCTCCCAAAAGCATTTGACCTAAATGACTTATAAGTTGAGTCAAATTATATTCTTGAAAGTAATTGTTCTTAATTTCTTGCCAACATATCGTTCTTTCTTTAATTGGTAAGCTTCCACAATATTTAACGTTGCCCCAAAGAGTTGGATTTATAGTGAAATTGGTTTGCCAATGTGTAAAATTCACTTCTACAAATTGCCACTCAAAATATTTATCAATATAATTTTGACTTTCTATCTCTATTTTATTATAAATATGAAATTCCCCTATATTTAAAGGAACATTTCTTGCGTAATTTATAGATTCTACTTGCTCAACTTTTATCGATGCAGCTCCAAGTATTACAAAATTTAAAAAAAATAATACAAAACTAAACTTGGAATGAATTTTTCTCATCTACTATTAATTCTTCCTTCAAATTATAAATTTTGTTAAAATAAAAAAGCAAAAAAAACTATTTCTTCGCCAATATTTCATAAGCTCCTAGCACTGCTCCTATTAAAGAAAATATCCACCCTACTACATAGAAAAGCTCCCTAATATAAAGTTCCCCTAGCGTATCCGCAAGAGATGCTGGTATCAAACCTGAACCCAATGTTCCCGCAAATAAGAATAGGACTCCTGCAGCTGCTATCCAATTAAAACCTCTTTCTGCTTTTTTCCTTATGTTTGCATATTCTGCTATTGCTGGAGCTAATAGGAATGCTAAGCCGAGCAAAACTAAGTCTCCGATTATAGCCATTCTCTCCCTTATTTTTTTAAAATTAAGAAGATATTTAAGCTTGAGTTTTTCTTAATAAAAAGTAACTTCCCCTCAGTAATAAATTAAAAATAAAAAATATTATTATGGAAATATTTTGCCCAAATTGCAAATCAAAGGCACAAGAGCTTATAGATTGTGAGAATTGTAATAA
The DNA here is from genome assembly GCA_038998005.1 of Candidatus Aenigmatarchaeota archaeon. Taxonomy (GTDB): domain Archaea; phylum Aenigmatarchaeota; class Aenigmatarchaeia; order CG10238-14; family SCSR01; genus CALIKW01. Next base: position 8,942 of record JAVZIY010000004.1, read on the forward strand.
AATAGGCTGCACCAAATGCTTTTTGAAAGTAAAAGGGAAATGGTTATGTGATAATTGTAGGAAAGGAGAAACAAAAGAAGCTTCTTTATTTTCCATGTTTGGTTAATTTAAGTTCTTTAACTATACCTCCTGGTTCAACTTCATAGAAAATTTGTGCTTTAAACTTCCATATTTTTGTATTCTTATCATAAATGAAATCTGGGGTTAAATTGGCTTTATAGCAAAGATTCTCTAAAAATTCTTTTACGCCCCAATCCATTTCCAATGGAACTTGGGGGAGTAACAAACCAGAAAAAGGACCATTTTTTAAAATTAATCCATCCCTCCCTATTTTAATTTTTTTAAAATATTCTTCTGGATTTTTAACTTTTAAGATTTTTGGCTTTGAAAGAATAGAAATTTCTATAACTATTTTATTAAGCTCCTCTTTTTTCAAAGGTGAAAACCTTAAATCTTCAAAAGCTGAAGAAAAAGCTGCCTTTTGAACAGCTTCATACAAAGGGTAAGAAGGATAGGGGAAACCTATGCATCCCTTTAAAGCAAGAGACGGAAATTCTCTTAATGTTACAAAAACTCCTCTTTTTTTCTTTAACTCTTTCTCTTTAACTTCTTCGATTTCAAATTTTTCAAAACTTTTTTCTAAACATCTTCTTGCGAGAGAAACTAGCTTTTTTCCAAGAATCAAGGAAATCATAATAAGAATATAAAAGAGAAAAAGGAAAAAGATTTTTACTATTCTTCTACATCTTCTAGTTCTTCAAACTCCTCTTCTTCCCAGTCTTCCTCTTCTCCCTCGTCTTCCTCTTCTTCCCACTCTTCTTCCATATTTCACCTAATCTTTTCTAATCTTAGATAAAGTATATAAATTTTTCGCTTATCTTAAATTAAAAAAAGTTAAAATTAATTTTAATGAGATTCGTGAGAAAAAAAAATGAAATTTATCTCCCAACAAAGGAGATGAAAAGAATTGCTTGGGTAAATGATAAAAAAATCTATGAGCAAGCTGAAAAAGATCCAATAAAATTCTGGGAAAACTTAGCTGAAAAACTCTTTTGGTTTGAAAAATGGAAAAAAACTTTTGAGCATAAACCACCTTACTTCAAATGGTTTATAGGAGGAAAAATTAACATAACCTCAAATATTTTTGAAAATAATCCTGCTGGTTGGGAAAATATTAAAAATAAAGTTGCCTTGATTTGGGAACCTGAACCTTTGGAAGAAAAGCCAAGGATTTTAACTTATGAAGAATTGTTTAGAGAAGTGTGTAAGTTTGCCAACGTTTTAAAAAAGTTGGGAGTAAAAAAAGGTGATAAAGTAGGGATTTATTTGCCTATGATTCCTGAAGTGATAATTTCTATGCTTGCATGTGCAAGAATAGGAGCTGTACATACTGTTATATTTTCTGCTTTTTCTCCAGAAGCATTAAGAATAAGATTGCAGATAACTGAAGCAAAAATTTTGATTACTGCAGACGGCTATTACAGAAGAGGAAAAATAATAAACTTGAAAGAAAATGCTGACGAAGGAATAAAAGAAACTAGCGTAAAAAAAGTCGTTGTGGTAAAAAGAATAGGGAATCAAATTCCTTGGTATCTAGAAAGAGATTTTTGGTGGCATGAACTTGTGGAAAAAGAAAGTGAAGAATGTGAAGCTGAAATGATGGACTCTGAAGACTTACTATTCATACTTTATACTTCAGGCTCGACTGGCAAGCCAAAGGGCTGTGTGCACACTTGTGGTGGCTATACAGTTCAAGCCTACTGGACTGGAAAGTGGATTTTTGACTTTCATGAAAAAGATATTCTATGGTGTACTTCTGACCTAGGTTGGGTTACAGGTCATACTTACACCTGCTATTCTCCTTTGCTCAACGGGATAACAACTTTAATTTTTGAAGGCTCCCTAGATTATCCAACTCCTGATAGATGGGCCCAAATTATAGAAAAATATAAAGCAACAATTTTTTACACTGCCCCAACTGCAATAAGAATGTTTGAGAGAATTATTGGTGAAGGATTAAAGAAATATAAATTTGAAAGTTTGAGACTTTTAGGCTCAGTTGGCGAGGTTATTGATGAAGGAGCATGGAAATGGTATTTTGAAAATGTTGGTAAAAAGAGGTGTCCAATAGTTGATACCTGGTGGCAAACAGAAACAGGAGGAATTCTCATAACTTCTTTGCCTGGTGTCGGGCCTTTGAAGCCTACTTATGTTGGCCTGCCTTTTCCTGGAATTAAAGTTGATATTTTGGATGAAGAAGGAAAATCCTGCCGATCCAACCAAGCAGGGAACTTGGTAATCCTACCTCCTTTTTCTCCTGGTATGTTGAGGGGAATCTATAAAGATCCTGAGAAGTATGAAAGTACTTATTTTAGTAAGTACGGGAAGGAAATTTACCTCACTGGAGATGGTGCCTTGAAGGATGAAAATGGCTTAATCAAGATACTTGGAAGGGTTGATGATGTATTAAAAGTTGCTGGCCATAGACTATCTAATGCTGAAATAGAGGATGCCATAAGTTTACATGAAGCCGTGGTCGAATCTGCTGTTGTCGGATTACCTGATGAAATTAAAGGAGAGGTACCAATAGCTTTTGTAGTTTTGAAGTCTGGTTTTCAACCAAATGAAAAACTTTCTTCCGAGTTAATTGATCTTGTTGCCAAAAAAATTGGCCCTATAGCAAAACCTGCTAAAATAGTTTATGTTGAGGATTTGCCCAAGACAAGAAGCGGTAAAATTATGAGGAGAATAATAAAGAATTTGATTAAAAGGGAAGATGTTGGAGATATTTCTACACTAGCTAATCCTGAGTGTGTAGAGAAACTTAAAAAAATAATTCAAGAAATCTGAATTTCACTTAATTGATTTAAAAGAAAAAATTTAAGATTTTAATTCTAAAAGAAAATTAGCAAGCTCAAAACCTTTTTCTACACCTGGAAATTCTACACAAGAACTATTAAAGTAAATTTTAATCCTATAGATGTTAAAAATTCTTTCTAAGAAATTTTGTGATGATTGAACTATTTTTAAACTCTTGATAGGCACCACAGTTTCAATTTTAAATAAAACACCTCCTTTCAAGTAAATGTGAGATTCATCTACTTTAAGCCTTAAAGATTTTCTTAAAGTATTACAATAGAATATCGAAATGAAAAATGAAAGGGCTATGCCAGAAGAAATCCAAAGATTTACTGCAAAAACAGAATTATAAACAGAAAACTTATTTGAGGGATTGAAAAAAATATCAAATATTAGTGGTGAAGTTAGAAAAAAGATTAAGGAGATTATCAAAACTATTAATAAACCTCTTGAAATAAAGAAATATATTGTTAAAGATGGTTTTGGCCTTAAATCGAGAGAAAATTTTTCTTTTTTCATAATTTAAAATAGTTAAACTTATAAAAAGAATTTTCTATTTTTATTTTGCAGGGAGCCTCTGGTCGCGGGGCTAGGCCTCCCGTACCTCGAAAGAGGTGGCAAATGGTCTAAATGGCCGACCATAGCTGAGGGGCGGTATAACAACTCAAGTCAGCCTGCATGTCTAACTGAGAAGCTCTGTCCCTATGGGTCCTGCTATCTGGAAACCCCCCAGGTCCGGAAGGAAGCAAGGGTAACTAGATAGTAGGATGCTATAGGGGTTGCAGGGTGGAGAAGGACATGCAGACAAACTGGCTTGGGAAGTTATATCCACCCAAAGCATGCTCCCTGCATTTTAAAGATTTAAGTTATTTACAAGAAATAATTAACATGGAAAAAATAATATCTTCCTTTATAGTCTTAATAATTTCTTTAATAGTTTTTTCTTTAATTTTAACATCAAGCATTCAAAACCCAACCACAGTAGAAATAATTAAAACTCAAAAAATTATTTTGACAAATTATTCTTTTCCTACAGTATACCTTAAAATCCCTGCCGTTGATAATGAAGGAAATGGAATTGTAACAAAACTTAAGGTAGAGGCAAAACCTGGAGAAGGAAGGACTTTAGTTAATATAGATCAATTGCTTTTCTGGGTCGATACTCAGCACTCTATAAGATTAGCAAAAAAAGTTGCAGAAAATATTACCGGAATCAATTTATCAAATATAGATTTATTCTATGCGATAGAAACTAATGCCTCTGTAATAGAAGGACCTTCAGCTGGTGCTGCTATAACTGTAGCAACCATCGCTGTGATAGAAAATAAAAGTGTAAATGAAAGTGTGATGATAACTGGAACTATAAACTCAGATGGAAGTATAGGGCCAGTAGGTGAAGTTCTTGCAAAAGCAAAAGCAGCAAAAGATGTTGGTGCAACTTTATTCTTAGTTCCGTTAGGTCAAGGAGTTCAAACTTACTATGAGCCTGTGCAAACTTGTCAGAAGTTTGGCTTTATAACTTATTGCACGACTGAATATAAACCAAATAGAATAGATGTTGGTAAGGAGGCCAAGATAGAAATTAAAGAAGTTTCTAATATAAAAGAAGCTTTAAATTATTTCCTATTATAAAATGTTTATAAACAAAAGTATAAAATAATTTCCTAACAATAGATTATCATGGAGTTCACAAAACAGGAAATAAAAGAAATAGCAATTTCAGTTTTGGTAATTACATTTATTTTTTCATTTCCAAGAATTGAAAGATTTCCTATTTATTTAATAGTTGTAATTACAGCATTCCTTTTCCATGAGCTTGCTCATAAATTTATTGCTAAAAAATTTGGATGTGTAGCCTTTTACAAAATTTGGTATCCAGGAATAATATTCGCTCTTTTAATAACTTTTGCTAGTTTTGGTAGCTTTAAGTTTATTTCTCCTGGTGCAGTCGTGATTTATCCTTACACTTTTGGGAGATGGGGCTTTAGAGTGGTTTCCTTAACTGTAAGTGAAATGGGAATAATAGCATTTGCCGGGCCTGCAACAAATCTTTTCTTTGCATTAATATTTTCTTTAGTTCCAGGAGAAATTGGAAGGATTGCTGCTTTAACAAATGCTTGGTTGGCACTTTTTAATCTTTTACCAATTAAACCTTTAGATGGAAGTAAAATAATTTTATGGAAATCCTGGGTTTGGCTTGTGATGTTTACAATCTCAATAATTTTTGTTATATTTTACCTGGTGTAAAAATGAAGAAAAGTATTTTACTTCACAATCTTTCTCATTTCATACTACCATTTCTTCTGCTTGAAATTTTTTCTTTAATAAGAGGTTTTGATATTTATTTATTAATAACAATATTTCTTGGAAGTTTTATTCCTGATGTAGACCATCTAGCAATCTGGACAACAAAATATTTTAGAAATTTCAGGAGTTTTTTGAAGTACTGTTTTAAAAGCCAGAGATATAGAGGAGCATTTTTACTTTTTCACAACCTTCCAACCATAATAGTTTTATTAATTATTCTTCCAGTAGCAAATTGGATGAATTTTTACTTTGGAATTTTTATAATTGCAATGATTTGTCATTTATTTTTAGATTTCCTTGCTGATAGTTTTGCTTTAAAAACTCATAGCCATTGGAAAGTTAGAAAAAGAATATAAAATTAAGATTATTTATAAGAGAAAATGTTAATAATTGCTGATTTCCATCTTCATTCAAAATATTCTCGTGCTACTAGCAAACAAATGGATTTAGAAGGAATAAGCAAAGGAGCAAAAATTAAGGGATTAAATTTAGTTGGTAGCTCTGATTTCACGCATCCAAGTTGGCTAAATGAACTAAAGAAAAAATTAAAACCTGTAGAAAATTCTGGTTTGTTTAAGTATAATGATGTATTTTTTATGCTTACAGCAGAAGTGGGTACAGTTTTTGAGTTTGAAAATAAAATTAAAAACATTCATCATATACTCCATGCACACTCTTTTGAAATTGTAGATCAGATAAATGAAGCTTTATCGAGGTATGGAAATTTAAAAATAGATGGGAGACCAAACCTTAATATTTCAGCACCAGAATTTGTTGAAATCCTAATGAATATTTCAAAAGATATAATTATAACAAGTAGTCATGCCTGGACACCTTGGCGTTCTGTCCTTGGAAGCAAGTCTGGTTTTAATTCTATGGAAGAATGCTATCAGGATAAAACTAAATATATTTTTTCTTTAGAAACGGGCTTAAGTAGCACTCCAGATATGAATTGGAGATTATCTTCTTTAGATAAATTTACCTTACTTTCTAATAGCGATAGTCATTCGCCGCATCCTTGGCGATTGGGAAGAGAAGCAAATGTTTTTAATTTAGAAAAAAATACTTATTGGGAAATTTTTGACGCAATAAAGAAAAAGGACAATAAAAGATTTTTGTATACAATCGAAGTTGACCCAAGCTATGGAAAGTATCATTGGGATGGCCATCGTCAGTGCGAAATATCTCTACATCCAAAGGATTCAATTAAACTAAATAACATTTGCCCAAAATGCAAAAGAAAATTAACTATAGGAGTGTTGCATAGAGTTGAAGAATTGGCTGATAGACCAGAAGGTTTTGTTCCAAAAGATGCCATTCCTTTTAAAACTTTGTTGCCTTTGTATGAAATAATTTCTTTTGCTTGGGGTTCAGGAGAGCTTTATTCAAAAAAAGTTTTAGAGGAACATGATAAGCTGATAAAAATTTTTGGAAATGAGCTGAATGTTTTGCTTAATGCTTCTAGAGAGGAATTGCTTAAAGTTACGAATGAAAAAATTGCTGATGCGATAATAAAAGTAAGAGAAGGAAAAGTGAAGTATATAAGTGGGTATGATGGGGTTTATGGAAAGGTTGTATTTGATGAAAATTTCAAGTTAAAAAAAGAAAAATTTCATGTTCAGAAAAACTTAAAGGAATTCTAACTTAAATTTATCAATTTTTGCTATTTGATCAACTTCTTTATCCTACTTAAAAACTCTTCTGCCAATTCAATTATATAGTTAGCTGTGTCTATCGAATAAACATAGCGATAATCAGCATCTTCCCTACATGCCATAGCTGCACGAAAATCATCCACATATCTTGACTCTAACTTCCCGTCTTTGCTTAATTTTTCTAGAAAAATGGCAACAGCAAAATGTCTTCTTTCTTTTAATCCCATAGAAAAAAGTAGCGCTCTGGCTGAATGAAACATCGCATAATAGGACTTGATAATAGCCCATTTAAAATCATTCTGCTCTATGGCTACTTTTGCCCTTTCTAAATCATACTTTGCTTCTTTTAATTCTTTTTCAATAAGTTCTTTACAAACAGGAATTTTACTCAAGTATCCTTTCTTTAAAAGCTCTTTTATCTCCATTTAAATTAACCTTATTTTATCCTTTTCTACTCTTTCATAAAAAGCTGGATCCTTTCTCGCTATTTGGCTCCACTCAACCTCGTTGTAAAAACTTGCCTTCACTCTTTTTCCTAAATTGTTTTCAATTTTTCTAATTGCTGTAAGAATTTCCTCTGATTTTTTTCCTATGATTAATAGATCTATATCGCTATCCTCCAAATCTTCACCCCTTGCTACACTTCCGTATAAATAAATTTGCACATTTTTAACTCCATCGAGTAAAGGAAAAATTTTGGAAATATTAAATAGAATCCTAAGTTGCTTTACCAGTGGTGATTCTATATTAAGCTTATATAAGTTCATCCTTCCCTTCACTTGCATGGTGAGAATTTTGTATTTCAAGAGTAAATTTAGCCATTTATTTGTGCTGCCTCTTGAAAGCTTTAACTTTTTTCTTACTTCTGTCTCACTAAATTCTAAACTAGGATTTTCTGAAAAAAAGATAAATATTTTCATGGGAACTTTTTTTCCAAATATTTCATTTAATTGAAACATATATTTCATTTAAATATACATATATTCAAATATTTAAAACCTTATATTCTAAAAGAATAGATTAAGAAATGCCAAAAAATAAAATCTGGAAAATAAAAATTATTGCTCCAAGAACTTATGTTCCTTTAGATGGAAGAGAAAAAGGATTGATTCATTTTTGGTTCAATAAAACTCTTTTGAGAAAAGAATTTAGAAATTTTAAAATTCATAAAATTTGAATAGAGCCAAGTAAAAAACATTATTGTTTTCTTGGTAACTTAAAGATTTTTTCTAAAGCGGATAAAGCTTAACCTCATCCACTCTTTTAAAATCTTTTATGTTTTTAGTTAATAAGAATGCCTCCATCTTATAAGCAGTAGCTGCTATTATGCTATCTAAAAGCAAAATTTGATATTTCCTTCTGAATTCTCCAGCAGTCTGAAAGATTTCATTATCAGGATTAATTTTTTTAAAACTGGATAAAAAGTTTTTTACCTTCTCCCTCTTCTTTTTTTCTTCCAAATCTTTCCCAGAAAAAATTTCAGACTCTGTTATTCCAGAAATAAATAACTCATTTTTCCTACTTAAATCTTTAAGAATTTCTATAGTTTTTCTAAAATTTCTCAAAACATCAATTATTATATCTGTATCAACAAGAATTTTCATACTTTTAACCTTTTTAATCTTTTTTCGGATTCTTTTCTTATTTTTCTCACATACCTATAGCTCTCTTCCCCCTTCCATATACCCGCAACTTCTTCTATCAATTTAGAAAATTCTTTAGTTTTTTCTTCTCCTTTTTCGGTTTCAAGCCATTTCTTAAAAGCTTCTCTGGCAGCTATACTTAAAGAGCCTCTCGTATAACCAAATTTCTTCATAGCCTCTTCTTTGAATTTTTTAAGAAGATCGTCTTCAACTATAACTTTTATGTCTCCCATACCCTATAATTACTTTTTCACCTTAAATAACTTATGGTAAACAATCTTACTTATTGCTCCAAAATTGGATTTTTTTAAGTTTAAAACATTTGCTTTCCAGTAATCGAGAAGTACAGAAATCCCGCCATTAATTGCTTTTAATATTATTTCTTGAATCATTTGCTCATTCTCTTAACGATTTATCATTTCAATAAATTTTGGACTTGCAAGAGAGTAGATAAATAGCTTTCCTTCCTAGAAAACAACTTTTAACTCTATTTTAAATATCACCAAGAATAGTTAAATTTAGAAGGGCCTGTAGTCTAATGGTAGGATGCCACCCTCACAAACTACTAAGAACGGTGGAGAACCAGGTTCAATTCCTGGCAGGCCCACTTGAAAATAGAAGAAATTTCAAATTGTACTAATAAGTTACTGACTTAACTGTAATCGTAGGGGAAATTAGGTCATAAACATAATTGTACTTTACTGTAACCGAAGCTGAGATCATTTTAACATCTGTCACCTGGCCGGATGGAATATTTATATTACACATTACTGTTGCTACAGAACCTTCTTTCATTAAATATATAGTATTATCTTCACCTACCGTGCAATTCAAGTAATCTCCAGAATAATAGAAATTAACTTTATTCAAATTAGTTGAATTTGGTGTATTACCAGTATAAGCTTTTCCTGATCCTCTGTTAGAAATTATAACTTTTAATGGAATTATTGCTCCTTGGCCATAATACATATAACTCATTTGTCCAAGTTGGCCAAATTCTATTCCTATCGGACCGCCTGTATCTGGAGTTTGTGTAGAAACTTTAGATTTTTCACCAGTTCTTTTATAATAATCATATGAGACAAGAGATACCGAAACACCTCTACTAGTGTTCATACTAAAAGTTATTTTTGCGTAGAACTTGTAAGGTGTGTCAACCATGACTGAGCTTGGCGCTGTATATAACCAAACACCTTCCCACATGCCATCTCTTTGAATAGAAGGAAAAGTATTTGGTCCTGAAGTTTTACTCCAGTCTTCTGGTTCTGTTATACTTATATTAACATTTTCCATAGGCATTAAGGCCTTGTTTTCTATTGAAATACTTAAGCCCAAAGGATTTCCTGCAGGAATTTCTGTTGAATCAACACTTAAACTTACAGTAATATCTCCACCTTTAGCACCTGTTGGAAGACCTGGAAGTTGTGTTGTACAACCTGAAAGTAAAATCAATGGAATTAAAAGTAAAATAGATAATTTTCTCATAAAAATTATTTTGAATTTAAAATATAAATCAATTAAAGTATGATAGGCTCAACAGCTATGGAAGGAGAACTTAAAGTTTCTATGTAAGTGTAATTTACTAAAAATTCTACTATTTGTGTTGAAACCTCTTTCACATCAGTTAAATTACCTATACAATCAAAATGGGCATAACTTCCAGATTTAATTAAATTAATTTCTTTGTTTTTTTCACAAGTTATTTCTATATTAGAAGTTTCTTTTTTAAATGAAAACAAAACTTTATTTACTTTTTCATCGCTACAATTAAGAGAAAAATAATCAGAGCATGATTTTCCTCTTCCCTTGTTCGAGATTATAACAGCGAATTTAAAAGATAGCATATCGCCTTCATAAGCAATTAATTGCGTTTGGTAAGGAACTATGTCTATTTCTATAGGTCCACCTAAAGAATTTGAAGAAGTAATTC
>JAVZIY010000005.1:0-17961 GCA_038998005.1 Candidatus Aenigmatarchaeota archaeon
CTCTGAACCAAACTCTTAAAGTTATATCATATCTTCCACCAGAAGAATCAGCTCTTTCAAAAACTACTGATGGGTCATCTAATCCAAGCTTGCCAATTTCTTGTATATTTGAGGAAAAAGGGACCCAGCCAAAATTCGGTGCAACATTAGAAATTTTTGATGAAATGGTAAATAATAAAGAATTGTTTTCTTCACTTACATCGTTAAATTGTTTTAAAATCCATATTCCATCCAAATCTATGGAAAAAGTCTGCTCCCCACCAAAATTTGCAACATATTCTATCCTCCTTCCTATAGAATTCGGGTTTTTTGGATCAAAATATTTGAAAGCCCTTTCCACCAAAGCAGTGTCTTGTCTTTTTTGTATTAATGGCATACCCCAAAAATATGCGGCTGAAAAAAGAGTTAGAGCAATAATAACAATTATTATAGCAGAAATTATATCAACTTGAGCTTTTTTCATCTCCATCATACTTCAATTGGTTTTTTCTCTAAAGGTTTTGGTAGTAGTGGCTTTGATGGCAAAGCTTTTGGCATTGAAATGGGTGCTGGTGGTAAAGAAGGCTTCTTAAACTTTTCTTTTATCTCTTCTAATACAGAAATAACTTCACTATTGCTTTCTACTAACTTCTTATTCCCTTCTATTAGCTGATCTAGCTTTTCAACCAAGGGCTTAAAGGCTTCACTTGGAATGGCTGCTTCTGTAGCAGAAGCTTTTATGTAAGAAAGTAATTCATTCAAATTTGAAATAAGTTCCTCCAACCTTCCAGGAAGCTTAGAGATTTCTATTCTCAAGGCATCATTTGCTTTTGCCAATTCATCAACAAGTTGCTGATTCATCCTGATAATATCGACTATTTCTCTCAAGAATTCCCTTGCATCAACTCCTGTTGTTGATTCTAATTTTTCAAGTCTTTTTTCAAGTCTCCTTATAGGAGAGAGTGGAACTAATTCATATTCTTCTTCAGTTTCTCTTACCATTTTTCCACTATTAATATTTAAGAAAAAGTAAATAAAAAGTTTGTTTTTATTTGGAAATAGAAAATTCTGAAATGAAAGAAACTCTTGCTACTGGAATTTCATAGAGTCTCCATAAAGGATAACCTTTAGAATCTTTTTTCTCTCTATTTGGGTATCCATCATAAGCAATCAAATGCTCTACTCTTATTTTCTCAGGAAAATTTATTTTAACATCTTCTAAGCCCAAATTTTTCAAAATTTTTCTTTCAAGAATTTTTTCCGGGCAATCTCTTGAGAAACCAGATCCAGCACTATTTGCTATAAGTGGCATAAAAACCAACACATTCTCATCTTTTAAAATTTCTGCCTTGTAAATGACTATAACTTTTCTGTTTGGATATAAATCAATATAAGGCATTTCTTTTTCCTTCATTTTAATTCTCAGCCTTTTACCAAGAAACCTTTTTACCTCATATAAATCTAATTCCAAATTTTCCTCTACCTTTCTCTTTACATCATCTAATGGTATTTTTATCGGTTTTGGCCTGGACAATTCAAAAAATCTCCTTACTTTTTTAGACATTCTTACTCTTGGATTGGGATAAGAATTAGGAAATTCAGACTTATAAAACTCATAAAAATCAGGATAAAAATGGCCAAATGCTCTATATATTTTCTCTTCCTTAGACCGTGTTGTAATTCTAATCATTTCTTCCCAAGTAACATCAGAACCAGCAAATGACTTTTGCTTTTGATAAGTTTGGGCCATAAAAAATTAATAATAAAATTAAACTTTTATTTTTAGCGTCAAGAATATTTTTTATCTATTCAGGTCTTGGTATCTCTTCAGGTAAGCCTTTTCTCTTCCTTATACTTTTTATAGTTTCTTCTTTAAGCTCTTCAGGTATTTTTTCAAAAACAGTTTCTATTAAGCTATAAAATCCTCTTCCAGAAGTTGCTGATTTTAAGCTAGTATCAAAACCAAAAATGTTTGATACTGGTATTTTTGCATGAATCATACTCGCTCCTCTTTCCTCTTTGATTTCAAGAATTTGTCCTCTTCTATTTTCAACTTCCCTTATAACTTCACCCATAAGTTCGGTTGGGACATCTACTCTAATTATTTGTTTTGGCTCCAAAAGAGTGGCATTTGCTCTAAGCATTGCCTGCCTTATTGCATATCTTACTGCAGGCATTATTTGGCCTGGACCTCTATGGACAGGATCTTCATGTAGCTCTGCATCAACAAGCTTAACCTTAACTTTCATACAAGGTTCTCTTGCTAATGGTCCATCTTCCATAACTTCCATGAAAGCATCCCTAACCATTTCTATTACTTCATTCATGAATTGTATACCCTTAGTCAAATCTATGAAAACACTTTTATTATGAATAACAGCAACATTTTTAGCTTCATCATATTCCATACCATGTTTAGAAAGCTTCTTGAAAAGTTCTAAGTCCCTTCCCCTTACTACAGTTGAGCTTGGAATTTCGCCTTCAACCATAGCTTTGTAAACACCTTCCTCCAAGGGCTCAACAGAAATATAAAACTTATTGTGCTTATTTGGACTTTTTCCTTCTACTGTTGGTGATTTCTCAAATATTGTTTCCCTGTAAACGACAATGGGCTTGCTCATTATAACATCTATTCCCATCTCTTTCAGCTTATTCTCAACCTTTGCTTCTAAATGAAGCTCACCCAAACCTGAAACAAGATATTCACCTGTTTCCTGATTTATCTTAACTTGCAAAACTGCATCTTCCTTACCAATTTTTTTAAGAGCTTCAACAAGCTTAGGTAATTCCATAGAATTCTTTGGTTCTATTGATTTTGTTACCACTGGCTCGAACAAATGCTTTATTTCTTCAAAAGGCTCTATTATGTTATCTGGCTCACAAATCGTTTCTCCTGTAAAAGCTTCTGGAATTCCAACTATGGCTGCAATATTTCCTGCAGTAACTTCTTCAACAGGAATTCTTAAAATCCCTTTGTAAACAGCAACCTGCTGGATCTTTTCCCTTTTTCTACAGCCAATTAAATAAACATCCTTTCCTTTAAAAATTTTTCCAGAAAAAATTCTAGTTGTAGCTACAAAACCTACATGAGGGTCAGGAACAACTTTTGTAACTATAGCTGCAAGTCTTCCATTTGGGTCACAAACCATCATTTGTTTTCCTATTTCTGATTCTAAATTACCTTTCCAAATTTTTTGTAGCCTATACTTTTGAGCCTCTAAAGGATTGGGTAAGTGCTTTATTATCATATCTAAAATAACTTGATGCAAAGGAGCCTTTTTTGCTAACTCATCTTCCTTTCCTTGAAGGGTTAACTCTATAATATCTTTAAAGGTTATTCCAGTTTTTTTCATGTACGGAATAGAAATTGCCCATCTTTTTGTTGCTGAGCCAAAGGCCACGCTACCGTCTGCAACGCTCACTAACCATTTATCCTTAAATTCAGCAGGGGCATACTTTTGAATTAAAATATTTACGTCTTTAATAATTTCTTCAAATCTTCTTTGCATATCTTCTGGTGATAGTTTTAACTCTTTTATTAGCCTGTCAGTCTTGTTTATGAATAAAACTGGCTTAACATATTCTCTTAAAGCTTGTCTGAAAACTGTTTCTGTTTGTGGCATTATTCCCTCTACTGCACAAACTAAAACTATTGTACCATCAACAGCACGCATAGCTCTGGTTACGTCACCGCCAAATTGTCGGGACTAAAGCCTATCGACATGGCCAGGGGTTAATCGTCAATTGGGAACTACCCAATTGATATCGACAAGATTTATTAAATAGTCTTCTCCCCCATATTCGTGTACCATAGAAACATTTGCCCCATAGATTGTTAATTGTCTTCTTCTTTCTTGTTCATCAAACCAGGTGTACATTACTTTGCCTGCCATTTCTTCAGCGAGCATACGAGCTCCTGCCATCAAATTATCAGTGAGTGCTGTTTTCCCATGGTGTACATGACTGGAAGTAGCAACATTTCTGATTCTTCTTACGTCTTTCATTACTTCTATGATCCTTTCCTTCATTTCTTCCTTTGGCAATTATTCACCTCCTTGCTTTATGTTAAATTAGGATTTATATACCAAACTTTATAAATACCATTCCCTTGAATTTAAAATGTCCCATTTTTCATATATAGATTTTTTATTATAAACCTTTTTCATATACAAATAGTAATTTAAGTAAAATCTTTTTTTACTTAAAGTTTAAATTTAGCTTCTCTAATTGATAGTTGCGTTTTTAAATCCCGATAAATTTTTTAATTCTGATTTTAAGTTTTCCCATAAAACAGTCATTTTTATCCACAAATTAAAGATTTAAAATTAATTTTTAAATCTTTAATTTACCTTGCCCCTTCTGCTTCCCTTTCTATTCTTTCCTTTTCCCTTATAGCCTCACTTTTAGAAGCATCATTATTATAAGCGGCAATTATTTCATCAACCAAAGCATCAACTATATTTTCCTTTTTTCCAAAAGCCTTCCTGTAAGCAGCTTGAACTATATTTTTAATAGCTATATCAACTCTCCTTTGTGGACTCGTAACAACAGCTCTTCTAACAATTATACCTCCAAGCTGATAAGAAGTTATCTCTTCTCTCAAAGCAGCATTTTCTATTGCTCTTACTAAAACTTCAATAGGATTTTTCTTTGTTATTTCCTCTATCTTCTCAAAAGCTTTTCTAACAATTTTATATTGAATAGAAGTTTTACCAACACATCTTCCTGAGCTAATAACATGCTTTCTTCCTCTATGCCCAGGAACCATAAGTTTATTCATTAATCTTTCAACAATATTCATCTTAGATTTGTAAAATTGTTGCTTAGCATACCTTCCTTCAGACCTTGGTAAAATTCTGGGTTCTAAATTTATATATCTAACTAACCCAGGATCTTTTACTTCAATTCCTTTCGTATCCCATTTTCCAAAAATTTTCATTTCTATCATTTTTTCGCCTTATTATAAATCCAAATTATGAAACATGATAAAAGATAAGAAAATATGATAACAATTAAAAAGAGAGGGAGGAAAATTACAACCTTCTTCCAATCAGCTTTCAAAAATTCTTTAGCTATTTTTAATTTCATCTAAATCATCTTGTTGGTTTTTGCTTTTTTCCAGAAAGAATTTCACTCAAAGCCACGCCATTAACAGCAACAACTTTATACTTAATACCCCACATACTCCCTTTTGGTCCACCTTGCGAACCTCCTATAGATTCTATTGTGACTTCATCATGCTCATTTATTATATCTAAAGCACCCTCTCCAGGAACATGGGCAGTAACTTGAGCGTTGTTTTTGAGCAATTGAACTCTCACAGCTTTTATTAAACCTGAAGCTGGCTTTCTTTGCTCAACAAACCTTTTATCTATAACTATTCCTCTTGCTTGCGGAGCTCCTTCTAATGGGTCCTTCTTCCATAATTGAAGCATTCTTCTCTTATAATCAACCTTTTTCCATCTAAACTTTTTTCTCCTTTTTTTCAATTTTCTTGCTGCAAACTCTCCTGCCATATTTTCACCTTATTATTAAATCATTAACCTTATGATTTCTTTCAAGTATTTCTTTGAATATCTTTAATCTTTTTCCCTCCCTTCCTATTATCATAGATTTGAACTTCTTTTCTACTCTTACCTCAACTATAACCTTATCATTTTCCCCTTTTATTCTAACTTCCTCGGCTTTTTGAATCAAATTTTTTACAAAAGTGCTTAAATTTTTTGAAAACTCAAAGACTTTAATATTTCTACCTATTATCTTTTCTGCATTTTTTATACTACTTCCATTCTTTCCTATAGCAATTCCCATCTTTCCTTCATCAACTACAAAATAAACGGTGTTAGTATCATAATCTATCAAACAATCTTTTACAGTTGTATTTGTAAGATTTTCAAAAAGTGCTATTATTCGTATTGTCTCTGTGTCAAATGTAACTACCATACCTATCCTTTAATTACCAGAGTTGAAATTGGGAATGGTTTTCCACAAATAACACCAAGTTCTTTGCTGCTCCCTTCAAAGACAATTACTTCTAAATCAAAAATCTTGGCATTATGCTCTATCTCCTTTCTCATATTCTCTGGAACGTTTTTTGCCATTACAACCAATTTTGGTTTATTTGATTTAATAAAATCTATTGACTCTCTATATCCTATTATTACTCTATTCTCTTTTAAAGCCATCTGAATCTCCTTTATCAAATCCATAAAAATCACTTGAAAATTAAATTTTAAATAATTTAAGAAGAAGCTTCCTCCTCAAATTTTGCAACAACTTCAAACATTCCTGTCCCACATGGAACCACTTGTCCCACCATTACATTTTCAAAAATTCCTAGGAATTCGTCTGTTTCATTTTTTAAAGAAGCTCTTACTAAATGCTTAATAGTTTCTTCGAATGCTGCTCTTGAGAGAATGGATGCTTTTGAACCTGCTACCCCATATCTTCCTATGGGTCTAAGCTCCCCAGTTAAAGTCATTATATCAGCTACAAGCATGATATGTCTTACATCAACATCCAAACCTTGCTCTTGCATAGTTTTTAAAGCTTCTTCAATTATCAAGTTCCTTGCTGCCTCTATTCCAAGAATTTTTGCTGTTTCATATATATCATTTGTAAAACTTCTTGACCCATCTACTTCCTTAATGTTAAAAATTTCTTTTAAGTTAGAACCTATTGTAGTTATTATCCATTCATCGCCTTCCCTTCTAACAACAGCATTTTTTATATCTTTTATACCATCAACATGAAGCTGTAAAAGCTTTATCTTTAACTTTTGAATATCTTTAAAAGTTGCTTTATTTTTCGGTTCTACTATTATAGATTTTTTTCTTATCTTTACTTTAACATCCTTTATATTTTCCTTTATCCTTTTCTCTATTCTTGATATTTGTCTTAAATCCCTTGGCTCAATCTCTATCGTATTCTCATTTAAATTTATAGAAATTTCCTTTACCAAATTCTCTATGCTTTGCTCGACTATTGATTCGGCAACCTTTTTTGCTACATCCATATTGTTAAACTCTTTTTTTAGAAATAGCGTCATAGATGGCGTTTCTACTTGTTTCTTTGCATCGAATATTTCTATAAGTCTTGGTAGCCCATAAGTTATTTTTATTCCTGCAGAACCTGCAAAGTGATATGTACGCATTGTCATTTGCGTGGCAGGTTCAGAAATGCTTTGAGCAGAAATTATTCCAACAGCTTCCCCTGGCTCAAACCTGCATGAAAGATATAATTTTTTAACCTCTTCCTCTAGTTTTTTAACATCTTCCTTTTTAAGCTTCATCTCTCTGCTTACTTCCTCAATCTCCTTCTTTATCACTTCAGGTAGTTCGATCTCATCCAAATAGTCTTTGTGCAATTCTTCTGACATTCAAACCACCAACTTCTATCTTAGAAGGGTCTAAACCATCCTCACCAGGAGAAAACTGAATTATTCTCTTTGCACTATCTCTTACTGTACCATCGTACTCTACCTTTAAATCTTGTAGGGCTCCAACCAACCTTCTTTCCATATAACCAGAATGTCTTGTCTTTAAGCTCTTATCCATT
The DNA here is from genome assembly GCA_038998005.1 of Candidatus Aenigmatarchaeota archaeon. Taxonomy (GTDB): domain Archaea; phylum Aenigmatarchaeota; class Aenigmatarchaeia; order CG10238-14; family SCSR01; genus CALIKW01. Next base: position 7,537 of record JAVZIY010000005.1, read on the forward strand.
AAAGATTCTCTTGAATTCATAGCATCGAAGAAAAATTCGAATGGTGTTAAACCATCTTTAAAGCTTCTTGCAACAAAACCTTTTGCCTCCAAGCTTATATTACCTTTTTTGAAATGTGGGAATGTTCTTTCATAATATCCTTTTTCAACCCTTTCGCCTAAAACAGTTTCTTGTCCAATCAAAGCAGAAGTTTGAACGAAGTTAACTAAGCTTCCCCTTGCTCCACTCTTCGCCATTATTATTGTGAAATTTTCTTTGGCAAATTTCTCAACTATCTCTTCAACCTCATTCAAACATCTGTTAAGTCTTCTTTTTATTAAACTCTCTAGTGTTTCCTTAGGAGTCCTTCCTATCAAAACTTCAAGTTCACCTTTCTCATAAGATTGTATGAGCATGTTAACATCTTTTCTTGCTCTTTCCACTATTTCATTTATCTTTTCCTTAGCATCTTCCGGCAAATCATGATCCGAAACACTTACAGAAAATCCATTCATCATCAAAAAATTCATAGAAAGTCTAGAAATGTTAAATAAAAATTTCTTTGCAAATTCTGATCCATATTCTTTTTCTATTTTATCTATTATTTTTCCATTTTCTGCTCCCACACCAGCTGAATCTATAATCCCTTCTACTAACTTACCATCTTTTATTACAACATTTTCTCCAGCTTTTGATCTATACTGAATTGAAAAATCTTTTGGAAGGAATAGACTGAAAACTTCTTTTCCACTCATGGTCTCTTTTTCAGGAATTTCTATTTCATCACTAACAGACCTTATCAATTGAACAAATTCTTCCCTTTTAAGTTTTTTCTCGCTCTTTGTAAGCAAATATAAACCTGAAATAAAATCTCTCCAAGCACCTATTATAGGACCAGAAAATCTTGGACTTCTCATATGCTTAGGGACGATCATCAATTCTTTTGATTCAACTTGTGCTTCCTCTGTTTGTGGTATATGCAAGTTCATTTCATCTCCATCAAAATCTGCATTGTAAGGTGGACAAACACACAAATTCAACCTGAAAGTCTTAAATGGCATTACCTTAATTCTATGAGCCATTATACTCATCCTATGTAAACTGGGTTGCCTGTTGAATAAAGCAATATCACCATTTTGCAAATGTCTTTCAACTATATACCCTGGAGTTAATTCTTTTGCAATTTCTTCCTTGTTTTCTTCTAATAACTTTTTCCTTCTTCCATCAGGTTTTATCACATAATTCGCACCCGGCCATATTAGCGGACCATTTAAAATCAATCTTCTTATCTCTTCTAAATTTCTTTCATTTGCTCTTACAGGAATTGTTAGCTCCTTAGCAATTACCTCTGGGACCCCTACTTCGTCCACATCTAAAAATGGATCAGGACTTATAACACTCCTTGCTGAAAAATTAACTCTTTTCCCTGCAAGGTTTCCTCTAAACCTCCCTTCCTTTGTTTTAAGTCTTTGTGAAAGTGTCTTTAAAATTCTACCAGATCTATGTCTTGCTGGAGGAACTCCTGATATTTCATTATCAAAGTAAGTTGAAACATGGTATTGGAGAAGTTCCCACAAATCTTCTATTATAAAATCAGGTGCCCCCAAATCAATATTTTCTCTTAACCTTTCATTTATCCTAACAATATCGACAAGCTTATGAGTTAAATCATCCTCACTTCTTTCTCCTGTTTCCAATGTTATCGAAGGTCTTACAGTTACAGGAGGTATTGGCAATAAAGATAAAACAGTCCATTCAGGTCTCATTCCCTTGAAACCCAAAAACTCAAAATCCTCATCGCTTATCTTTTCAAGCCTTTCTCTAATTTCTACAGGATTCAAGCTCTTTCCGTCCTCAAGAAAGGTATATGGTTTAATGAACCTTAGCTTTTTCTGCTCCGTCTTGCAGTGTGGACATTTCTTTTTAATATATTTAACTATCTCCTTAACTTTAACTTTCTTCTCCTTCAACTTTTGAATTTCCTCATCACTTATCAAAATTCTCCCACATTTTCTGCAAGTACATTTCAATAAAGCTAAGATAAATTTTGCATAATGGACATGGATTACAGGTTTTGTGAGTTCTAATATACCAAAGTGGCCTTGACATTCACCAATTTTTCCACCACAAGTTCTACACCTTACCCCTGGGTCGACAACACCAAGTCTTGGGTCCATCAAACCTCCTTCTATTGGATAGCCTTCTTCATCATAAAGCTCAGTTTTTGTTATTTTCGCCACTGCCATTTTTCTTATAAATTCAGGGCTTAAAAAACCAAAACTTATTTTTTCTATCATCATTCCTCCCTCACATGTATTTTTGGATAAATTAACATACTTTTTAACTCATCCAACATAAGCTTGAAAGCATAACTCATTTCAACCTCAACTATTTTTGAATCACCACAAACTGGACAATGCTTCTTATTCTTTACATTATCAACAATAGCAACCATACCACAATTCGTGCATATTGGTACAGGTGTTTTATCCGAATCAAATCTTTCTTTTAATACAAGAGCAGCACCATGAGCAATTAAGCAATCTTTTTCCATTTCTCCAAGTCTCAAACCACCTTCCTTACTTCTTCCTTCAGTTGGTTGTTTTGTTAGTAAAGTAACAGGACCTCTAGATCTTGCATGAATCTTGTTTGAAACTAAATGGTCTAGCTTTTGGTAGAAGCAACTTCCTATAAAAATTTCAGCCTCGAATTTCTTTCCTGTCTTTCCGTCATACATTATTTCCTTGCCATCATTTTTAAAACCATACTGCTCTAACAAACTCCTAATATCTTTTTCATTAAACGGATTGAAAGCAGGTGAAATTATTTGTTCACCCTTGATTGCAGCAACCTTTCCTGAAAGAATTTCAAGTAACTGTCCCATAGTCATTCTTGAAGGAATGCTGTGTGGATTAAAAATTATATCTGGAACTATGCCATCTTCTGTAAAAGGCATTTCTTCTTGAGGAACAATTAAACCAATAACACCCTTTTGTCCATGTCTGCTTGCAAACTTATCACCTATCTCAGGAATTTTTAGATCTCTAACCACAACTTTCACAAGCTTAGTCCCCTCTATCGTTTCTGTTACAAAAACTCTATCAACAATCCCACTATCTCCATGTCTTAATCTAACAGAAGTTTCTCTTATATTTTCTATTCCTGTTATAAACTGATCCATTGTTCCAAGAAATCTTAAGGGTGATATCCTTCCTATAAGAATATCATCAGAGTTCACAATAGTTTCTGGGTTTGCTATGCCATCTTCAGGCAAATGCTTGTAAGCCTCCTCACCAGCATATCCTCTAACCCCAGGCTGAGGAATTCCTATAACATCTTCCTGTCCACCCATATATCTTTTTTGCTCTGCTTCATATGTTCTAAACATAAAAGACCAGAAAAGACCTCTTTGAATCGAGCTTGCATTTATTACTATCGCATCCTCCATATTATATCCTTCGAAACATGCTAGAGCAATTATTATATTTGAACCAGAGGGATGCTTTCCATAATTTATTACTCTGTGAGAATAAGTTTGAATTAATGGTATTTGAGGATAAATCAAAACATTTGACTTTGTGTCAGTCCTACCCAAATAATTTGAAATGAAAAGACCTATTGATTGACCTATCATCTTTGCTCCATAATTAACTCTATCACCCCTATCAAACTCTGGATATGGAATGAAAGATGCAGAAAAGCCAAGAATAACTGAAGGATCCAATTCTAAGTGAGTATGTTCTTCTGTTAGTTCATCTTCCTTTAAAGCAATTAAAGCATTCTCCTCTTCCTCAGCATCAAGATATTCTATTATTCCATTCTTAACTAAATCATCCCATTTTATCTCTCCTTTTTTCAGTTTTTCTAAAAGATCTTTTGTAAGCATAGATTTTCTATTTTTAACTACAATCAGAGGCCTCCTTATTCTTCCAGAATCAGAAAGAATTTTAATTTCATCTAAATGAGGATGATAAGCAATGTTTACTTGATAAGAAATAATCCCTCTCCTTCTCTTTTCCCTTATCTCATTAACAAATTCCTCTGGATTTTCTGTTGTTCCAATAAATTTTCCATCTAAAAATATATCTGTCATTTTTTACTCACCAAATTTTCCAAAATCTTTCCTTCTTTTTCATCCACACCTCTTGTAACTTGAGCAAGAATTGCAAGATATTTTCTTAAACCTATAGTTGCCCCTTCGGGTGTTTCGCTCGTGCATAATTTTCCAAAATGTGTTGGATGTAATTCTCTTGCTTCAAAATGCTCTTGAGTAGATGTTAATGGAGATAGAACATTTCTCATGTGAGAAATTGTTTTCGTATAGCTGCCTCTTTCCAATCTTTGACTTACTCCGGTCCTTCCTCCAACCCATGAGCCTATGGCTAAGGCAGAAACTATTTGATTAGTTAAAACATTTGATTCAACTATTGCTTGAAGAGGAGGCAATCTACCTCTCTTTGTTAGTTTTTGATAATTATAAGTTATCCTTGTTATGAGACCCCATTTGCCGAGAAGTATAGATCTTAAAAGAATTTCAAGTAGGTCGCCTGCAAGTCTCAACCTTTTATTTGAATAATGATCTAAATCATCTTCTTCTATTTTACCTAAGTGTAATCTTAAAATTTTTGAAATAGCCTTGCATAAAAACATGGCTTTTTCAAGTCTATTTTCTGGTTTTTGACCCAAATGTGGTAAGAGATATCTATCTATAAGTCTTTTTGCTCTACCTATTCTTTGCTCTTTCTGTGGTATTTTAAGATATTTTCCTATTTCTTCTAGAGCCTCTTCCTGGGTTGAAACTTCGGTTTCATATAAATTAACATAAAACTCTTCCTGGATTTCTTGGTCTAGAGAAATTGATATTATTATATCCTTATCAGATTCTAAACCTAAGGCTTTAAGTATAATTGAAATAGGTAACCTCGTAACATTTGCAAAACTTATCGTGACTATACCATCTCTTCTCCTTTCTATGAGATGCCTTTGAACATAGCCTTCTTTTTCCGAATGAATCCTTGCGATTTCTGTTATATTTTGAGTATCGACTTTTGCCGTTATTATTCTGTTTGGAGCAATTTCCTCAACCAAGACCAAAATTCTTTCAGTTCCGTTAATTATAAAATATCCTCCTGGATCATCTGGGTCTTCACCAGCCTCTATTAATTCATTTCTACTCATATTTGAAAGAGGACAAATGCTAGATTTTACCATTACAGGCAAATCACCAAAATTAACTGTAGTTGTCTCACTTTCTATATTATTTAGAATTGGCGTCATCTCAACATACATTGGAGCAGCATAAGTTAAATTTCTAATTCTTGCTTCCATTGGAAGAATATCTCTAACTGAACCATCTGCCTCCTTTACAGAAGGATGGGTTATTCTAAACTCTCCTAACTTTATTTTAAAATCACCCAATTCAGGGACATCAGGCTTTATCACACCTATATCTTTTAAAACTTTTGGTATTCTTCTGTTAATAAAATCGTTGTAAGAATCTATTTGATAGGCTACCAAACCCTTTTCCTTAACAAAGGCATTAAACAGTGTTAAAAAAGTTTCATTCAAAATCTCAACCCCTTACAACAACTCTGTAGTAGATGCTTTCTCTAGCTGTTAGACTTTTTCTCCTTATTCTTATAACATCACCAGGTTTCGCATCCAAAGCCCTAGCTACTGGATCTGAAGATAAAATTCTTGGTAATTGTCTTAAAGTTATTCCATATCTTTTGAGCAATTCTTCCTTTTCTTTTTCATCTAAAATCTCATGCTTGGGGACAAGTTTGTGTGAAAGTATATTAAACTCTGACATATTAATCAGTAGTTTTAAAGATTATCTTAAACATTTACTTTAATAATATTTAAACTTTTTGATTTTAAAACTTTTGAATTTTAACTCTTGATATATTAAATTATAAATCTCAAACGCCTCGGCCGGGATTCGAACCCGGATCGCAGGTGTGACAGACCTGCATCCTAACCATTAGACGACCGAGGCAAGTGCTAGCGGACGTCCTGGATTTCCCCTTCCTTGCGGAAGAGTACAACCCAGATCTCCGGAGGGCTTAACTTCCGGGTTCGGAATGGAACCGGGTGTTTCCCCTCCGATTTGGTCCGCTAGCAAAAAAGAATTAATCTTAAGAATTTAAAAAGTTTGCTTTTAAGTCCCCAGGGGGAGATTTGAACTCCCAACCCACCGGTGTCTGAGCAATGGCTACCAACAAGTGCATTTGCACTTATCTACAGCCGGTTGCTCTGCCAGATTGAGCTACCTGGGGCTAAATAATAAAATAAGATTAAGAATTTTTAAATTTATCCTGTAGACTTAAGACTTATTGTTTTTGAAATAGAAACTTTTTTCATCTTTTTCTTATCCAAATAACTCATAATTGCTTTTGGAAGGTTTAGCACTCCTGCAATCTCAAGTGCTGGCCTAACTCTGTAAGTTAAAATTCTTTCCTCCCTTGGTTTAAGAGAATCAAAATCCCAGAATAAATATATTCCACCACTAGTTTTTTTTGTTTTTGGCTTAATAGTGTCAAACTTTTCAGAAAGCTTGAGTATAGAAGGTACAAAATCTCTTATTTTTACATCTTCTAAAGTATGCCTGCTTCTATTTTTTACTTCTATTGAAATTGTTAATTCTCTTTCAGGCTCAAGCTTTCCAACATATGAAGATTTTTTAACTACAATTGGTGTGAACGCAAATCTATAGCCAACATAACCCAAAAATATTATTGCTAAGGAAAGCAACCAAACATTCAATAGGCTTATTCTATATGTTATTGTAATTTCGCCTCCAGGTTTTATAGTTTCTACAATCCAATAGTAGATTACCGAATTCCCAACAGTTTCTATCTTATCTGGCTTTTTTTCTGGTTGGAAGAAAAAACTTGCAAAGGCTGGTAGAGATTCTGAAACATAGAATGGAGGAGTAGGAGCGTTCCCATCATTTTTAACTTTTATAGTTACAGTAGAAGAAAGAATGTTTAGCTGACTTGTTTTTTCTGGAATGTTTGTATATGTTGGATTAACATAAAAACTGCCTTTAATAGAATCTATTTCTCTATTCAAATTATCTAAAAGAAAAACACTTACTTCATAAGTTCCTGGTTTATCATATTTTCTAACATAGTAAGTGTATAAAACTTTTTTAGTTTGCTTTGCACCAACTTTTTCTATATTTTCCTCAAAAATTTTTACTATATTTCCAGAAGAGTCTTTTACAAAAGTTTTGAGTGTAAGTGAGGGTGAATCCTCTTCTGAAGGATTAGTAAAAGAAATCTCTAAAGAAACTGTTTCTTCTGGATTGACTTCTTTCTTATCTATTATCAAGCCAGTTAGACAAACAACCTTTCCTTTTATGTTCAAAAAAACTGATTTTTGAGTGATAGAGTTTGTTCTCATGGATTTAACATTTATAGAAAATGTGGATGAAAATTCTTTTATGCAATACGGAACTGAGAAAAAAATTCCTATACTTTTTTCTGAATTTGGTGGAAGAGAAACAAAGTAATTTTCTGGTGTTATTTTAACACCTTCTAAATTTTGAGGAAATACAGAAATCAAGAAATCATCCTGAAAACTTTGTTTATTTCTTATTAAAATTTCTATATACTTTGTCTCGCCTGTATAGCAAGTAATATCACTTGGTGCTATAACTTCTTGTGAAAATACTGGAAAAGGTAAGAAAAGAAATAAGAAGAGTAAAAATATCAGTTTTTTCATTTCTCCACCTCTTTAATATTTCTTTTTAAATTTTAAATTATTTGGCAAGTCTTTTTAAAAACTCTTCAAATGTTAATCTTTCCTTCTTTTTCTTTACTCCTTTTTTAATTTTATCTTCTATTATATTTCCTATTGGTCTTGGAAAATCAACTTTTACTTGACCTGGTTGAACAGCTAAGGCAAGCTCAAGTTTTCTTCCATATTTATTGAGCCATGTCAAATTTTCAAAATTTATTCTTTTTGGTTTTTCTGGCTGCTCAGCAGGATACCCAATCGGAAGTATTGCTAATGGTCTTAAATTATCTGTAAGTTCTAGAATACTTTTAACTTTTTCTTCATCAAAAGCTCCGACAAAACATGAGCCTAAGCCTAAAGCATGGGCTGAAAGTAAAATGTTTTGAACAGCAAGAGCTGTGTCTTGTACAGAATATAAAATTTCTCCCCTTTTTCCAAACCTCAAACTTATTTTTCCCAAATCTGCACAAACAACTATCACAATAGGTGCTTCTGCTATAAAATCCTGGTCTAGAGCTGCTTTTGCAAGCCTTTTCTTTATTTCCTCATCTTTAACTACTATAAAATTCCATTCTTGTATATTGCCCGCAGAAGGTGCCATAGTTGCCATGTAGAGGAGTACACCTATTAACTTGTCATCTACTTCTCTTCTTTCAAATTTTCTTATACTTCTTCTCTCTATTATTGCCTTGAAAACATTCATCTTCTCTAATAAACTTTTTGTTTAAAGAATTAAAGTTTTTGCATCAAATTTTATTTTATGGAAACAGAAAGTATAGAATGGTTAAAAAAGATTAAGGATGGTAGCATCTTGAGCTATCTCAAAGAAATTGATGAGATAGAAAAAATTGAGATGCCAAAATATTCGAAAAAGCTTTTATATGAAATAGTTGATGCAAATAAAAAAGGTAAATTTCCACAAAGAAAAGAATTGATAAAAAAGCTTAACATTAGTGAATCTGTTTTCTATAAATATATAAACTATCTCAAAAGTAAAAACTTAATAATTGATTTTACTGCGGTAGAAGTTTTATATGTTTTCAAAAAATCTGGAGAGTACAAGATGAAATTACCCTCAGAACTTTATATGACCATTCAAAACGAAATAGAAAGATTGAAAGTTCGCAGTGGAGGTTCTTCAAAAAGTTGGATAAAAAAATTTCAAAACCCAAGGGCTTTCGCCTATTCTCGTTTTTATATAGCTCTGCTTTTAGAAAATAAACTTCCCGTTTTTTATAATTCTTTCAGTTTTATCCCAATTTATAATTCTTTTGTTGCACCACAAAAAGGGCATATCCACATTTCTTTAAAATGATTCTCCTTTGGGTTGCCTGAAAAAATCTTCTCTCTTCTCATTCTAATTTTTTCATGAGAATTTTTCAAGCAAATCTCGCAAAAGCCATATGTCCACTCATTGCTCATTTTTATTCGCTCCTTATTTTTATAAATTAGTATTTTATTAAAATAATTGATTGTATGAAATATTTAATTCTTGCAGAAACATATGAAAAACTGGAAAAAACATCTTCAAAAATTAAGAAAACTCAAATTCTTTCAGAACTGCTTAGAAAGACCTCTCCGGAGCTATTACCGAAAGTAGTTTTACTAGTTAATGGAAAGGTTTTTCCAAGTTATTCTCAATATGAACTTGGAGTTGCAACTCAACTTATAATAAGGGCAATAGTTAAATCTACCGGAATTCCTCAAAAGGAAGTTGAGGAAATATTTAAGAATAAAGGGGACTTAGGATTAACTGCAGAAGAACTTATTAAAAAAAGGAAGCAAGTTACTCTTTTTAAAAAGGAACTTACTGTAGAAAGAGTTTTTGAAAATTTACAGAAAATTGCATTTGAAACTGGAGCAGGTTCACAAGAAAGAAAATTAAACCTTATAGTTGAGCTTTTAGCATCCTCCCAACCAAAAGAAGCAAGATATGTTGTTAGAACAGTTTTAGAAGAATTAAGAGTCGGTGTTGCTGAAGGAATAATTAGAGACGCTATAGTTGAAGCATTTCTCTCTGAAGGAGAAGAAGAGAAAAAAGAAGAATTAGCTAAGCTTGTTGAATATGCATGGAACATTCTTTCTGATTATGGGGAAGTTGCAAAAATAGCAAGGGAGAAAGGAGAGGTGGGATTAAGAGAGGTTAAAATAAAAATTGGAAGACCTATACAAGTTATGTTAGGGTTAGCTGCAAAAAGTATAGAAGATGTGGTTAAAGAATTTGGAAAAGTGATGGCCGAATGGAAATATGATGGGATGAGAGCTTGTATTCAGAAAAAAAATAATCAAATATGGATTTTTACTAGAAGACAGGAAGATGTTACTAAACAATTTCCAGAAATAGTTAAATTAGCTAAAGAGTGTTTAAAGGCAAGGGAATGTGTAGTTGAAGGAGAGGTTATAGGTATAGACAGAAAGTCTGGCAATCCGCTACCTTTTCAAGTTCTTTCTCAAAGGATTCACAGAAAGTATGATATAGAAAAAATGGTTGAAGAAATACCGGCTCAAGCCAATTTATTCGATATAGTTTATCTTAACGGCGAGATGCTTTTTGAAAAAAGTTTGGAAGAAAGAAGAAAAATTTTAGAAAAAATAGTTAAAGTAATCCCTGGAAAATTTCAACTTTCTAAGATGATTTTTACTGACAATTTAAAAGAATTAAAAGAATTTTATGAGGATGCTTTAAAGAATAAGCAGGAAGGT
>JAVZIY010000006.1:0-17887 GCA_038998005.1 Candidatus Aenigmatarchaeota archaeon
TGTGTTTTATAAGGAAAATTGCAGAGTTTTTAAGAAAAATAAATTTTAGACCTAAGTTTATTATAAAAATTTATCACAAGCTATTTGGAGAAAAATAAGTATGAAGACTGAACCGCTAGTAACTATAATAATCCCAAGTTATAATAGACAAAATGTTGTAAAAGAATGTATAAAAAATGTATTTACTCAAAGTTATAAAAATTGGGAAATAATCGTAATTGATGACGGATCTAAGAAACCATACTTTTTACCTAAGCATCCACATATAAAACTTGTTAGAAACAAAATTAATAAAGGTCCTGCTTTTTCAAGAAATCTTGGTATTGAACTTTCAAAAGGAAGAATAGTCTTTATTTTAGATGATGATATAATATTAACTAAAAATTACTTAAGAATACTAATTGAGGATTTATTAAAATATAAAAAAGAAAAAGTTGGTGGTGTTGCAGGTAGGTTATTATATCCTCACAAGAAATATGAAGTGGAAAAAGGGAAAATTTTTTCGATTTCTAAATTAACAGGATACCCAGAACTTAAAGCATCCTTCGACACAAAAAAACCAGTTTTTGTTGGATCTTTACACTCATGCGCAGTTTTTTGGAAAGAAATTTTTGATAAGATAAAATTTGATGAAGAAACATATAAAGGTAATTTTACTTTTGTTGAGCCCGACTTCTATTTTCGGATGCAAAAAAATGGATATAAACTTCTTTTTGAACCAAAAGCTGTGGCCTACCATTTACAAGCTCAAGAAGGTGGTTGTAAAGGGATGCCAAAACTTTTATACCATTGGTACACAATAAGAAATGCATTTTTCTTTCTCAAAAGATTTTATGGCTGTAAAATAATTTATATGTGGATTCTATTTATTCTGAAAAAAATTCTTGAGTTGATTTAATGAAAATAAAGGTTTGTTTGGTCGCACATACAGAAAACTTTAATGATAATTATAAGAAATTTGAATGGATAGTTAAGAAGTTGGAAAATCTTGAAAGTGAAACTAGAGAAATAAAAATAAGTTGGATGCTTGAAGAAGACGATGCAAAACCATTTACTACAGAAATTAGAGGAAGGAATAGAGGAGATGTTATAACTAATGGTAAAAATTTTTTTAATAAATTGATAGAAATGAGAGATGATGAATTGGGAATTCATATTCATTTCACAAGAAATGGAAAATTTGATATCTCAAAGGAAAATCAAGCTCGTCTTATAAAAACAGCAAAAGAAAAATTTATTCAAGCATTTGGGTTTGAACCAATTTCATTTGTAGGTGGCCATTGGTATTCAGATATCAATACGATAAAAATTCTTGAGAAATTTAAATTTAAAGTAAATGCTTCCCTGGTACCGCTCTATAAAGAGAGAAGATATAAATGGTTATTTGGAAAAATTATAACACCCTTTAAGTTAGTTACATGCGATTGGAGTATGTGTGAAGAGAGAAAACCCTACTACCCCTCTTATGACAATATTTGCAAAAAAGGTAAATCAAAAGTATTACTTGTTCCAAATGCTGTAGATCCATTTGCAAGATTTTTTTCTATAGATAAATTTTTATCTTTGGATAGATTAGAAAATAATTTTCAGAATTGTGTAGAAATATTTAAAAATTTCGTTATAAAAAATTTAGAGGTGATATGTATACCCTTTCATCCACATTCATTAACGAATGTAGATGTTGTCAAAATATTTTTTGAAAAATGTGAAGAGTTTTCAAAAAAATTATCATTTATTAGGCTATGTGATTTAGTATGAAATTAGCATATATATGCCCATGGTTTTCAACTGAATATAAAGGACCACTTTACAATCTTCTTGATGCACTATCTAAAAAGATAGAAGTAGTATGTGTTTGTTCAAGACAAAAATATGTACAATATTTTGATCGAAAAGAAAAATATGGGAATAAAATTGAGTTCTTAAGCAAAAACTTCAAAATTCACAGATTTGAATCAATTGCCCCACGAGATATAATAATTCCTTTTGATATAGAGGAAATACTCGAAAAAGAGAAACCTAATATTATTCAGTCTGATGAATTTTTCAGGTTTACTAGTATCAAAGCTTGGAAATATGCGAAGAAAAAGGGCATACCATTTATTTTGAATTCCCGAATGAGAAAAAGACCTGGAATTATAAGAAATTTATTTTATAAGATAATGTCTCTATTGGCTAAGGATATGGTAGAGGGGGCTACTAAGATAGTTGCAGTTGGTGGAGAAGCAAAAAGAGAATTTTTAAAATGGTTTCCAAAAGCTAAAAAAAAGATCGTTATTATACCTACTGGAATAGATCCCAAAAAGTTTAAAATCGTAACAGGAAAAGACTGCATAAAATTTAGAAAAAAATATAGGATTCCTTTAAATAAAAAAATTATTTTAGATGTCGGGCGAATTTACCCTGTTAAAAGAATCGATTTATTAATTAAAGTGTTTAAACTTGTAAAAGAAAAAATTAAAGATGTAGTCCTAATTGTAGTTGGCCCGACAGAAAGAAAAGAAATGAAAAAAATTCAAAAATTTATATCAAAATTAAATTTGAAAATGAATGAAGATGTGTTTTTTATAGGATCAATACCAAATGAAAAAATAAGGCCTGTTTATGCGACCTCTAACATCTTTGTTAATACATCAGAAACAGAAGGTATTTGTTTTAGTTTTCTTGAAGCAATGTGCTTCGGATTACCTATAATTGCATTTAATGTAGGTGGAAATAAAGATGTTATAGAAAATGGAAAAAATGGGTTTCTCATTTCATTTGGAGATACAGAAAAGATGGCTAAAAAAATAATTGAGGTACTCACTAACCCAACACTTAAAGAAAGACTAAGCTTAGGTTCTAGAGAAATACTTAAAAGAAAATTCCATCTTAAAAAAGTAATAAAAAATTTAACTGTTATCTTTAATGAAATTCTATTTAAATTTCCTAAACTCAAAGATACTGTATAATTAACTTAAAGCTTCAACTTACCATACTTTTTTAAATGAAATTGCCTTCAATGATGGCGTACTGATACGAAGGAAAAAATCTATCTTGTATAGCTTATAACATAGCAATATTATTAAAGATTATAAATTTATTGATGTTAAAATGAAATCATCTTTTAATTACTTTTTTACAAACGAGAAGTATTTCCTCACCAAATTTTCCAAAACTGATAATTGGATTTAAAAATTTACATTTCTCGATGATAAATCCTTCCTTTTCTAATAGGTTGGATATAGTTTCAATATTAAAAGATATTAAGTGCGTTTCATAACCGCCATAACTTTCTAATTGCCTCTTAAATAAATAATTCAAAAAATGAAGAAAAGAAAGGGCATTAGGTACGCATACTATCAATTTACCGTTTGTCTTTAACATTTTTCTTGCATTCTGAAGAGGTACGCGTAGATCATCCAAATGCTCGAGAACATGCGACATTACTATGAAATCGTACTTTTTTCTTTCTTTAATGGGGTGGGTTATGTCTTTGCCCAGGATAATATCAAAGTTTTCATATTTCCCTCTAAAAGAAGGGTTACTCTTCAAAAGTTCCCCCTTCCGACCTCCAATGTCCAACACACTAGCATTATTAGAATTAATTTCTTTCCAGATTTCCTTATATCTTTTTTCCATCTAAATCATCATTTATTTTAAATTGATAAAAATCTTAAAAAAGAGTATGGAAACATATAGTATCTCGATTGTTGGATCTGGTTTTATAGGATCTTCTTTAGCTAAATATTTACATAATTCATTTGATGTTATAACCCTTGACATAAATTCTCAGCCTGAATGGTTAAGCAAATATAAAATTCCCCATAAAATTTGTGATATTAGAAATTACGATCAGTTGTATAAAGAAATCGGAAATCCTTCTGTATTAATTCATACAGCAATTATTCAAATACCTCAAATAAATGAGAAAAAAGAATTAGCTTATGAAGTTAATGTACTCGGAACTCAAAATATTTGCAAAGTTGCTACTAAAAAACAAAATATTAAAGGCTTGATATTAACAGGTTCTTGGCATGTCTTTGGTGAGCGAGAATTTATTGGAACAATAAGTGAAAATTTTGGTTATAGGCCTGATAAAGTGGAAGAGAGAGCAAGATTGTATGCATTATCTAAAATATTACAAGAATGCATAGTTAGATTTTATGATGAGAAAGTTCCCAATAAAATATTTGGAATAATAAGAATGGGAACTGTACTTGGAGAACATATGCCAGAACAAACTGCTGCAAACTTATTTATTACAAAAGCTTTAAGAGGTGAAGAAATTACTCCATATAAACATAGTATGTACAGACCAATGTTATATATAGACATTGAAGATGTATGTAAGGCATTTGAGAGTTATATTAAAATAATTCTTCAAACAGAAAAAACTGAGACCTATAGTTTAAGGCATATTGTAAATATAGCACACCCAACACCTATAACAATACTTGAACTAGCAAACATTGTAAAAGACTCTATAATTAAACATACTGATGGAAAAATACAACCGAAAATAAGTATAGTTGATAAAGGTATCCCTGAAGTTTATACACCAGAAGATAAAAATAAAATTAAAATTGATATAAGTAGACTTAGAGAATTTTTAAAAATAGATAAATTAATAAGTCCAGAAGAATCTATTGATAAAATAATAAAGAAAAAGCTAGGTTATACATTCTAAAATTCCGTTTCTTAAGCTCGTAAATTGAAAATTTGGAAAAATTTTTTTGAAATTCTTTGTATCTGCACAGCTTATATTTATATCCCCTTCACGTTTTTCTTTTTTAATAATTTTCAAATTGTAACCTAAATCATTAAGTATTTTTATTAAATCGAGTAAAGAAGTCGCTTTTCCTGTTCCTAAATTTAAAATTTTATTTTTTACTTTTATATGTTGACTAAAATTTTAACAACATTCTTAACAAAAATAAAATCTCTTTTTTTGTTTTCCATCTCCATATAAATAAAAAGTTTTATTATTTTTAACAGAATCTACTAAATTTTTTACCACCCCTGTCGTTGCTCCAGGGCCATAAACATTAAAGATTCTGAAAATTGTATAAGGAATGTCATAAAACTCATTGTATGCTTTAATTTGCTCTTCTATAAAAAGCTTATATTTCCCATAAGGTGATATCGGCTTACAAAAATCATTTTCTTCTGCTTTTTTATTTAAATTGCCATAAACTGCAGCTGAAGAGGCAAAAATTATCTTTGAATCATTTTTTCTACAAAATTCTAAAACATTCATGGAACCACAAACATTCACATCAAAACTCAGTTTTGGTTTTTCTATAGAATCTGCTACATGTGTAAGTGCTGCTAAGTGAAAAACTTCTTTTATTTGTGAAAATTTATCAAAAATTTTATTTTTTCTAATATCTCCCTTTATGAAAATGGCATTTGGATGGACATTTTCTCTCTTTCCTACATTTAAATTATCAACAACAATAATTTTATTTTTATCTTTAATTAATTCCTTTACTAACCAAGAACCTATAAATCCTGCCCCACCTGTAACTAGAATTTTCATATAAATTTAGTTCTCTTTAAAGATTTATAAATTCAGTTGAAATCTCCAGAAACTTGAAAAATTTTTAAAATCTTTTAAATCGTCTGCACTCAAAACATATCAAGATAGTGTAAATGTGTGATAGTCAATGGCCATTACTTCACATGGTAAATTTAAAAACATGGTAAAAAATTTCAACAATTACAAACTTAACCTATCTTTTTTAATTCAAAGTAAATTTCTAATGCAGGAAAAATTCTTGAAAGAATGGAAAATTCATATATTTCTGGTAGCATATTTGCAAATAGAAACATAAATTTTAAGTATCTGTGAAAACGGAACTCTTTTTTCATGATTTTGAACCTCACTTTTCTGCCGACTTCATGCCTACATTCACGTCCTAAGGCAGTTGTATCATCCCAATAATTGAATGAAAAAGAGGTGAAGAAATGTTTATGGGTAGGTGATGTAAAACTAAGCGCATCCAATTTCTAAAACTTTTTTCTTATTCAAAATTTAACCCCCCTTTCCATTAAACTCTTATACCATTTAACAGTAATATTTTTTAAATCATCTGGATTTAAAATTCCTTCTTTTAACTTATCAAAAACTTCTTTTGCTCCTTCTCTTGGAGAAAACTTTGGTTTAAAATTTAACACTTTTGAAATCTTACTAAAATCAACTCTATAGCTTCTGTTGTCTGGCGAACCGTACCACTCATAATTAAATTCTAAGCCAATTGAATTAGCAATTAACTCAGCTAAGGGAAAAATCTGATAGTTTTGATCGTTAGAGCCAACATTAAAAACTTGCTTGTTAACCAATTCTTCCTCAGCCTCCAAAACTTTAATAAAAGCCTCGCTTGTATCTTTAACATGAACAAATGGGCGCCATTGATTTCCATCTCTCATTATAGGAATTTTTCCGTCTTTAAAGAAACCTAAAACCATTCCGTTTATAGCCAAATCAAACCTCATCCTATAAGAAAAACCGTAACAAGTTGCTTGCCTTAAAGCTGTAACACAAAATTTTTTATCAGCTAATGGCAAAGTTTCATTTTCCCACAAGACATTTGCCTTTGCATAAGTAGTTAAAGGATTTACTTTTGAATTTTCATTCAAAATACCATCCTGAAAGCCGTAAACGCTACAGGAAGATGCTAAAATATACTTTTTAACTCCATGCTTTTTAGCTAGTTTAGCAACCCTTAACCTTCCCTTATAATTTATTTCTAAGGTTAAGTTTTGGTCTAATTCTCCAGAAGGATCATTAGACAAAGCTGCCATATCTATTACTGCATCAACTCCACTTAAAATAGAAGGCTCAAAATTTCTCACATCATCCTCAAAAATTTCAACTTTATCTTCAATCTCTTTAATAGAATCTTTTCCAAAGAAAAATCTGTCCAAAATTTTTACTTCATAACCCATTTCCAAAAGCATTCTTGTCAAAATTGATCCTATATAACCTGCTCCTCCTGTAATCAAAACTTTCATTTATTCACCAAAATTCTTAATATCTTAATTAACTTATTTGCTGTTTCTTTTGGATTTTCTTTCAAAACTTTTGTCATGCTTGTGGCTTCAACAAAACCAGAATCGCCAAGCCATCTGGGAATTATGTGTAAATGTAAATGCTGGTAAGTAGCACCTGAAGCATTTCCAAGGTTAAATCCTATATTAAACGAATTTGTATTATAAACTTTTTGCAAAATGTCCAAAAATTTATTCATTATCCTGTAAAATTCAACAGTTTCCTCTTGACTCAATTCCCTTGGATCAACAACATGTCTTACTGGTAATAAAAGAATATGCCCTTCGTTGTAAGGATGTGTATTAACGACACAAAAAAACTTTTCATTTTTAAAAATTATTGACCAATTGTTTTCTTTAAGCAACTGACAAAATCTACATTTTCCTTCTGAATTTCCAGGTCTTCTTTTGTAACCAGGCTTTCTAAACAAATAACTTGGATACATCATCCTCCCAATTGCTCTTTCAAAATTTTTAACCCTTCTTCAACTCCCAAAGGTTCTATTCCTGTAACTCTTTTAACCTTTTCTGTAATCAAATCAACTTTTCTTGGTCTAGGGGCAATTTGATTTAGCTCAGGAGTTGTTATAGGTTCGATAAGCTTTGAATCTAAGCCAAAAATTTTTGCAATTTTTAAGGCAAACTCATACCTGCTTAAGCAATCCTTTCCTACTGTATGGAAAACTCCCTTAGAGTCTTTTTCATATAAAGCAAACAAAATCTCAGCCAAATTATCTGCAAAAGTTGGGTTATTGTGCTGGTCTGTTACAATTTTTATCTTTTTCTTATTCTTAAGCTCTTGGATAACCCATAAAACAAAGTTCAATTTACCCATCCCACCCTTTCCATATAAAACAGCAGTTCTTGCTACAATATGATTAACATCCAAGGCATCTAAAATTCTTTCAGCTATGAGCTTAGTTTTTGCATAGTAGCTTAAAGGTCTTGGTTTATCTTTTTCGCTATATTTTAGCTTTCCCCCATCAAAAACATAGTCTGTAGAGATGAAGATCATTTTGCATCCAAGTCTTTTGCAAGCTTCTGCTACATTCCTTGTTCCATCAACATTAATGAGCCAAGATTCTTCTGGATGCGTCTCGCAATAATCAACATTATGTAAAGCATGGGTATCTAAAACCAAATCCGGCTTTAGCTTTTCCATTAGGTCAAAAACTTTTTTTCTTTGAGTAACATCTAAGCCAAAAAAGTTCTCTCCTTCTATTTTATGCTCCCTATAAGTCCCAAAAATTTTATATCTGTTTTTTCCTATTTCAAATGCTCTATTCCCTAATAAACCTGAAACCCCTATTATTAAAACTTTATCCATAAAATCAAATTATCTTTTAAAGTTTAAATATTTAAATGTTTTTATCTTAATATGATAATATGTTACCTGGAATAAAAATAATTGAACTTAAGAGAAATATAGATGAAAGAGGCTCTTTTACAGAAATAATAAGAAAGGACTGGAAAGATTTGCTTGAGGATGATGAAATAGTTCAAGCAAACTTATCAGTAAGCTACACTGGAATAATAAGAGCTTGGCACAAGCATGAAAGAGAGCAAGTGGATTATTTTCTTGTGATAAAAGGTGCTTTGAAAATTTGTGCGTTTGATGAAGAAACCGAAGAATTGAATGAAATAGTTTCAAGCGAAGAAAAGCTGCAAATTGTTAGGATACCAGGAAAATACTGGCATGGAACAAAAACAGTTAGCTCCTATCCTTCTGTCCTAATTTATTTCGTTAACAAGCTTTATGACTACAAAAATCCAGACGAAATTAGAAGGCCGTGGAATGATAAAAAAATAGTGCCAAAAATAATTAACGGAAGAACTAATGACCCAAGATGTAACAAGCCATGGGATTGGCTTGCTTTGCCACATAAGTAAAGTGATGGAATATGAAGGGAATTATATTAGCTGGTGGTGTTGGAACTAGGTTAAAGCCATTAACTGAAGTTACAAACGCTTAGAGCAAATAGCTCTGAGCGGTAAATACAAGCATTTGCTGCCAGTATATGATAAACCTATGATAGTCCATCCTCTAGAAACCTTGAAGAGTTTAGGGATAAAAGATATCTGCATAGTTACTGGTGGCGAATATATGGCAGATTTCATGCGATTCTTGGGTAGTGGGGCAAATTTTGGTGTAAGATTTACTTACAAAATTCAAGACGGTCCTCTTGGAATAGCACATGCTTTACTTCAGGCAGAAGATTTTGCAAAAGATGAGAAAAAAATTGCAACAATATTGGGTGATAACATATTTGAAAAGATTGAGCTTGGAAATGATTTTAATGAAGATGATGATAATGCAATTATATTTTTAAAAGAAGTTGAACATCCTGAAAGGTTTGGCGTTGCTGTTTTTGATTCTGACGGAAAAATTATCGAAATAGAGGAAAAACCAAAAGTACCAAAATCAAAGTATGCTGTTACTGGCTTATATATTTATCCAACTGATGTTTTTGATTTTATTAAAACTTTAAAGCCAAGCCAAAGGGGGGAATTGGAAATAACTGACGTTAACAATTGGTATTTAAAGCAAGGAAGGTTAAAATATGTGGTAGTAAATGGTTTTTGGACAGACGCAGGAACTTTCCCTACATTATTGAGAGCAAATCTTTTGGTTGGAATAAAAAAGCTTGCTGAGGAAAAAATAGAACCAAAATTTTTTTCTTGAGATGATGCTCTAAAGGTCATTTTTATATCAAAAAAATTATTAAAATTCACTTCAATTCTCTTTTTATTTTCTTAATTAATTCCATAAACCTGGGAAAGAATTATTAGGCTGATAGAATTCTCATAAATGCTATTTTTCTTGCATTTGAAAAATAAATCAGAAAAAACAAAAAAATTATTCCAACTAAAAAACTTAAAAATTTAATTTTCATATTCTTGAATTTTAAAATTAGGATTTAAATTTTTAAATTGAAATTTCTAATTGATTTAAATGGAAATTGAAAAAATTTTTAAGCTCAGTATTTTTTCTCTCCTTTTTTTAATTTCTTTAGCTCTTATCCTATTAAATAAACTTTCTTTAAGCCTAGATTTGCAAGGAGGAATAAAAACAATTCTTTACTTTAAGGAAGCAAACATAACTGAAGTTTTTGAGATTATTCAAAAGAGAATTTCATTTCTAGGCCTAGCTGAACATAAGATTTTTTTAAATGATAGTAAAATAGAGATTTTAAGCTTGAGTAACGAAAGTATAGAAAAAATTTTGGAAAGAGGAGAATTTGAAGCAAAAATTTTAAGAAGAATTCTCCTTGCGAATTCAAGCGGAACTTTTTCTTTGATAAGTTCTTATCCTGTTAAAGTTGAGGATAAAAGGCTCTTAATAGAAAATGAAAGTTATGGAGAAAATGAAAAATTTAAAATTGAAAACATAGAATTTAGAGTTTTGAATATAACAAATGAAAGTGTTTTTCTTGAAGGATTTTTCTTTGATAATAAAGATGTGAAAACTGTTTATCTTCAGCTAAGCTATGTAAGCTATAATCCTGATTTTAAGCAATATGAATTCAGAGTTCCTGTTGAAATTTCTAGGGAAGCGTCTTTAAGGTTCGGGGCTTTGACAGCAAATGCAGGAAGAAAATTTGTTCCTGGAGGATTTGTTCTAGATGCTGACTTGCTTTACTATTTAGATGGAAAGCTAATAAGCGAGCTTCCCCTGCCTGTTCAGATGGCTGGAAGTAGAATTGAAAATATAGCGATACTTGGTTATAGTTCAAAAACGGAGGCAATAGAAAAAATTAATTCGATAAAACTGGCTTTACAGACAGGAATGCTTCCTGAATTAGAAATAGAAAGAATAGAAAAGATTGAAGCTAAACTTAAAAATGCAAAGGAAATGATTTTCTTAGGAATAGGAGCTTTTTTCCTCTTAAATCTTTCCATATCATTTAAAAAATATGGGAAAAAAGGATTTTGGCTTGCCTGCTTTTTGGTGTGTGAAGGATTAATCATACTTGGTCTTGCTTCTTTATCTCAAATTTTCTTAAAACCAGGATGGATTTTTGATTTCTATTCAATTCTAGGCTTTTTTGTATTTTTGGCATTAAGCTCTTTAAGCTATTTTTTAATTAGCGAAGAAGTTTTGAAAAATAAAAAATTTGAAATAAAGATAAGTTTTAAGAAAATTGAAGCTACAAACTTAATAAAAATTCTTTCATTAATCTTTTCCTTTTTAATTTTATTCACACCAATGAAAGGATTTGGTCTATCTCTCCTATCAGGAATGATCTTAAGCTTTTTAACAAACTCCATATACAAGGAAAAAATTAAAGTTTAACCTTGAAAATTTTCTTGAAAATATTTACTGAAATTTTCTCGTTTATAGCTCTAGGAAAAAGGAGCCCAAGCAAGCCTCCAACTAAAACATCAGAAGGATAGTGAACTCCTATGTAAAGAGAGCCGATTGGAATAAGTATTACTAAATAAAAAATTATTAAAATTTTTAACCATGTTGGAAAATCTTTTGGAAGAAAGAAAAGGCAGAGAAGAGAAACAAAAGCATGATTTGAGGGAAAGGAAGGATCTGCCTTTGTGAAGAAATAATTTATTTCTTCATGGACTGCATAAGGTCTTTCTCTTCCTATAATATACTTAAGCGAATTTACAAAAGCCATTCCTATTAAAAGAGAGACTATTAAATGTATAACTTTCCTTACCTCTTTTTTTCTGTAAAAAAAGAAAATAAGAAAGCCTATGTAGGCGTATATTGAAAAAATTATTAAAGCAAAAGCTAAGTTTAAAGCCGGGAAAAAGGGTTGATTAAAAAATTTTAAAATTTGAAAGTCGAGCTCTTGAAAATTCATATGTTTAAAAACCTCGATTTGTTTCCGTTTGAAAAGAATAAAATTTCATCCCCGCATTCGATGCATCTCCCCATTAATGGAATTCTTCTGTAAATCATGTTGCACTTTTTGCAAATAAAACCCTCAAATTCTTTAAGAGCTTCCTGCTTAACCTTAGGCCCATTTTTTATTGCTTCGCTTAAAACCAATTGTTTTCCCATACCTATGAGTTCTGACCTTGAAAATCCAATTGCCTCGAAAACCCTTTCTAAAGGAGGCAACAGTTGACCTTCAATATAATAATGCGAATCTATCTGCAATTTATTCTTTCTCACATAATCAGGATCTTCTGCCCTTTTTGAAAGTATTTGGGGCCCTTTAACTATAACAAAGCTCACTCTGTCACCTATTCCAGGAGCTTCTCCACTTCTTTTTCTTAATTTCTTAACAAGCTCAACATGCGGCTGAATCCCCTTATACTCTTTTAAACTTTTTGAAATACTTTTTGTTATCATCAAATCTTCAATCGGAATTTCATTCTTCTCAAGTTTTTCCAAAATATCCTTTACATAATCATAAGCCTTTCTCGGATTTTGCTCTTTTAATAAAATTTCCAAAACTGTATAAAGGGTCTTGCTAACCAAATCGCACCAATCTCTTCTAACAGTTTCTATCCCTTTCATAATAATTTTTTCCTCGTAGCTTCCATCCTTTTTTTCAACCGATAAGCCAGCATACCTTTTTTTGGTAAGAATTAGTAAGCTTTTAAAAATACTTTCTATTTTCATTTTCACCACACCTTCAAGCCTTTTGTTAACCTCTCTCTCAAGCTCATTTCCAATTTCAAATGCTCTTTCTATTTTATTCACCCCAGTTTTTACCATTATACTGTCTGTGTCACCATAAACAACTTTATAGCCTAAGCTTTCCACTATCTCCTTTGTTTTTTGAATTAATTGTCTTCCGCAGCTTGTTATACCAGTTGCTATTTCTAGGGCATAAAGCCTTGCCCTTACATAACCTGTATAACCATAGAATGCGTTTGTCATGATCTTAAGGGCATGCTGTTTTGCATTTAAAATTCTAAGCTTTTCTTCCTTTGCTTTTTCCATCTCGCTTTTAATCTTATCTCTCTCTTCTATTAGCCTTGAAAGAATCCTTGGGATGATTCCACGCCTTACTTTTTCTGACACAAATCTTGCTCCACTTGGAGTTTCTATATATTCTAAATTATTTTCAGAAAAAAGTGTTGTTGGGCAAATATTGAAAGCGATAAAAATAGATGGATACATTGCCTTGAAATCTAAATAAACTATCGGTACGGTATGAAGCCCAGTTTCTGGTTCAAGAACTAAAGCTCCTTTAAACCCTTTTGCTATTCTTTCCTCATTTCTTTTTGCAATTTCTTTAGGTGTGGGCTTGCATGGAATTACAAAATCATTTTTGTTGAACTCTCTAAGCAAAAGATTTTCTATTCTACTAGATTCTCCTGCATCGAGCACATCCTGGAGCAAAAGTCCTGAAACTTTTGAAAGTTCGATAAATTTATCCAACATTTTTCTTTCCAATAAAATCCTTAAAGCGAGGATAGCATCCTTTCTAGTGTATGTTATTAAATTATCTATCTGCTCCTCTGAACCATTCCAGTATTTTTTTATCTCACTATGTTTAATGTCAACTTTATCCTCACCCAAAAAGGCTCTTGAAACATCTCCCAGGCCGTATCTTTTTAATCTTAACAGACCCTTCCCAACAGATTCTTTCACAAGCTCATAGACATCCACAATTATTCTTCCAGGAATATAATTTCTTTTTTTAGCTCCCAAAGTTTTGGAATTTGCAATCTTGTCCTTACACCTTCCTATATTTTTTATGAGCTTGTTTTCGCTGAATCTATCCAATAAATAGGGCAAATCAAAGTTGTTAAGATTATATCCTGTTATTATATCTGGGTCGAATGTATCCACTATTTTTTGAAGTTCTTCAAGCATTTCCTTTTCATTCTCAAAACAGAAAACATCCTTTTCCTTCTTTCTAACTCTTTTTGAGATTAGGACAATTGTATTTAATCCTTTGAAAGCAGGATAGAACGAAAGACCAATCAGTATTATAGGATCTTTTTTTGAATCTGGTAGACCCTCCTTACTTGGAGAAACCTCTATATCTATGGATAAAATTTTTAGTGGAGCATTCTCCTCCATTTCCTCTGGGAAAATTTCTTCTGCTTCTAAAATCTTATTTGCTTTAACAGAGTTCGTGTTTGCAAAATTCCCTTTCGCTCTTGCCCAACCAAAGCCTGAAAGTGAAAAGTCTGCCATGAATCTGTATTTAAAAAGTATATCTGCCTCAAAAATATCTTCGATCAAACTCTTCTTTTCTTTTAAATCTTCCCTTATCTTGGGGACTTTTGACGGATCTTTTAAAGTAACTTTTAAAAGCTTGGTTTTTTCCTTTTGGTAGCCAAGCGGTAAAAACCTAAAAACTTCTTTTATGTTTACAATCAAATCTTTATAATTCTTTTCCAAAAATTTAATTAACTCCTCTTCCTTTTTAGGAAGAACATAAAAATAAGGGAAAAATTTTTTGAAAAAAACACAAACGCTTTCTCCTTCTTTTGTTTTGCCAAAAAGCCTCAACATAGGGGAAGAATTTAAAAAAATATAATCACAGTCCAGTAACTGGAAAAGAACCTCCATGTTATAATTTTTCTCTTAGATCTAACTTAAGTATTTCTCTACTCTTAAGATTAATTATCCAATAGATAGGTTCTGTAATGAAGCTTCCTGTAGATAATATTGTTGTTCCCTTATAGTTAGTAAGGGATGGCTCATGAAAATGCGCGCATGCAAAAATATCTGGAACGGGATCTATGATTAAATTTTCATCCTCAACAGAAAGGTTTATATCAAAGCTTGGACATATGTGTCTCTTTTTCAGAAGCTCTAGTAAGGTGTCCTTAACCGAACCAAAAATTTTTACATATTTTTCTATTATAGAGCCGTGAAGAAGGAGGATGTTTAAGCTTTCTATCTTAAGAAAAGCGAATTCCTCAAAAATTTTTGCATCAATATCAACATTTTCGTCTACTTCTCCTTTAACAAAAATTTTTTCTTTTGAGTTAAAAGAAGAAAAAAAATCCATTATATCCCTTTGTTTCGAAGACACATCACCAAGAACAAAAACCACGTCGAATTTTTCCCTTTCAATAAAATCAACCAGTTTATGAATATAATTTGTTCCACTCTCTAGATGAAAATCTGAAACGAAAATTACCTTAAAATCACTTTCACTCCTCTTTATTTCTCTTTTAAGAGGGATGTCTGGAAAAATTATTTTCTCTGCATAGAAGGAATCTTCTTTCCTATTACATACTACACCCAGAATCTCATCTTCAACTACTTTTTTAATATCCTGCTCTTCTAAAAAAACCTTTATTTCCCCTGTCCTATCTTCTAGAACTAAGGAGTTCTCATATTCATTCCTTTCTCTAACCATCCCTATGATGGAGAAGTTTTTAGTCCTTGGACCAATTTTCCCTATTGAAATTAGATTGATTAGTTCTAATCTTTTTTCTAAAAAATTTGATATCCTTTCATATTTCTTATTCAAAGTTAGAGAAATATCGGAAACAGAAATTTCGCCAGATCTTTTTTTAAAAGTTTTAAGAACTTCTGTTTCTAAGGGTTTCGCGAGAAATTTCTGTAAGAAATCGAGAGTAATGACTGGTGGAGCTTCTGTCTCTCTAGTTTTTTTAAAAAACTCTTCAATCCTATTTTCATTTTCTGAAAAGAAATCCAGAGCTCCCTTTTCTAACTGAAATCCTTCTTCTAAAAATTTTTTCAAAATTTCTCTTCTTTCCATGTTCTTATTTTATTAGAGAAAAAATAAATTATCTTTTAAGTATATAAACCGTAAGACCTTCGCCTTCTCTTTTTGAATGGGGTGTTGGGATTGCTTCCACCCTCCCTAGTTCAACCAATTCTTGAAGATATTTTTGGACAGTATTCCAGCTTAATGACTTCCCCAAATTTTTTGAAATTTGTTTTCTTAAGGCTTCTATAGATACTGGTGTTTCTATGCTTTCCAGGCACTTGATTATATACTGTTGGACGACTACCCTAATTGAGGGGCGACCTCTCTTGATGACAACACCTTTTCTAGATTTAACTATATTCTAAATTCTAGTCTTTAAATTTATTAGAAATTCTATGAATTTTTGGATTTAATTACAAATAGCCATATACCTAAAAATTTTTTAAAAATTTTATTAAAAGTTTCCTATATTTTTTATGAACTTTCAAACATAAATTATGAACTTTCGGAAAAAAACTATGAACTTTCCAACATTTAAAATGAACCCTAAGAAACCTCTAATTGACTAGTCTCACTTATTTACTCAAAAAATTTTCAGAAAACTTACAAAAATTTCGTTAAACCATTTAAAATAAAGAATTTGAAAATTATTCCTCTAACAAATTCTACTTGACCTCTAACTGGTCTGTAACCAGTAGGGTTGGAGTGCTTCACTTTTTCCAACAAACCCAACTTGACCAAATTGTTTAATCTCTTCCTTAAGGCCTCTATCCCGATTTTCAACTTATTGTTTACTTTCATTTCCTTGTAAAGCAGTGGAAAACAATAGGGCTGAGTATCGTTTGGGAATTCTCTTCCAGTCATGTAAAATTTTCTTAGAATTTGAATGTCAATAAAATCTAGCCTTTCAGCAAGGCCATTAATCTTTTCAATAACATCATTTTTTTCTATATTTTCATTTGCCGAAATATTTATAAACGAATCTACACTATTCATATCTACCCTCATTCTTCTCAAAAAGCATTCAATATTTCTCTTATCTTTTTAAAATACTTTTTGGTGATGAAGAATTTATATTAAATTGATTACTTCCATCTTTTCAACTTTCTCATTTATTTCAATTAAACCATAATAACCTTCTGGAAACCTTCCAGAATTTATCAATTTAGTTCTTCCGATTTCATCTACACCCCTAGCTTCATGTACATGGGCACTTATCGCAAGTAGAGGTTGCTTTTCCTCTATAAATTTTCTTACAGCTTCTGATCCAACATGCGCTCCGGTAAAAATTTTATCTATCTTAGTTCTTGCCGGTGGCGCATGTGTTACCTGAATTTTCTTCCTCGCCTTTTTAATCTCCTCGAAAGCCCTTTCCAACCCATTTTTTATTTCTTCTTCAGTCGGTTCTAATGATGTTTGGAATGGGGTTTTAGCTCCTCCAAACCCATAAAAACCATAGTCTCCTACAATTTTTCCTTTTCCATGCAAGTTTATTCCCTCTTTTTCAAAAAGTTGAATCAATTCTTTATCTTGATTTCCTGGAACTGCAAGAATATTCTTTTTAAAAATTTTGAATTCCTCTATTATAAGCTCACCTATCTCTTCTTTACTGAAGCCTTTTGGTGTTAACGTATCAGTTAAATCTCCGGGGCAAACCAAAACATCGAATTTAACATATCTGAGTTCGTCTAAAAACTTCATCAGATTTTCTATATCATTATGAATATCACTTAAAATCAAAATTTTCACAGCACCACTTAATTTTAATTTTAAATTCGTTCTATTAAATATGATATCATCAAAAAGAAAGGGGTATATAATTGAAAGGAAGATAAGGAAAATTTTTGAGGATAATGGATGGAGAGTAGTAAGAGCAGGAGGAAGCTTGGGTGAAGCAGATTTAGTTTGTATAAAAAATGGAAAATGCATCCTCCTTCAGGTCAAGTCTTCCAGAAATAGATTTTACTATTACTATGGTTATATGAAAAAAAGGTTGGAAGGTTTTCCTTTTTATTTGGCTATTGATTTTGGGTATAACAAAATAAAGATTTTAAGCCCAAAAAAGAAAATAAGTAAAGAAGATAGACAGGAATAAGGGGTAAAATACATGGAGAGAAAAAGGAAATAAAACCTGCACCTAATGCTGATAAATATGCTACTTTCATACTGTGTCCACCTTTATTTTATTTTATTTTATTTTATTTTATTTTATTTTATAACTTCCTTTTACAAAACAAGTTGCA
>JAVZIY010000007.1:0-16817 GCA_038998005.1 Candidatus Aenigmatarchaeota archaeon
ATAAATTTGTCCAGAATCTTCTATTTTTTTATTTAAAACCTCTACTTCGTAAGTTTTTATAATTTCCTTTATATTTGCGCTTTTTTCATCAAAAGAGAAATAGAGTATTTTTTTCTCTTCAGTTTTCTCTAAGAGCTTCTGTATTATTTGATATAGAAGAGTAGTTTTTCCAACCCTTCTTAAACCTATTATTTCGATAATTTGTCTCTTGCTCAAGTATTCTATAACTTTATAAAACAAATCTCGTTTGAACGGCTTAGCTAACTCTTCACTAATCTTCCCAGATTCCCACCATGGATTAAACCTAAACAAAATATCTTTGTCCATATTAGTTTATTTTATTAAACTAATATTTAAATTTTTAGTTTATTGTATTAAACTAATTTAAAAGCTTAAAATTAGGAAAGGATGAGCCCCAGGAGGGATTTGAACCCTCAACCTATTCAGCGAGTTTTTTTCTCTCTGCTTACAAGGCAGTTAAGCCTTAAGATTGCTCTACCATTGAGCTACTGGGGCCTAAATAATTTTTAAATTTAAAGCTTAAACTTTTTAAAAATTTCAATTGAAATGAAGATTTAATAATTTACTATTCTATTTTATAGTATGTCTACCTTAGATGAAAAAATAATCTTAGAATTATCTAATTATGTTAAACCAGTAAAATATTCAGAAATTAGAGATAAATTTAAAGATGAGCCCAATTTTCTTGAAAGACTTTGTTTTTTGATTTCAATTGGAGATGTGTGTATTTTTGGTTATGGTAATGAAGAAAGCAAATATCCCGAAGAAGTAGATAGAATTATTACAGTACAAAGGCAATACAATCCTAATGCTGGAAAAGGTGTTAGAATTGATAAAGTTAAAGAGTATGTATATACTCTTTTAACAGGTAGAGAACCAGAAGATTCTTCCATTACCAAAGGGCAAGAACCTTTTTTGTTCTATAAACCAACTGGTCAAAATTAATAGAAAATTTAAAGTAAATTTCTATTTAATTTCAAGCAAAAAAGTGATTTTATGGGAATCCCAGAAAAAGTTAAGAAAATTTTAATTTCACAACAATACAGAATAGTTGGTTTACATAGTGCCGTTAAGATTTGCCATTGGACAAAGAAAAGCTTAACTGAAAACAAAGTTTGTTTTAAAGAAAAATGGTATGGAATTAATTCACATCGTTGCATGGAATTTTCTCCAAATGTTATTTGGTGTGATCATCATTGTCTCTGGTGTTGGAGAATTCAGTCTGGAGATAGAAAAGATTTGATATGGAAAGAATTTCCATTTGAAATAGAAAAAATAGATGAGCCAAAAGAAATTTTAATTAAAGCAATAGAAGCAAGAAAAGAATTGCTTTCAGGTTTCAAAGGAAATCCAAAAGTTGAGAAGAAAAAGTTTGAAGAGGCTATTAAACCAAGCAATATTGCAATAAGTTTATCTGGAGAGCCTTGCTTATATCCCAAAATTTCTGAATTAATAGAAGAATCTTATAAGCTTGGGATGAAAAGCTTTTTAGTAACAAATGGTACTTTCCCGGAAGTTTTGGAGAAAATTAGCTTGCCTTGGCAGTTATACATTACTTTACCTGCCCCTGATGAAGAAATTTACTTAAAGATATGTAGACCATTAATAGAAAGCGGTTGGGAGAAAATAAATAAAACTCTTGAGCTTTTTCCTAGTCTAGATTGTAGAAAGGCTATTAGACTTACCTTGGTTAAAGATCTTAATTTAAAAGAACCAGAAAAATATGCTAAGTTAATTGAGAAAACTAATTGTGATTTTGTTGAATGTAAAAGTTACATGCATGTTGGTGAAAGCCAAAAAAGACTTAAAAAAGAAAATATGCCATCCATGGAAGAAATAAGAGAATTTTCACTAGCTTTATCAAAACTTATTGGATATAAATATAAGGATGAAGATTTAGCAAGTAGAGTTGTTCTTTTAACTAGAAAATAAATTTTATTTTATGAGAATAAAATTTTGTCCAAAATGTGGAAAAGAGACAAAGGAATTTTATGAAAATCTTTGCAAGAATTGCTTTCTTGAAAAATTTTCATCCTTGGAAAAAATTCCAAAGAAAATTCTAATTAAGGAATGCAAGTTTTGTGGGAAATATTTCTACAAAAAAATTTTAAAGGAAAATGTTGAAAGTTTAATTGAAGCTATTTTATCAGAAATTCTTGAAAAGGGAAAAATAGAATCTATAAACTATAGAATATTTGAAAATAAACTTAAAATGGAAATAGAAACAAAAATTAGGGGTCTAAAAAAGGCTGAGGAATTTTTATCAGAATTAATAATAAAGCAATCCATTTGCAATATTTGCCAAATGAAGGAAAAAGGCTATGCTCAAGCAATAATCCAGTTAAGATGCAGCGATAAAATCTTACCAAAAATTGAGGAAGATATTAGAAGAGAAGTTGAAATTTTAAATAAGTTTGATTTTTTAGCATTCATTTCAAAAATTGAAAAAGAGAAAAATGGGTTAAACTTTTACATAGGCTCTAAAAAATCAGCTGGAGAAATTGCTAAAATTTTAAAAAGAAAATATAAAGCTGAAGTTAAATTTTCTAGAAAGCTTGTTGGTTTTGAAAGAGGGAAAAAGGTTTATAGAGATACTATTTTAATTAAAATAAGTGATTGAATGGGGAAGAAGAAGTTTGAACCAAGCCAAGAAGAAGTTGAGATAACGAGAATTAGAATTCCGAAGGAGGGAGAAGTTCTTGGAATAGTAGAGCTCATGCTTGGTGGTGATAAAATGAGGGTGAGATGCGATGACGGAAAGGTAAGAATATGTAGGATTCCTGGAAAGCTAAGAAAAAGGACTTGGATTAGAATGGATGATTTAGTTTTAATTCAACCCTGGAAGGCGCAAAGCGATGAAAGGGGGGATGTTGTTTTTAGATATACCCCAACCCAGGCGAATTGGCTTAAAAGAAAAGGTTATATAAAATCTATTTCTT
Organism: Candidatus Aenigmatarchaeota archaeon; assembly: GCA_038998005.1. Classification (GTDB taxonomy): domain Archaea; phylum Aenigmatarchaeota; class Aenigmatarchaeia; order CG10238-14; family SCSR01; genus CALIKW01. The sequence continues at coordinate 2,961 of JAVZIY010000007.1, forward strand.
TTTAGAAAATAAAATTTAAAAAGTGAGGGAATGAATGCAAAAACCTTACTTAAATACTTTTTAGCAGGAGGGCTAGGAGGAGGGATAATAAGCTATATCTTTGCTTATCTACCATTCACAGGCTATCTTTACTTGCCATATGTTTCAATGATATTCAGTATTTTCTCAGGAGTTGCAACCTTGGTAGCAGGAATAATCTTAGATTTTATTTTTAAAGATTGACTTTTTTATTTTTTGGTGAAGAGTTTGGAATTTTTTGAAAATTTTAAAATTGAAAGGAAGGTTTTTGATAGAAGAACTATACTTGCAATTTTAAAGCTAATGAATAAAGGCTATATTAGAATTGTTGAAAGTTTGATTAAAGAAGGAAAGGAAAGTTGTGTACTTTCTGGTAAAGATAAAAAGGAAAACTGGATTGTTTTAAAAATCTACAGAATAGAATATTGCGATTTTAAAAATATGTGGAAATATTTGATTACGGATCCAAGATTTTCTGGTATAAAAAAGGATAGAAGAAGCATTGTCCATGTGTGGTGTAGAAGAGAATTTAAGAATTTAAAAATTGCCTCTGATGCAGGTGTTTCCTGTCCAAAGCCAATAGCCTTTTTTGAAAATGTTTTAGTAATGGAATTTATAGGAAAAAATGGAAACCCTGCACCTCGTCTGATAGATGTTAGCCTAAACTCTAAAGAAGCTCAAAACGTTTATGAAAGTATAATAGAAGAAGTTAAAAAGCTTCTTAAAGCAAAATTAGTTCATTCGGATTTAAGTGCTTTTAACATTTTATTTTTTGAAAAGCCGTATTTGATAGATTTCAGTCAAGCAGTAACTCTTTCCCATCCACTAGCAGAAGAATTTTTAAAAAGAGATTTAAAAAATATTAGTTCATACTTCAAAAAGATTGGCATACCTGTTAAAAGTGAGGAAGAAATAATTAAGGAGTTTATATGAGAGATTTTATTAAAATACCAGAAGAAAGAATGAAAATGTTAAGAAAAAATGAGAAATTTTTAAAAGATTTGGAAAATCTTGTAGGATGCAAAATAAAAATTAACGAAGAAGTTGAAATTGAGTGTGAAGATTCATTAAAACTTTTAAGGATAAAAGAGGTTTTAAAGGCTTTTGGAAGGGGCTTTAATTTTGAAGATAGCTTAAAACTTTTGGATGAAGATTATTATCTTGAAATAATAGATATAAAAGACTACTCTAAAAAATCTAGGAGTAGAATGATAACTTTAAGGGGAAGAGTTATAGGAAGTGAAGGAAAAACTAAGAAATTAATAGAAAAGTATACTGAAACTAAGATTTCAATCTATGGAAAAACAATAAGTATAATAGGGAGGTGGGATAAATTAATGATTGCAAAAAAAGCAATCGAAATGCTTTTATCAGGAAGCTTGCACTCTTCAGTTTATAGGTTTTTAGAAAGACAGAATGTGAGATAATGGAAGAAAGTATAGCTGAAAAAATGGCAAAAGAAATGAGGGAAGTTAGTGTAGCAGAATTTTTCGAGAAAAATAGACATTTGCTAGGATATGAAAATCCGACAAAAAGTTTAATTACTGTGGTAAAAGAAGCAGTAGAAAATTCATTAGACGCAACAAATGAAGCAAATATTTTACCAGAAATCTATGTTTCAGTTAAGCAAGTTGGTTTAGATAGATTTAAAGTTATAGTTGAAGATAATGGCCCAGGAGTAATTGAAGCAAAAGTTCCTTATGCTTTCGGTAAGTTTTTGTACGGTAGCAAGTTCCACAAACTCCGTCAAAGTAGAGGCATCCAAGGTCTCGGGATTCACGGTGCAATTTTATATTCTCAGCTAACAACAGGTAAACCAGTAAAAATAATTACAAGTACAGGAAAAGATATTGGCATTTTTGAGCTGATGATAGATGTTGCAAAAAATGAACCTCACATCATTTCTTTCAAGAAAGAGAAAAATCCAAGCAAATGGCATGGCGTTAAAATAGAGATGGAAATAGAAGGAAGATACATAGAAAAGTCACCTTCAGTTTTAGAATACCTTAAACAAACGGCAATAGTAAATCCTTATGCCACAATTATTTTTGATGGACCTAATGGCAAAATGGAATTTGAAAGAGTAACTCAAGAAATTCCTGCCCAACCAATGGAAATTAAACCACATCCGCATGGTGTTGAGCTTGGAATTTTGAGAAGAATGTTAAAGGATACAAAAGCAAAAAATATGCTTTCTTTCCTCACAACAGAGTTTTGTAGGGTAGGTAAAAATTCTGCTCAACAAATTTGTAAGCTTGCAAAAATTGAATTAAAAAGAAGGCCACAAGATTTAAATCCAGAGGAATCAGGAAGATTGCATAAAGCGATGCAAATGGTAAAAATTATGGCTCCTCCAACAAACTGTTTATCTCCTTTAACAGAAAAACTTATAGAAGAGGGCTTGAAAAAGGAAATAGAAGGCGAATATTGCGTTGCTATTTCTAGGCCGCCAACAGTTTACAGGGGATATCCTTTTTTAGTTGAATGCGGATTACTATATGGAGGTAAACTACCAGAGAATGAAACTGCAAAAATTTTAAGATTTGCAAATAAAGTTCCATTGCTTTATCATCAAGCTGATTGCGCTATAACTGAAGCTATAAAAGAAGTTGATTGGAAAAGATATGGCTTACAACAACCTGCTGATTCTTTACCAGTAGGTCCTTTAGTAATTCTTGTTCATTTTGCTTCAGTTTGGGTTCCATTCACTTCTGAGGGAAAGCAAGCAATAGCAAACTATCCTGAAATTGTAAAAGAAATTAAACTTGCTTTGCAGGATGCTGGAAGAAAGCTTGCAAGCTATATAAGACAAAAAAGAAAAGCAAGAGAAAAACTTCTAAGAAGACAAATATTTGAAAGGTATATACCAGAAGTTGCAAAAGCAGTAGCAAAACTTACAAACAAAGATTATAAAGTTATCTTGAAAAAATTAGAAGAGATGATAAAAAAGAAAATTGATTTGATAGCAGAAAAGTTGGAAAAGAATTCAGAAGAAAGTATGGAAGAAAGACAAGAAGAAAAAGTTAAAAAACAAATAACTTTAAAAGAGGTGGGAAAAATTGAAAGAAGTGAATAAAAAGCTTGAAAATTTGGGAAAGAAAGTTTTGGCTGATATAGAAAAAAAAGAAAATCCAAACATAGAAGTTCCAATTCGTTCGCTTTCAAACATAATCTATGATAAAAAAACAGGTATGCTAACCTTAGGAGAAAAAATTGCAAAAAGATTTTTGTTTCACACAGGACATGCAAAGAAATTCATGCAAACTATGCTAGTTGCTGCCTTTTGCAAGGAATTATTAGAGCAAAACCTTCACACAAGCCTAAGAGATTTGTTTTATGCCTTGAAAAGAACTTTGCCAAATTCTCAAGAGAATACCTTTAGCGAACAAAATGAAAGTGATCCCATAATTATTGATTTGGAAGTTATGCTAAAAGTTTTAAGAGAGCAGTTGCATTTAAACGCTGATGTGAGAGGAAGAGTAGTAGGTGATGTTATAATTAGAGATAGAGGTGATACTATTAACTGGTCAAAACTTGGTTCAGGAGGTTGGGCTATTCCAAGCAACGTAGAAGATTTGGAATTTAAAAAGGTTAATGCAGACTTTATTCTTGTTATAGAAAAGAATGCAGCGTTCGAAAGATTGCATGAAGATAAGTTTTGGGAAAAACATGAGTGTATTTTAGTAACAACTCAAGGCCAAGCTGCAAGAGGAACAAGAAGATTAATTCAAAGATTGGCTACAGAGTTTAATCTTCCAGTTTATGTTTTTACAGATGCAGATTCCATACCACCTTCTGAAATTGTTGTAGTTAGAGATAAGGAAAAAAAAGAAATTTTTGTAGCACCTATAGGAGAACTTTTAGAAAAATTCATAAACAAAGAAAAAAGCAGGGAATTAATTCCAGTTCCTTGGGAAACTCTTTGCATAAAAAAGGATGGAATGATAGAATGGGAAGAAATAGAGTATGCTTATCGTCATAAAATTAGGGGCGAACTGCTCAGAATTTTCACAAGAGGAAGAGGGGTAGTAGAAGTTACACCTTCTCATTCTCTTTTTTCTTTTAGGAACGGAAAAATAGAAGTTGTTAAAGCATCCGAGCTTAAAGAAGGAGATTATCTTGTTGTTTCAAAAAGTTTGCCAACTTTTAATGGAAAAGAAAAAATTTTCTACGTAACTGAAATTTTGAAAAAAAGCTTGTCTGAAAAAGAACAGAAAAGAATAGAATTAATTTACGAGGATGAAAATGTAGAGATTCTTTCTAACTCAAAGAAATTAAGAAAAGCTAAGTTTCTGAGACATGTAAATGGAAAACAAAAAATAATAAACAAGATAAAACTGGATAAAGATTTGGCTTGGCTACTTGGACTTTGGGTTGCAGAAGGTTCTTTATCCTCGAAATACGTTAAGTTTAGCTTATCCTCTCAAGAGGAAGAAAAAGTAAAAAAGATTGAAAATATCTTAAAGAAAAAGTTGAATCTTGAAGTCTCTTTAAGCTTGGGAGGAAAGAAAAAAACTGGTATAAGAGTTTGTGTAAGAAGTTCAATTTTTTCAAAACTTTTTTCTCATTTAGATTTAAAATCAGGAGCTTCAAAAAAACAAATTCCTTCGATTATTTTTAACTCCCCTTCAGAGGTTCAATTAGCGTTTATTAAAGGTTTATTAGATGGGGATGGATATATAGATAAGTATAAAAATATAGTATACTTCACTAAAAGCGAGAAATTAGCAAAACAACTTTCTACCTTGCTTTTATCTTTTGGCATAATGCCAACAATTTGCCTATCCAAAGGTTACTATATAAGAATGCCTTATACAAGAATGAGCGAGGAAATAAAAGAAAAATTTGGAATTCCTCCAAGTTTAAAACTATGCTATACTAATGATTCAATTTATGGTTTACCAAATGAAGGAAATGTAAAAGGAATTTTAATAAATCTTATGAATAATTTTGGTGTGCCATATTCAGTTAAGGCTAACCTAATTAATCAAGATAGATTTATAGATTCTATAAGAGAGTATGGAATTCCTGAAAAGTTTAAGGAGGATTTTAAAAATTTAAAACATTTTGAGAATATGATAACTCTAGTTAAAATAAAGAAAATAGAGGAAGTAGAATATGAAGGAGATGTTTTTGATCTTGCTGTTCCAGTTTCTAATTCTTTTATAGGCGGAAACGGTATAGTTTTCCATAACAGTTACGGATGGTACATTTATTCAGTTATAAAATATGGTTCAATGAGTCTGGCTCATGTCTCGGATAGATTAGGAACACCAAATGCAAAATTTTTAGGTTTAACCATAAGCGATATAGATAAATTTGGTTTAAAAGATTTTACTATAAAGGCAGAGGAGGTTGATATAAAAAGAGCAAAAGAAATGCTGAATTATGAATGGTTTAAGCATCCGGCTTGGCAAAAAGAATTAAAACTTATGATAGAAAGGAAGATAAAGGCTGAGTTAGAGGCTTTATCAGGAAAGGGATTGAAATTTATAACAGAAACTTATTTGCCAGAGAAAATTGAAAAAAAAGATTTCTTACCATAAGAAAATTTAAAAGCTTAACTTCTCTATGGTAATTTAATGGACGTGGCACTTATACCCGCATTTAATGAAGAAGAAAATATCTATGAAGTTGTTACCAGAGCTAAGAAAATAGGTTTGATACCAATAGTTATAGATGATTGCTCGACCGATAAAACAAGTGAGTTAGCAAGAAAAGCAGGAGCAATGGTCTTAAGGCATGAAAAAAATAAAGGAAAGGGCGAAGCCTTAAAAACAGGTTTTGAATTTTTAAGGAGGATGAATGGGGTAGAGAACGTTGCTTTAATGGATGCTGACATGCAATACTTGCCAGAAAGTTCTAAAAATCTTCTAGATATTTTGAAAGAGAAAAATGTTCATATTGCATTGGGGTCAAGAAACTTTAAAAAAATTCCTTTAAGGCATAGGTTTGGTAATTTTGTTTGGAGAAACTCTTTTAACTTACTTTTTGGTACGAATTTTTCAGATACAAATTGTGGGTTAATGGCCTTAACGAAAGATGCTATAGAAAAAATTAAAGATGGTTTACAAGGTGGGTATATTGTTGAAAATTCTATTCTAGTTCAGGCTTTAAAAAATAATTTAAAAATAGAACAAGCTCCAGTTGAGGTTAGTTATAAAAAAGTAAGTGGATTTTTAAGGGGCATAAGGGTTGTTTTAGGTGTGTTGATTTTTATTTTAAAAGAAGGATTCAAATACAGGCTAGAAAGAAGCTAACTTTAAAAAACCTTAAACTTTTTTACTTTCAAAATATATTTTTAAAATTGAAAAAATAATTGAGCTCTCTTTGCTGGGGCGGTAATTTAAACCGCAAGCTCAGCCCGATAATAAGACTAAGGAGAGCAACCGAAGCTTAAAGCTGTTGAAGCTGAAGACCGGTGTGTCGTGGGTTCAAATCCCACCCGCCCCATTTATTTCTCTTTTTCTAAGCCAATAAAATAATCTGGAAAAAGCTTTTGGAAAATTTTTAACACTTTGTTCAAATCTTCCTCATCGCCTAAAAATTTAAGAGAGTAATTAGCATGAGTTAAAAATTCCGGGGTATTATCCTTGTATTTACTCAATTGACTTTCATATCTTTCACATTTAAGCTCGATACTCTCCGGATTTTTTATCTGATTTTTAAGTTCTTCCAAGTATTTTAATTCGATCAATCCGTCACAATCAAATTTTATCTCTATTAAACTCTTCTCCTTTGGTTTAGGTATGGATAAAACTTGAAGCCTATTCATATGAGATAGAAGAAAATTAAAAGATATAAAGTTTTCTTGCTCTGATTTAAAATTTATTGAAAAAGGCCTATTTTGCTTTAAAAATTTTAAATTGCTTTGAGCGTACTCTGCTTATCTTCTCTTTTTGAAACTTGACCAAGTTGCTCTTTTATTTTATTAGCTGTTTTCGTGACTATTCTGCTCAAACTTTCCAATGGAATTTCTCTCAATTTTTGAAGACAAGCCTGAATTAAGGGCTTTCTTAAAGAGAAGTTTAATAAATTACAAAAAATTAACAACCATTAAAAGTAATTTGGCCCGATGAACTCTATAGATTATTTCCAGAAAACAGAGAAAACCCAAATTTATCTGATATAAACTTGCAAAAATTCCTATCATTTAAACTTAGTCAAAGAGGCTTGTGATATTTCTTTGTGTTCGACTTCACCCTTTCTCTCTAATTGGTCTTTAATGGATTTTGCTATCTTAGGTCCAACAATTCGACTTAAACTTTCGTATGGTATTCTACGAAGATCGTTTAAGCTCCTCAAGTTTGATGAGTATAAAATTCTTGCACGTCTACGTCCTATATTTCTTAGCCTCACCAGTGGAAGTAATTCTTCTTTAACCCCATACTCAAGTCTAATTCTAAGCTTTCTTATTTCTTTAAGCAATTCTTTGTAGCCTAAAAGTAGGGCAAGCTCTTGCAAAGAATAAATAAGCCAATCGGCTACATGTTTTCTTGAATAAAATTCTCCTGGAACTACTCTGAACTTTGTAAGGATATCATCTTCACTTGCTTCGTTTATCCAGCTTTCAAACATCAAGGCAGTCTTAACGCTTTTCAAAAAATCATCAAACTCCAAATCCCACTCTTCAGGAACTTTTTGTAAAAGCAAGTTCTCTCTTTCAGCAATTTTTTCATTCAACTCAGAAAATTCGCCAGTTCTTATACTCAGCAAAGGTCTCATTTCTATAGTATTACAAATTACTTGCAAAAAACTAAACGGCTGAATTTCTTTTTTCTTTGCTCTACCTAAGCATTGAATAAAATGATGAGCAGTTAAAGGATCTATATAAAGTTCTGATACCCTTCTTCCGATTCTGGTTGCATGCAATTTATCCTTTTTCTTTTCCACAAACCTCCATTTTTCAAGCATTTCCAGAACTTCCAAAATTTTCTCTTCTAATAGTGAAATATTCCCATATTGGTAAGCAAAAAAAGTTTTTGAAAAGAATTCTAGCAAAGATTTTTCTGTTTTGCAAAATTCGTTTGCTATTAAAGCTAAAATGTGCATTCTCAAAGCAGGTTCTGCTGCAAGCTTTGATTGAATTTCTTCTGATTCACCATAAATGTAATATTCTATAATTTCTTCTGCTTCTTCTTCACTTTTTGATAAAATTATACCTTCGCCAAAATCATCGTATTGTGGCCTTCCAGCCCTTCCAAGCATTTGTTGAACATCTAAAACTGAAACAAAAACAGCACCTATTCCTGGTTGATACCTCTTTAAATCCCTCATTATCACGCGCCAACTTGGTAAATTAACACCATAAGCTAATGTTGGAGTCGCAACTATGAATTTGATTAAGCCTTTTCTAAAATTCTCTTCTATCAAAGATTTTTGGTGGAAAAGAAGGCCGGCATGATGAAAAGCAACCCCTTGCCTAATACATCTTGCCAATTTTTTACATTGCTGTGTTGGAATCTCTAGCACACTTTCAACTTCGTTTGCCAAACCTTCTAAATCTTCTTTCTCTTTTCTTCCTAAGTATTGACTCACAACTCTTCCCAATTTTTCTGCTAAGCTTTCTGCACTTTTTCTAGTAGAAACAAAAAACAAGGCTTGTTTCCTTAATTCTAAGGTGTTTTTTATGATCGAAATTTCCAAAGGTAAGCTTGAGTCTAACTCATAACCACTTTTTTCCAAAAACTTTATCCTATAAGGAAAGCTTACTCCTTTATAAAGCTTCACAGGTCTCCACTCAGAAATAACAGTTTCTGCGCTTAACCATTCAGCCAACTCTTCTGCATTTTTTATCGTGGCAGAAAGAGCAATTATCTGGGCATTGTGAATAAGTTTTCTTAAAAGAGTTAGAACTATTTCTAGAGTTGGTCCTCTGTCAGCTTGCTGTAAGAGATGAATCTCATCAACAACTATTAACCCAACTTCTGCAATCCAATCAGCTCCATGTCTTATTAAGCTATCCATTTTTTCGTTTGAAACAACTATTAAATCATAATTCTTAAGCCATGGATCAGAACTATCCAAATCTCCAACAGATAAAGCAACCTTTATTCCAAGCTTAGAGTACTTTTCTTTAAAATCCTTATACTTTTCGTTTGCCAGAGCAACTAAAGGAACCATGTAAACTACTTTCTCTTTTTCCTCGAGAATTGTTTTGATTGCCACTAACTCCGCACAAAAAGTTTTTCCACTTGCAGTAGGAGCAAATATTACTAAATTTTTTCCTTTAAGTAAACCTTTTTTCAAGGCTTCTTTTTGAACTGGGTTAAGCTCTTTAAAACCAGAAATTTCCAATAATTTTTTAATTAAATCTTCATCTTCCATTAAACCACAATTTATTTACTTAGAACAGAAATCTTTAAATAATAGAATGTCCAATATTGGACATATGGAAAAATTACTGATATTAGCATTTGACCTAAAAGGAGAAAGCTGGCCCGCAAGAAAAAAGATATGGAGAGAACTCATTAGAGTAGGTGCTAAGCCCTTGTATAGGTCTCACTGGGTTTTACCTTATACCAAAAAAAATTTAATCGAATTTAAAAAAATTTGCGAAGAGATAAGGAAATTTGGAGGAAGAGCTGAAGTGATAAAAGGTGAAAAGATTGGATGAAAAGTATAAAGAATAAAAAAGCCGGTGAATAAATTGATATGCCTTGGTATAGAATCGACATCCCACACATATGGAATTGGAATCATAACAGAAAATGGAACTATATTAGCTAATGAAAAATCAGTATATACACCACCCTTAGGCATGGGTATAGTTCCTCACGAAGCCAAAAAACATCATGAAGTTGTAAAGGGAAAGATATTTGAGAAAGCATTAAAAAGGGCCGGTCTCAAAATAAATGACATAGACGTGATTGCCTATGCGTGCGGCCCAGGTTTACCACCTTGTCTTCTAGTTGGAGCAAATTTTGCCATTAGTCTATCAAGAAAATATAAAAAACCTATCCTAAAAGTACATCATGGAATTGGACACATAGAAATAGGAAGACTAACTACTGGTACAAAAGATCCAGTGATATTGTACCTTTCCGGGGGCCATACTTCAGTATTAGCTTTTACTGAAGGCCATTATGCTGTTTTTGGAGAAAGTGAAGACATAACTGTTGCTAACTGTTTAGATGTGGTGGCAAGAGAAATGGGATTGCCTATGCCTGGAGGTCCTCAAATCGAAAAGTTAGCTAAAAAAGGAAAATATGTTGAATTACCATATGTTGTAAAAGGAATGGATGTTTCGTTCAGCGGTATACAAACAGCTGCAATCAAACTCCTTAAAAAAGGGATTCCAAAGGAAGATATAGCTTATTCTTTACAAGAAACTTGCTTTGCCATGCTTACTGAAGTAACAGAACGTGCATTAGCTCACACTGATAAAAAAGAAGTTTTACTAGTTGGTGGGGTTGCTGCTAATAAAAGATTACAGGAAATGATGAGTCAAATGTGTAAAGAAAGAAAAGCTAAACTATATGTTGTTCCAAAGAAATACTCTGCTGATAACGGAGCTCAAATAGCTTGGGCTGGAATATTAGCTTATAAATCTGGATGGAAGCCTAAATTCAAAGATAAGATTTTACCTAAATGGAGAATAGATGAGGTGGAAGTTACTTGGACTTGATAAAAACAAAAACTATTAAAATAAACCCAAAAAATCCTGACCTAAAATTAATTGAAAGGGTTGCAGAAGAAATAAAAAGGGGAAATAGTATTTTATCCAACTGAAACTTGTTATGGCTTAAGGACAAATGCCCTAAATAAAAAAGCAGTAAAGAAAATTTATAAAATAAAAAAAGAACCTACTTTATCGAACATTTTGGTTATAGTTGATAGCTTAAAAACTGCAAGAAAATTTGGAATTATAAAGAATGCTGAAAGTTGGTAAAGAGTTTTATGCCTGGACCTTTAACTATGATTGTAAAAAGAAAAAAATCGTTTCCAAAAATAGTAAATAAAGATTTTTCTTTCAGAATTTCTTCAGGAAAAATAGCATTAGAGCTAGCAAAAAGAGCAAGCGTTCCAATGACAGCAACGAGTGCAAACATCCATGGAAATCCTTCTATTTATTCCAGTAAAAAAATCATAAAATGGTTTAATGGGAAAGTAAATATAATTTTGGATGCAGGAAAGTTAAAAAAAGAAAAGCCTTCTACTATAGTTGATATTAAATCAGGGGAACCTAAACTAATTAGGGAAGGGTCTATCCCTTTTAAAAAAATATCGAAGTTCTTAAAAAATTAAACTAGCTCGCTTTCTGAGACTATGACAAAATCTCCTACTGATTTTACTGCACTAAATGGAACTAAAACCCTTCCTTTTTCATCAGTTTTTAGGTTGAATTCCTTAACATACTTGCTTGCCTGTTCTAGCACCAAATTCAAAAGCTCTCCACTTTCTGTTATAAAATCTATATTCGCTACTACTCCAAACTTCCTTCCTGTTTCCTCGCTTATAACACTCTTACCAATAACATCTCCAGCTTTTACCCTTGTTTCCATATTTCCACCTTAAAAATAATATGAAATTAATTTAATTTATTCTTTCTTAAATTAATTATGGTCAGATGCTTTGTTGGAGTTTTAATACCGGAAAGCTTAAAAGAAAAAATATTGGACCTACAAAATTATTTGTCAAGTTTTATAAAAGCTAAGTTTGTTGAAAAAGAAAATTTGCATCTTTGCTTTTCCTTTTTAGGAGAAAAAAATGAGGAAGAAATTGATTTGATTAAAAAAAGCTTAGATGAAATTTCTAAAAATTTTAAAACTTTTGAGATTAAAATAAAAGGAATAAAGTTAATACCAAGCGAAAAATTCGTTAGAGTTATTGCCCTAGATACCTTTGATGAAAAAAGAATTTCAGAAAGCTTAAGATTTGAAATTTTAAATAAAATAGATGGTGATTCCAAGCCCTTACATCTAACACTTTGCAGAGTTAAAAGCATGGATAGAAAAAAATTTTTTGAAAATATTAAAAAAATAAGAGATCTTGATATTGGAATTTTTTCTCTAAATTCTATTCAACTAATAAAAAGCGAGCTAAGTAAAAAAGGTCCTGTATATGAAATAATTTATGAAAGCAGGCTAAGCTAGAACAAACTCTTTTAATTCTTTTTTCTTTTCTACTGGAACTTTAACCTTTAATGATTTGAAAATTTCCTTACTAGTTAGTTCTTCCACTTCCTTGCCATCGGGTGCTCTTGCAACATAATCTATTTCACATATCTGCAAAAGTTTTTTAAGAACCAACTCCCCTCCTCTGTCTCCATCTATAAATGCTGTTGTGATCTTTTTCTTGCTTAGCTCTATTATTGCATCAGGAATGGAAGTTCCGTTTATTGCAATAGCGTTCTTAATCCCATTTTTAAGCAAATTTATAACATCTGCTCTTCCTTCTACAATTATTATTTCATCTGAGTCTAAAATTTCTGGGCCGCATGGAAGCCCCTGGTATGTTTGGAGCTCGTCCTTCCTCAATTCATTTTTTATCCTTTCAACTATCTCAAGAGTTGAGGGCGTTTCTGTTTTAATCATCTCTTTAAGGATTTCCTTACCCCTCTCAAGAACGTACTTTCTCTTGTCCTCTCTTACATCCTTGACATTTTTTATTTTAACCCTCGCAGAGCACGGACCTATTCTTTCTATTGTCTCAAGAGAGGCGGCTATTAGAGAAGTTTGGGAGCTGTCTAAACTTGAAGGAATTAATATTTTTCCTTTACTCTTCCCTTCTTCATTAATCAGTTCTACCTCTATTCTCCCTATCCTACCAGATTTTTGTAACTCTCTTAAATCCAAATCCTGCCCTAGCAAACCTTCTGTCTGACCAAAAATTGCTCCTATCACATCAGGTTTTTCCACTATTCCTTCGCAATAAAACTCTGCTTCTATTAAATATTTTATCATGGATTGAGCAAGCTTTCCCATTGTAATCATCCTCCATAAATTTTAAAATAAACTTAAGTTCTTCAATTTTTTTTATACATAATAAATCCCTCAATATCTTTCTTTCTATACAATCAACCTTAAAACCATGAGAAATTAAAAACTTGCTAAGCTCTTTTGCCATCTCTTCTCCTTCATTGTCAAAATCTGTAAGGATTACTACTTTATTTTTTTCTTCTATCTCATTTAAAATCAAGGAGAAGTTTTTCCCTGAAATCTCAACTATATTTTTGAAGCCAAGCTTTTCCATAGCCTCTCTATCCTTTTTACCCTCCACGATTACTTGATAATCCTTGATATTTCTAATCTCCCTTTCTATTCTTCCTACAAGTGAAGAAATCATTTCACTCCTCTTCTTTCAGCGCTTCCCTACAAGGACTGCAAAGCCACTGTCCATTAACATACTCAAGCTCTTCGTCATAACTGCCACATGCATCACAAATTCCAGACATTTTCTTTTCTGTTATTTCTATTGGGGCCTCTTTCATTTTTAACCTATACTCAAGCAACTCTATCATTTCTGGTGTGCTCCTTGCTATATCTGTTAATGAAATCAAACCGACAACCTTTCCTTTATCCACAACAGGAAGTCTGTGGATATTATTTCTCTTTATCTTGTTTGCAGCATCTACAATACTATCTGTTGGTCTGATTGTAACTAGTGGTGCACTCATTATATCTTCAACTAAAACAGTACTGGCTTTCTTATCCTTAACTAAAACTTTGTTTATAAGATCACTGTCAGACACTATCCCAATTGGTTTTCCATCTTTTACTACTATCAAACAGCCTTTCCTGTTCTTTTTCATCTTCTCTCCCGCAGCTTTTGCTGTTTCATTCGCATCTATAGTTAAAACCGGTTTAGCCATAACATCCTTAACTTTTATAGCCATAA
>JAVZIY010000008.1:0-16634 GCA_038998005.1 Candidatus Aenigmatarchaeota archaeon
CTTTACTTGGATTAGGTGAGTTAACAATTGAAAATAAGAAAAAACTTTCACTTTTACCTCTTCACCCTGGTGAAATAATTGCCATATTTCCAAAGGAAGATTTGGATTTATCCCTTTATCCTCTAGCTGTTACAAATTATATTGAAAATAGAAGGTCTAAGTCACTTTATGGTATAATGCTCTATTCAAAATTTGGAACATTGGGAAGTAGATTAGCAGAACTTGCTACTGAAAAAGAATTTAAGTTGGAATCTCCTTTACAATTAATTTTCAAGCCTTTTGAAGTTGAAGAAAATAGAAGTATCAAATTTCCAAGTAAGCATATTAATCTAACTATAAGAACAAAAGATGTAGAGAAAATACAAGTTTTAAAACAAATTTAGACTTTGAATTTATTGTTTACCAAAATATTTTATACTTTAAAATTCAATTTACTCTTTAATTGGTGTTTTGAATGGTCAAAGGAACTCCGTCGATGGGTAAAAAAAGAAAAATAATTCATATAAGGTGTAGAAGATGCGGGAGGCATAGCTATAACATTAAAACTAAGGTATGTGCTGCTTGTGGCTATGGAAAAAGCTCTAAGCTAAGAAAATATAAATGGCAAACTCACACTTTACAAAGAGAAAGAATTAAATAATTCAAAATTTTTATAGGCAAAATTTAAAAATTAAAGAAGGGCCTGTAGCTCAGCATGGTAGATGAAAGCCAAAAGCAGCGGACAAATTGGCTGAAGCTTTTATCTCATATAAAAGCTTTGATACCAGGAAGAAACCCGTTGGTCCCGGGTTCAAATCCCGGCAGGCCCACTTAACTTAAATTTTTAAGTTTTCTTATTGAGCCAAAGATTTGAGTCTTTTTAAAACTTCTAATTTTTCTTTTTTATTTAATTTAGCTTCCTTTATAACCTCATCCAGGAATTTAATTGATTCGTCCATAGCTTTTCTATCTACTGGCCTAGGAACAGCATCTTTTCCTCCATAAGCAAAAGAAAATTTTACCGGGTCTTTCCAGCTTGGAGGGGCTCCATAAATTATCTCAGAAACTAAGGCTAAGCCTCTTATGGTAGAAGGACCAATCCCTTTAATTCCAATCAGTTCTTCATAATTCTTTGGTTGAAAATCATAAGCATTTTTAACAGCGTCCCAATTAATATTCCTTGGCATCTTAAGAACTAAAGACTTAAATTCTTTCTGAATCTTGGAATTTAAAAATTCTTTTAAGCTTTTTTGATAAATTGGTTTGATAGAGAGAAAATCATTTTTAATTCTTCTTGGACCTTCTTTAATCAAATCAACACTTATTTTTCTAGCTTCTTCGCTTTTTTTAGAAGTCATGTCTAAAACATTTTCCTTTTTCAAATCGCAACAAATTGCAGAATGTGGTTCTTCAACAAAAGATTTAACTTTGTCAGAAATCCAATGATAACGCCTAGCTGTTTGATCTTCTATGCACATGCCTTGTTGAATTACTACCCATCTACCTTTTTCTGTAAAGAAAAATGCATGATGGTATAAAGGATAGTCAGCTTGGATTAAGGAATTATCAACTTTTGCTGCCATTCTACTTGCATAAATTAGTTCTTCTGTTTTTTGAGTTGACAAATTAAATATTTCTGAAAATTTTCTTATTTCTTCAGGAGTTTTTAACGAAAATTTTCCTTTTCCACCTGCTAAAGCAAATCCTAATTCTGGTTTAGCAATTGCTTTTATCACAGCAGTTGTTACTGTAGTTGTTCCACTTGAATGCCAGTCATAACCCAAAACACAACTTAAAGCTTGGAACCAAAAAGGATTAGCTAATCTATTTAAAAGCTCATCATAACAATATTCCTGAATGATTAGCGTAATTATTTTTTCCGCAAGTTTTCTCATTCTAATTATTAGCCAATAAGGAGCTTTTCCATAATGTAAAGGTAGTTCAGCTATACCAACCTTTTCCATGATTAGAAAGAGAATGAAAGTATTATTTAAATTTAATTTAACCAATTTTCCTATAAACTTAAATTTGGTACAAATCCAATAAATGTTATGGGCGAGTAGCTTAGCCTGGTTGGAGCGTCCGGCTGATAACCGGAAGGTCGAGGGTTCAAATCCCTCCTCGCCCATTCTTAAATTTTAAAATAGAAAAAATATTTATGGAACATAAGGTCAGTTTGATAGAAAATCCTCCTTCTGATTTTAAACCAGAAAATTTTGAAGATATGCCTTATATTAACCATGGCAAATTAATTCTTTATGATACTCAAATTGTTTTTCAAATAAGAAAATGGTTAAATTCGATGCAGGTAGCATTTCTTATTCCATTGATTATATTAACAAGATATTTCTTTAAACCTTTATGGATACCTCTAAGCATCATTATGCTTATAATTTGCATTTATGCGTTTATCAAGGCCATAAAAAAGGAAAAAATGACAATAAACATAAAAGATATCAAATCTATTTCAGTTCATCAAGCAGAAACAGGTCTTTTAAAAATTAAGTACTATTTAATCAACATAGTTACGAATGATAAAAATCTCTGGATAACTACACATGAAAGAGTTACAGGAGAAAATGGTAGAAAAACTTTCGAGATAGTAGATTTTATAAAAAGTAAAATGAAATTTTCAAATCAAGCAAACCAATATATTTAAGATTTACCCTTTTAACTTTAGGGTCAAAAAAACTTAAAAAAGAATTAAATTATTATAAGGAAAGGACTGAAGCATAATTAATGATTTTAAACTTCAGTTCAAAGAAAATTTTCAACGAAAGTTATTTTTGAATGTTATTTTAAAAGAAAATTTAAGTCAAAGAAAATTAGCCAAATTAATAGGAGTAAGTAGAGGTGTCATTAGACATTGGACTAAACCAGACAGGCTACTGCCAGAAAGTATTTTTAATAAGTTAGCCGAGTTATACCCTTGGGTAAAATCTTATCATAAATATATAGGTGAAGTACCACCAAACTAGGGGCAGATAAAAGGAGGAAAAATTAGTGGAAAAATGAAAAATAATTTAACAAAGATAGAAAGGATAAAGGGATTTAGAAAAGCAAATACAGTAACACTAAAAAGAAAAGTAGTAGGTCCGAAAGGAGAAAAATGTATAACATCAGGGAGAAAAAAATTGCAGAGTTCTTACATACAAATAATTTCCCGTATCAATATGAACCTATAGTTAATCTTGGAAACAAATATGTTATTCCAGATTTTTTAGTTGGTAATAATATCATAGAAAGATGTGGATACAGTAATTTGGATATTTATTGGTCAAATGTAAGAAGAAAATTTAAATTATTTAATAAATATAAAGTTTGGAAAATTATTGTAATAATTCCACCAAAACATTTCGATTTTGCAATTAAAAGATTAAAAGGATTGAATAACTTAATAATAGTAAAGGAAAATGAAATAGAAAAAATACGTGAGATACTAAGGGCCCAGGGCCCATAAGTAATATGGGCAAAGCTCAGCATGGTAGAGCAGCTGGCTCTTAACCAGTTGGTCGTGGGTTCAAATCCCACTGGGCCCACTTTAATTTGTTATTTTAAGCCTGCATCTTTCAATATTTTTCTATGATCGTAGCCAATTTTCCTTGGCAATTTTTTGAAAAACCTAATTTTAAGGTCTTGACATTAAAATTAGTATAACTTAAATTTTTTACACTTAATTCTTCAAATGATATTTTGACTAAGGTAGCAGGAATTGGTTTAGCTTTAGCAGGCTCTACGATTGCTTGCAAGGGTCTTTCTCAGGATACTATTTATGAAAATTATAAACCACAAGAATTAATTTATATGAGCTTGAAGGATTTGTATAAAAAATAAGAAGAAAATAAATTCATACTTATTTTTCTTCAAATCTTTCTAATAATTTTAAAATTAAGGAATCAAAATAATAAACTATGAATATAATCGAAACTTTTAATCTTACAAAAAAATTTAACAACTTAATAGCTGTTAATAAAGTTAGCTTAAAAATAAAAGAAGGGGAAATTTTTGGTTTGCTTGGACCAAATGGAGCAGGAAAAACAACTTTTATTTCTATGCTTTGTACTTTATTAAAACCTACAAGTGGAAAAGCTAAAGTTAATGGTTTTGATATAGAAAAAGAACAAGATAAAGTTAGGAAATCCATAGGGATTGTTTTTCAAGAGCCAAGCTTGGATAACAGATTAACTGGAAGAGAAAATTTGGAAATGCATGCAAGGCTATATGGAGTACAAAAGGGAGAAGGAAGGAAAAGAATAGAAGATGTTTTAAAATTGGTTGAACTTGAGGAAAAAGCTAATGAGCTTGTAAAAAATTATTCTGGTGGAATGAAAAGAAGGTTGGAAATTGCGAGAGGTTTAATCCATTATCCAAAGGTTTTGTTTTTGGACGAACCAACATTAGGTTTGGACCCACAAACAAGAGAACATGTTTGGGAGTATATTAAAAAATTAGCTAAAAGGGAAGGGATAACAATACTTTTAACAACTCACTATATGGAAGAAGCAGATGTTTTATGCGACAGAGTTGCTATAATGGATTATGGAAAAATAATAGCTTTAGGCAAGCCTGAAAAACTAAAGAATAAGCTTGGAGGAGATATTCTAATTTTGGAAGTAAAAGACGGGGAAAATTTTTCAAAAAAGATTAAAAAAATTAAGGATATAAAGAAAGTAAATTTGATAGGAAATAAAATCAGCATTACCGTAAAAAATTCAGAAAGATTTGCACCAAAAGTTTTAGAATTTGCAAGAAGGAATAAAATTTTTATTAGCTCAATAAGTATGAGAAAACCAAGCTTGGGAGATGTTTTTCTCTATTATACAGGAAGAGAAATTAGAGAAGAAATGAGTGAACAAAAAGAAGCAATGAAAAGGAGGGGAAGATTTTTATGAGCGAACTAGAAGGAATTTACACAATTTGGCTAAGAGAAGTTATAAGATATTCAAGAGATAAATCAAGAATAGTAAGCTCTTTTATTCAGCCTTTACTTTTATTGTTTGTATTAGGAAGTGGATTTTCCTTTGTGAAGTTTGGTTCTTTAAACTATCAAACTTTTTTATTTCCAGGAATTGTGGTAGTTTCTCTAGTAGGTGTTTCCATTGCTTCTGGGATTTCTGTTATTTGGGATAGAGAGTTTGGATTTTTGAAGGAAATTCTTGTTGCTCCTGTTTCAAGGACGTCCATTTTTGTAGGAAAAGCTTTTGGTGGTTGCACAATAGCTTTAATTCAAGGAATAATCATTTTAAGTTTATCCTTTATCCTCAAAATACATCTTACATTTTACTCGTTTTTTATCTCCATAGGGCTAATGGCTTTACTTTCCTTATCATTAGTGAGTATTGGCTTGATAATAGCTTCTTTAATAGAGAGTATGGAAAGTTTTGGTATGATAATGAATTTCATAATTTTTCCGTTGATCTTCTTGAGTGGTGCATTCTTTCCCTTGCAAGAAGCTCCTTCCTGGCTTAAAATAATTTCTTTCCTTAATCCATTAACTTATGGTGTAGAAGCCATGAGATATAATTTAATTAGTTTTTCATTCATTCCTTTTCATATAAGTTTAATTGTCATTTCAGTATTTTCTTTTATAACAATTTTATTAGGTGGAGCAACCTTTAGCAGACGGAAATAAAGTTTATAAATTTTGGGATATTTTTAAGTAATTATGAATAGGCAAATAAGAGTTAAATCACATATCAGACCTTATGATAAATCCATTTTTCTCAAAACTTTTAAGACAGAAAATTCGTATATAAGAAATCTTTTATCAGAAATCGGTTCAGGAAATACTATAATTAACTTTCCGTGTCATAGTGAGACAGAATTAGTGAGTAGCAGACTACCTTACCTGGTAAAAGTAAATATAAACAGTTACTCATCATATAAGTATATTGATGTTGAGTTTGACCCGGTTCTTCCTTTAGAGTGGTGTGAAGAAAGAGCTGAAAATTTAAGTTTAGAATATTTAGATACGCAGCCATCTTTTCATGGCGCACAATTTTTGTTAGAAGATTTAATAAAAGAAGGAAGAGAAAAACTGCAACTTTTAGGATGGAAGGGTTTGGGCAAAACCTTTTGTTCCCTTAAGGCTGCATATAATCTTGGAAATTCTGGCTATCTACCATTAATTCTTGGATTTTATGGCTCTTCTGGTGTTTATTGTGTTGATCCTAAAAAATATTTAAAAAAATCGGAAAAAAATTACGGAGTAGCATTGAAAATGGCTGAAAGAAATGAGTTTACTAATGTAATAGAAAAGTTAAAAGAAAGTGCTAAGGATATGAACCCTGTGGTTTTTCTTGATGACATTCATTATATGTTTGAAGCTGCAGAAGAGAAAAGAATTGACATAAATGAAGTTTGTAAAATTCTTGAAAAGGTTAATGACTTACCAGAAAAAATTTCAAAAGTACTTATTTCTGATGTTCCATTATGTTACTATGATGAAAAATTTAATTCTAAAAGGTTACATTCTCTTCTTTACAGTTTTGGTGAATTGAATTATGATGAACAAAAAAACGCTGTCCTCTCTAGAAATTTTGATATTTTATGTGAATCTGCTATGAAAAGATTATGGGTAGAGAAATTTGATAGAGAAAAGATATATTCATTTTCTAGAATTTTTGGAATCGATTTTTATTACGAGCCTCTTCAAATTGCGAATCTTTTGATAAATGGCATACCAAGAAAGCTTGTAAAAATGGTTAAAGAAATTCCAGAATATTTAAAAATGAAAGATAAAAAGAGAATGATTTATGTTAGTAATGAAGATTTTGTTTCATTCATTAAATTAAAGTTGAAAACAAAAAATATGAAGCTCCCATCGGATGTAGAAAAAATTTTAACAAATCCTAATAGTTCGGATGAAGAAATTCGCAAAATAGTTTTAGAAAATAAAAAATTGTTTGATGTTTTGTTTGAATAACTTTAAAGTCAGCTTCCAATTATTATATTTTTTGAAGCAGAAGCCAAAGTTGCGTTATTGTAAATAACTTGAGCAGTTATCTCATGTTCTCCAGGATTTACTCCTGTGCAAACATTGCAATAAGGTGCTCTGTAGTAAAACTCAATTACATTTTTGCCTTTTTTCAAATCAATAGTTTTGCTTAAAGAGAGATAATTTCCAAATCTTGATTTAATTCCTTCAAGTTTTACTTCAGCATTTTTTAAATTACCACTAGAAAAGAAAGAAACATTTATGTAAATTTCCTCACCTTCCCTATAGCTTTCCTTATTTATAAAAATTTCTATTTGATTTTCAATTTCTCCCTCAAATTCCATACCGACTTCATTCTTGCTTGATTTTATAAAAAATCCAAGAATTAGAAGGAAAGTAAATGTTAAAGCTATTTTCAACAAAAATTTCATAAATTTAAATTGAATCTACAAGATAACTACTTTTGCTTCTTTTACCAATTCTTTAAACCTTTCTGCATCCTTTTTACTTCCTACTATTTCTCCATAGTGCATAGGTATAGCGATTTTCGGCTTAAATGAATTAATAGCATTTGCAGCTTCTTCAGCATTCATCGTATATGTTCCTCCTACTGGCATTAAAGCTATATCTATATTCTTCAGGCTTTTCATTTCAGGAATAAAATCCGTATCTCCTGTATGGTAAATTCTTACTCCTTCAACTTCGATCACGTATCCGACCCAATTGCTTGCTTTTGTATGAAAAGTTTTATTCAAATTATATGCAGGAATGGTTTCAAATTTTATTCCCTTAATTTCATAGCTTTTTTCTGGAATTACTGGAAAAGTTTTAAAATTTTTTAGCTTTGCTAAACAATCTTCTGTTATCATTACTTCTGTATCTTCTTTTGCAATTTTCTTAATATTTTCGACTGCGCAATGGTCATAATGCTCATGAGTCACAAAAATTAAATCAGCTTTTTCTGGTTTGTTTGGTAAAACATAAGGGTCTATATAGATTTTTAGCTTGTTTGAGATTTTGAAAGATGCATGACCGAGCCACTCAATTTTCACTCCCTTATACTCAAAAATTCCCATAAAATTCTTTTAGCTTTCGGTTTTAAAAACTTAACTTAAAAACAGTTTAAGCTAATTTTTTAACTTTATTTATCTTTACTAGGATTGCACCTTTTGGATTTAAACCTTTATTTTCCTCCATCTTATCAACAAAATTTTTCCATTTACCAGAAGTAAAAATACTTGCTTCTCCTTTTATTTCATAACCTATACAATTTTTTTCCCAGTCTTTATTCCAAACCGCTATTGCAACCTTATTTTTCCTTAATATATTTCTTACAGTTTCTTTCATTCCAACATCTGTAATAACTATTTTATTTCCTTCAACAACTTTTGCATATCCAACAGCAATACAATGAGGATTTCCATTTTTATCTACTGTAGCAAAAGCCAAAGCATTTTCTTCGATTAGCTTTTTAATCTGTTTACTTATTTTAACCATATGCTCACTAATCCATATTATAAACATAATATTTTTAAATAGAGAATTCTAATTCCTTTTGGTATGCAGGGAAAGTTTATTGTGTTTGAAGGAATAACAGGTTCTGGAAAAAAAGCTCACTTAGAACTTTTAGCAGAAAAGCTTAAAGAAAAAGGAAATGATGTTGTTACTCTAACTTTTCCAGATTATGAAAGCGAGGTAGCAAGATTAACAAAAAGAGTTGATCTAGATTCTTTTACTCAGAGCCTTTTGTTTGCTGCAGATAGGGCAAGGCATCAAGAAAGGATAAGAAAATTTTTAGAAGAAGGGAAAATAGTTTTAGCAGATAGATATTGTTATAGTAATTTTGCTTACCAAAGCGTGAAAGGAGTTCCATTAGAATGGCTAATTGAAATAGAAAAATTTAATATTAAGCCCGATTTGGTTTTTTTAATAGACGTTCCTGTAGAAATAAGCATGAAAAGGGTTATGCAATCTAGCATAGAAAATTTTACTAAACAAGAAATAATTTCCAGACTTGAAAAAGATAAAGAAAATTTAGAAAAAATAAGAGAAGTTTACTTAAAACTTGCAAAAATTGATAAAGAAGCAAAATGGATTGTAATAGATGGCTCTAAGGAGATGAGTGAAACTCAGGAAGAAATTTGGAGAATTGTTTCAAAAGAATTGAGAATTTAAATTTTTAAGTTATAATCTAAAATTTATATTTAAGCCCCTGTCGTCTAGTCCGGCCAAGGATGCTGGCCTTTCGATTGATTTCGAAAGGTTTGATAAAAGATGAAAGCCAGCGACCCGGGAGATGCTTAGCATCCGGGAATTCAAATCCCGGCAGGGGCAATTATATTCTAACAATACATTCTATCAGTAAAAATATCATTCTCTTTTTAAAAACTCAACTATATTTTTTAAAACCTATTTTCTTAGCAATTTCCCTAAAACATTGTCTACAATAAAATAAATTATATTTCCTTATTACCCCTCTCTTTTTTCCGCATCTCCTACACTTAATCATTTCTCTTCTCTTCCTAACCACCTATTTCACCAAAAATCTCAAGAAAATCAATTTCACTAAATTCACCAAAAGTTTCAATTTCAAAAATCTTTTGTATGGCCTGTAAATAAACTTTTTTAAAATTTTTCTCTATTTCTGCTTTTTTAAATATTATTCCAATCAATTTGTTTATTTCTTCAGGGTTCAATTTCAACACCAAAATTATTTTTAATCCATTCTATGGCTTCTTCCTTTTTAACTTTATGCTTTTTGGGTACTTTCTTCTTTTCTATTCTTCTTCTCTTTATCCTAAATCCGGCTCTTTCTAAAGTAACGCAAACATCAAAACCCAACATTCCTATTGAAGGGTCGTATTTAACTCCAGGTAAATCTATATACTCTTTTATACCAAAACTAAAATTTCCTTCTTCATCAAAATTCGATTCCTTAAGTTTATTATCCACTGCTGCAAAAGCTTTTTTTAAAAATTCAATAGCTTCTTTTTTTCTTAAAGTAACTTTTACTCCAATTGGTTTACCTTTTGCAATTCCAAAGGTCGATCTTTTTCTAGATTTTGTTATTAAAATTTTTTCTCTTCCAGTTAATTTTTTTAAAAGCTTCTCTGCCTTTTCGATTTTTTCCGAATCTCCCCCACATCCAATGTTTAAGCAAAGCTTTTCAACTCTTATTTCTCTCATCGGATTCATATTTCCACCACTGGCTTATCTTTTCCTATAACAATTAAAAAATCCTTTCTAATTTCAAAATCTTTCCCATCAACTTCACAGATAACTGAAGAAGATTCTACTAAACTCTTCCTTTTGATCAAACTTTTTACTTTGCAAATTTTTCCAGCATTACTTCCCTTTGTAATCAGAGCCAAAGCATCTTTCTCCAGTTTTATATATTCTAATATTTTTTGGTAAGGCAACTCAATTAAAACCGAATCACCTGTTCTGAAATGATTTTTTTCAACCTGAATATTTCTTCCATCATGTAAATTGAGTTGTATTTTGCCTTTAATACATGTTTTATTAACTATTTTACAAATTTTCTTTTTTGAATCCTCTTCAGAAATCTCTTTCAACTCCAATCCTTTCTTTCCAATTACTATTCTAAAATATTTATTGATCTTTGGGATAGAAATAGTATCCATTAAGCCACAAGGATAGGCATGATCTTTTCTGACTTTTCCGTCAACAAATACTTCCTTGCTTTTAATTATTTTCCTTGCTTCCTTCCAACTTTCAGCTAATTGAAGTATGTCTCTAACTATAACAAGCAAAGGAATGCACTCGAATTTTTTATGCGGCCCGGGTCTTGGTGAAACAGTAAATTTGAATTTTTTCTTTGGTATTTTCCAAAATTCTGGTATCAAAAGCCTTTTTAATTTCTTAACCATGGTTACCCCTTCTTTCAAGTATCTTAACTCTTCTCTTATCTTCAAGATTTAAATTTATTATTTTTAAATTGGAAGGATGAAAAGGAACAATTCTTTCAGTTCCATCAGTTTTCTTTCTCATTATACCCTCTATATAAACCTTGTATTTTTTTGTGTCTATTCTTAGAATCTTACCTTTCCTTTTCTTAAATTCACCTCTCATAACTTCTACTTCATCTCCCCTTCTTAAACTCAGGCTCCTTCTCTTATACTTTTCTCTCAGTTCCTTTGAAAGATGAGCAGAGATCATTTTTCTTCTTAAATGTAAGGGTGCTTTATATAAAAATTTTCTCTGCTTTCTTGGCTTTTTTGATTTTATCATCAATCATCACCAAATTCATAAATACGATAGAAAATTTTAAATTTTGGAATCTCACTAAAAATAGGGTTAAAAATACAAACATCTTGATACTTACCAAGAACAATCTTTCCATCATTTATTTGTAATATAAAAAATGGAGATCCTATCAGCTTTGTCTGGGCGTGTTGAAAGAAATTTTTTCTAAAAGGAGTTTCAGGTTCATCATGCTTTATATATTTACCTGCAGGTAAAATATCATTTAAAAAATCTTCCATATCTTCTTTCAGGACATTCTCCCATCCTAGTGGTACTATTGAACCTACTTCATGAAGAAGATGCAACTCTATTTTTCCTTTTTTAATTTTATTGTTTTTTATTAGAGTTTTAATTTCACATACAATGCTATGAAATTTTTCCTTATTTTCTATTTCTATATAACCTTCATGAATTTTAGAAATTTTCATTCAAACCACCATGGTTGCAATTTTTCCTATACCAGAAAATCTTTCTACAGCTTCTTTTGCAACAGGTCCTTTTATTATAGTCCCTTTAGGATTTCCTTCTTCATCAACTACTACTGCCGCATTATCTTCAAATTTTACTCTCAGTCCATTCGGTCTTCTGTATTCAGCTCTTTGCCTTATTACTACTGCATTAACAACTTGCTTCCTTATCTTAACGTCTCCTTCCTTTACCGTACATTTAACCATATCACCTACACCGGCCTTTGGCTGTCTTCTTCTCACTCCTTTGTAACCAAAAACAGATATTATTTCTAAGAGTTTTGCTCCTGAATTGTCCGGACAAACTAAATAGCTTCCAACGTTCAAAGCTTTTGTTACTTTTGCTTTTATGCCTTTCATTCTATCACTTCCACAACGACAAAATGTTTTGTTTTGCTTAATGGTCTGCATTCAGCAATTTTTACCTTACTGCCTTCTTTTGCAGATATACATTCTGGATTATAAGCAACAATCCTAGACTTTCTCTTTTCATATCTTTCATACTTTGGCACATAGTGCAAATAATCCCTTCTTATCACTACAGTTTTTGGAGCTTTTGATGAAACTACTATACCTTCTATTATTTTTCCCCTTATAGATAACTTCCCGTGAAAAGGACATTTTGGATCATTACATTCCCTCTTCGGAGGTTTTACTTCTATTCCTATATCTTTCATCCTACCACCTTGGAAATTTTTTCTTTATTCTATCTTCGGGCCTCCCTACTAGTAATTTACCATCAACTTGCACTTTTGTTTTATTAGGCAAGATAAATATAAATATACAATTTTTCTTTGGAATAATTTTCTCTTTTTCTTCTACTTCAACCTTTAAAGTGTTATATGTTTCGTCTATTATTCTACCTCTTAAATTTTTTAAAGTAGGATCAGTAGATTCCTTTATTTTTATCTGTAAACCTATAAGTTCGTGTCTTACTAAATTTTTTGGAGTTATTGGCATATACTGAAATTTGTTGCAAGTTTTTATATTATTTCTATTTGATCTTCATTGTATCCTAGTTTTATCAGTACTTCCTTAATCTTGCTTCTATGATCTCCCTGCAACTCTATATGTCCTTTTTTAAATGTTCCACCACAGGCAAATTGAGATTTAAGCTTCGATGTAACTTCTTTTATATTTTCTTTTATTCCTTCTATTATTGTTGTTGGCTTGCCAAATTTTCTTTTTTCTACGTAGATTTTTACTTTTTCTGCTTCCATCTCTATAGTTCTACATATACACAAATCCAGAGGCAATCCACACTTTTGACATATCGCGCTCATTTCTGCTTCTTTCCCTCTTTTATTTTTTCTTTTTTTATAGTTAGCAGCCTTGCAATAGTTCTTTTAATTTCTCTAATTTTACCAGGATTTTTTACAGGTCTTCCCATCTTTACATTTGCAATTTCCTTCATAAGTTCCAGCTTAAGCTCATAAATTTTCTTCTCTATATCTTCTAACTTCATTTCTCTTATCTGTTTAATTTTAAGAATTGCCATCTAAACATCACCTAGATAATTGTCCAATGTGGTTTGAAAATTTATTGGTTTTGCTAACCATTCATCTAGTAAATGAAGAAAAAGAATTATTCCACATTGACATAGTCCATATAGCATTCCATAACTAGGTTTTGATATAGAATAAGAATAAATAGAAGGTAAGAGTGAAATTTGAGAAAATACCCATCCATTTCTTAGGGGGTGCTTGTTTCTTTCATTAATGAAATCGTAAATTCTATTCAACCTTTCCTTCAACTTCATTTCCACTAGTTTCCTCCTTTTTTTCTATTTCTTCTTCATACTTAAATTCTTTTCCTTCCAAACCCTTTTCTAAAAGCAATTCTTTTGGTGCTTCTTTCATTATTTCAACCTGAATTCCTATTATTCCAGGTTTTATCATAGCCTGAGCATAACCTTTATCAACTTAAGTCTCTTTATAATCTCCTGAATGAACTATAAAGCCCTTTTTAAATTTTTGAAATCTAGACCTTTCCACACCTGCCAGTTTTCCACCAACCCTTATCTCCACCCCTACGGCTCCAGCTTCCATAATTTTTTCGAGATAATAATTTACAACCTTTTTATAGTTTATACCTTTTTCTAAAGCTCTCGCAATTCTTCTTGCGACTATGTTTGCATCAAGGAAGGGATTATCTACCTCTCTAACATCTAACATTGGATTTTCAAAACCAAATTTTTCTTTTATTTCTTCAACTATTTCCCCTATTTTTCTTCCAGATTTTCCAACAACAATTCCGGGCTTATATGCATAAACCACTATCCTTGTTCCAAGTGGTGTTCTTGAAATTTCTGTATGACTATAGCCTGCTTTTTCAAATTTCTTAGCTAAGAATTCTTCCATATCAGCTCTTTTTATCCCTTCCTTCACAAAAGTCTTTTCTATCATTTTCTTTCCTCTAAAATTATAGTCAAATGGGTTGACTTGGCTTCAGTTCCTCTCAATCTCCATCTTGACCTAGGTCTTATAAATTTTTCTCCCATATCTGCTTTTGCTATTTTAATGAAAGTTTTTTCTAAATCGAAATTTTTACTGTATGCATTAGCTTCGGCATTTTTCAAAACCTCCAAAATCTTTTTAGCTGCATTTATATAATATTTCCCTTTCAAATCAATTTTTTTGTTAATTAGATCTTCTAGAAATCTCTTAGCTTTTTCAATTTTCATTCCTTTAAGATTTTTGCATAGAACTATCGAATCTTTTAATGAAATTCTTGCATTTTCCTCTTTAGCTTTAGCCTCCTTCATAGCTATCCTCTATTTAACAGATATATGTTTCGATGCTCTAGTTGCACCGACACCAGGAGCAGAATGTTTAACTCTTTTGCATGTTAATGCAAATTCTCCTAATCTATGACCAATCATTTCAGGCTTAATTTCGATGACAGTCCATTTTTCTCCAGATTCACCTTTTTTCCCACCACCAGTATAAATCCCTATTTTAATTCCTACCATTTGAGGAAGGATTATCATATCTCTGTCATGGGTTTTGTGAAATTTTCCAGGATTTTTACTTATTTCTTCTAAAAGCTTCTTCTGTCTTTCTGTCAGACCTCTTTTCAAGCTTCTCCTTTCTTTTGAATTAAGCAGTTTCATAAATTCCATTAGGCTCATAGTTTTTAATTCTTCAAGTGTATACCCTCTAAATTTAAAAACTTTGGCCATCTCTATCTACCTTTCTTCTTACCGAATCTTTTTGGTGAAATACTTCCAACCTTAGCTCCTGGAGGAGCATGTCTTGAAATACCTCTGCTCGGTCTTGGTCTATGGCTTTTTCCTCCATAAGGATGGTCCACAGGGTTCATTACAACACCTTTAGTTCTTGGGAATATTTTTCCTTTAGCATGCATCGCATAAAACCTTTTGCCTACTTTAATCCAAGGCTTTTCTACTCTTCCACCACCAGCTGGTATGCCTATGCTCGCTCTACATTTTCCATTTAACTCTAAAATTTTTCCAGATGGAAACTGAACTTTAACTTTCTCACCAATTTTTCCTATAACTATTCCATAACTTCCTGAGCTTCTACAAAGCTTAGGCCCGGAACCAGGATATGTTTCTATTCCAAAAATTTTTGTCCCTTCAGGAATTTTATCTAAAGTTAAAACATTTCCAATTTTTACCTCTTCTCCATAAATTATAGCATCGCCAACTTTCAAACCTTCACATGCTATATGTAAAACTTCCTTTCCATCCTCAAATTTAATTATCGCGACAGGAGCACTTCTTCCAGGATCATGAAGTATATCCTCAACTCTACCAGCTATTCCCATTATAGGCAAATATTCAAATTTCCCTCTATATCTATGACTAGGTGCTCTATACCTTGGTCCTCCTTTCCCTCTCGCTCTTTGAATTATTCTTTTACCCATTTTAACACCATAACTTTTGATAATAACTTAATATTATTTAAACTTTTTGAAAATTAAAGTCCAAGATCTTTTGAAATATTTTTTAAAGCTTGCAGAGAAATTTCAAAAAATTCCTCTTTTTCCATCCCAATTTTTTCACAACATAAAATTCTTTCTCTACTGCAATTTCTTGCAAAATCTTTTTGCTTAAACTTCTTTTCAAGAGTTTCGAGCTTTAAATCCTCTAATTTTTTTGAAGGAAGAATTAGAGCACATGCTACTATTAAACCTGAAATAGAGTCAGCTGATATTAGTGCAAAATCCATTTTACTTTTTGGTTCTTCCTTGGTATTTTCAAAATTATGAGATTTTATAGTTCTAATCATATCATCATCAACTTTACCAGAAAGAATTTTTTCTGCTTCAATTCCATGAATAGAAGGACTGTTAAAGGTTTCCTCAAAATCTATATCATGCAATAAACCAACTATCCCCCATCTTTCTTCATCCTCTCCCAACTTTTTTGCAACAGCCCTCATTATAGCTTCTACGGCCAGAACATGCTTCAACAAATTTTCTCTTTTTATATAATTTCTAACAAACTTAAGAGCTTCTTCTCTATTCATAAAAATGATTTGGAATTTAAGTTTTTAATTTTTTTATTTAAAGAATTTCAAAAAGCTAAACTTGAACAGGAGAAGCATAAACTATTGTATCTCCTCTGATTAAAATTGTCCCAACCTTTAACTTATTTTCGCTTCTTTGAATCTCTGCCTCATCTAGCCATAAATTTAAATGCAAATCTAGTGCTCTTAAAATTCCTGTTATTTCTTCTCCATTTTTCAATTTAATTAAAACTTTTTTCCCTTTTGCTTTATCCAAAGCGTCTATTGGTCTTTCAGTCATTCTTCCACTGAATAATTTGAATTATAAGAATTTATATTTAAATCTTTTAAAAATTTAAAAGAACTTTAATTTTGTTTTCATATATAGAATAAGTGATTTTATGGCAGTTTGGCATGGAAAAAGAGGGAAAACAAAAACTGGAAAGTTAATAAAAATTTCTAGAAAGAAGAGAAAGTATGAACTAGGAAGATATCCTGTTCATACAAAAATAG
>JAVZIY010000009.1:0-2554 GCA_038998005.1 Candidatus Aenigmatarchaeota archaeon
CTGTTTTTGCAAAACCTATAGCTAAAAATAAAAAAAACATTAAAGTCGTTATTGCTGAGAAGATAATAAATCTTTTCATTCAATCACTTTGAAAATGCTAGATTCTACATAGCCGTCAAACAGTACAACATCCGAAGACCAAGTTGAACCGCCGTCCGATGAGTTGAAGAAAATTATGTCTGCAAAAGCATCCATATTTTTATAAACGACATATATTTTTTGCCCCCTTCTTTCAGCTACTGCAACATCAACACCGGAAGCTCTTGGAACCTTTGTCACCCAATTTTGGCCGTTGTCTTCGCTGATTTTCATAACAAGCGAAGTATTAGAATAAACGACAATTACGTTGTTCCCGTCACAGGAAATATGAGAATAATTTAAAGGATTGGCTGTTTCATTCTGCCATGTTGTTATTTGCCAAGAATTGCCGTTGTCCATACTTTTTGCGTACTTTATTGTGGTAGAATTGTAAAGCCATACAACATGGATATGATTTTTCCCATCTCTGCAAATTGCTCTCTGATTTGGTGAGAATGGCATTTCTACAAAAGTATTTCCAACTGAAGTCAATGCATTTACCGGCTTTAAACAAAAAATTAAAAAAATGGAAAAAAGCAAAATTAGAATTTTTTTCATTCAAGCACCCACAAATTTGTAAAGTTTTATAGTAGCTGTTATCTTATGAATTCTATAAAATTAATTTTATCCAGTTATTCATATATTTAATTAAATTTTAAAATTAATTACCCTTAACTTTAACCTTTTTTAATAAATTTTTAAATCAAAAAAGAAAATATGGGAGAAAAAACTGAGGAAAAAATTTTGGCTTACAAATTTATAGAGTCGAGAATTAATGGCTTAATAAATCAAAGAAGTATTCTGGTTTCAAATTTAAATGAAATACAATCTACTTTACAAAGTCTAAAAGAATTTGAAAAAAGCGAAGAAATATTTTTTCCAATATCTTCTGGTGTTTATTGTCTTGGAAAAATAGTTGATAAGAAAAAAGTTATAGTTTCTATTGGAGCGAACATTGCTTTGGAAAAAAGCTTGGAAGATGCTAGAGATTTTTTGAATAGAAGAAATGAAGAAATAGAAAAAGCTTTAGAGCAAGTTGAAAATGAGATTTTAAGTTTACAGTCAAATTTAAAGATTTTGGAAAAAGAGCTAGAGAAAGAAATAAAGGAGGAAAAGAATGTTTGATATTTTAAAGAAAAAATTAAAGAAAATTGTTAGTTCTATTTCTGAAAAAATAGAAAAAAAGCCTGAAGAAAAGAAAGTCGAAATGGAGAAAGCCAAGCCAAAATCAAGAGAAAAAATTATAAAGAAAGAAATAGAAAAGATAAAAAAGATTAAACCAAAAATCATAGAAGAGGTTAAACAAGAGATTATTAGGAAAATTCCTTCTGAGAAAGAAATAGAAAAAAAATTAGCCAAACCAAAAAAAGGAATTACTGAAAAATTTTTAGAAAAAGTAGTTAAAAAAATTGTTGAGAAAAAAATAAGTGAAGATGATTTAAGACCAGTCCTTAAAGATTTGGAGGTTGATTTAATAGAGGCAGATGTTGCTTACGAAGTTGTTGAGAAAATCAAATCTGATTTAATAAATAATTTAGTTGATAAATCAATAAGAAGGGGAAAGGAAAAGGAATATGTTTTAAATGTTATTAGACAAAGCCTCTTAGAAATTCTTTCCACTCCAAAAATAGATTTGGAAGAAATAATTAAAAGAGTAAGGAAGGAAAATAAGCCAGCTCTTTTTCTCTTTCTAGGTTTTAATGGAACCGGGAAAAGCTTGACTCTGGCAAAACTTGGTTTCTGGCTTAGAAATAAGGGCTATAAAGTTTTGGTTGCGGCAGGTGATACTTTCAGAGCAGCTGCAATAGATCAACTCGAAGAATATTCAAAAAAGGCTGGGTTACAGGTTATTAAACAAGAGTATGGAGCGGACTCTTGTGCAGTAATTTTTGATGCAAGAAAAGCAGCTGAAGCCCGTAGATTTGATGTTGTTTTGGCAGATACAGCAGGAAGAAGCCACACCGATAAAAATTTGATGGAAGAACTCGCTAAAATTTGCAGAGTTAATAAGCCGGACTTAAAAATTTTAGTTTTAGATAGTTTAACTGGCTCGGACGTTATAAACCAATTTGAGTTTTTTGATAAAGCAGTTGGAATAGATGCAATAATTTTTTCAAAAGTTGATGTTAATGAGAAAGGAGGTAATATACTTTCAATTTGCTATAATTTCAAAAAACCTATTTTATTTTTGGGTAATGGACAGAATTTAAATAATTTAATGGAATATGAACCAAATTCTTTAATTTCTTCTCTACTCAGCTAAAGCTCTTAACCAATGAATTTATGAAATTTTTTACAATTCTATAATTAGCTTTACATATCTCACAATTTATCCCACATAATCTTACGGATTCCTCTAACGGACCAAAGAAATAGGAGTTAATTCCCAAGTAAATAAAAGTTTCTTCATTAAAAACTTCTTTAGCCTGTCGAACTAACTCATGAACTTTCATACAGTATAAGGGAGAACATACAT
>JAVZIY010000009.1:2564-16430 GCA_038998005.1 Candidatus Aenigmatarchaeota archaeon
TTCCTTTTATAATTACAAATTTTTTCAATAAATTCAATTTCATCTTTAATTTTAAGCAAATTTTCCTTTCCCATTCTTAAATATATTTAAGAGTAGAAAATATTTAAAAAATATGCTCGATAACCTTGGAAAAAGCCTTTCAAGTTTGATTAAAAAAATAATCTCATCTACTGCTGTAGATAAGAAAGTTGTAGAAGAGGTTTTAGCTGAACTTAAAAAGATTCTTTTACAGGCCGATGTTGATTTAAACTTAATAAACGAATTAGTTGATAAAATAAGAAAAAAGTGCTTTGATGAAAAAATTCCTGCAGGCTTAACCTTGAGAGAATATGTTCTAAAACTAATTTATGAGGAACTCGTAAATCTTCTTGGAGGGAAGCCATCTAGTGTTATAGGAAAGAAAAAGATAATGCTAATAGGTTTATATGGTTCTGGAAAAACTACAACCTTGATAAAGATTGCCAGATATCTTCAGAAGCAAGGGTTAAAGCCAGCTGCTCTGGCTTTAGATTATCATAGGCCAGCAGCAGTAGAACAACTAATTCAACTTTCAAATAAAATTAATGTTCCAGTTTATTGGGATAAAGAGAATGACCCATTTAAAGGTGCAATAGAAGGTTTGGAAAAATTTAAGGTCTATGATTGTGTCTTAATTGATACAGCAGGAAGAAGTGCTTTGGATAAAGAACTCGCAAATGAACTTAAAAAATTGGGTGAAATAATTAAACCAGATGAAGTTCTGCTTACTATTCCTGCGGATATAGGAAAAGTAGCTGGACCACAAGCAAGAGAATTTAACAAGCTAGTAGGAATAACAGGAGTAATAATAACTAAGATGGATGGTACTGCAAAGGGAGGAGGGGCTTTGAGTGCATGCGCAGCAACTCAAGCCAAGGTTAAATTTATTGGTATTGGAGAAAAAATAGAAGATCTAGAAGTTTATAATCCTGAAAGGTTTGTTTCAAGACTACTTGGCTTGGGAGATTTGCAAAGTTTGCTAGAAAAAGCCAAGGAAGCAGAAATAAAACCTGAAAGGATTGAAAAAATAGTTGAAGGCAAATTTACTTTAAATGATTTTTACGAGCAAATAGAATCTTTAAGCAAAATGGGTTCGCTGGGTAAGGTAGTAAGCATGATTCCTGGCTTTAGTATGATAAAACTCCCTATAGATTTGGAGAAACAGGAAGAGAAGCTTGAAAGTTTTAAATATATAATTCAGTCGATGACACCAAAAGAAAGGGAGAACCCCGAAATAATAAATGCAAGTAGAATTAGAAGAATTGCAAAAGGATCTTCCAGACCAGAATCGGAAGTTAGGGAATTACTTGATCAATATGCCAAGCTTAGGAAACTTATGAGAAACTTGGGTGGAGCTAAAGGATTGCAGAGAGGAGGATTAAAGCAATTAGCAAAACAACTTGGTTTTAAAATATAATTTTTTTAATAATTTTTATGAGAGAGTTTGTTTTAAGAGCTTTAAAAGCTCCTACTTCCCCAGATTTTAATTTAAGTGATCTACCAGGGGCAGGAAGAATTGATTTAGTTTGTAGATGTATTTCAAACGCTTTATGGATTTCAAACGATTTAAGAAGGGATACAATAATTTATGTTGTGATGGAAGGTTTGCCTTCTCCACCGAAAATAATAACATTTTATGGGGAAGAGCTTAAAGGATTAAGTCCAGACGAAAGAAATATTGCCTCGCATATAAAACTTGCATTGAAGAAGGGTTTAGAGTTAAAGCTGAATGAAGAATCGTATGTTTGGAATGGAATTAAAATTGTAAAAAGAAGTTTTGAGAGTTTGGTAAAGGAAAAGGCAAAAGAATCTCAGCTAATTTATTTACATCCAAAAGGAAAGGATATAAGGGAGTTTGAATTTAAAAGAGATGTTTGCTTTGTGCTCGGCGACCACATAGGAATTCCAAGAAAAACAGAAAAGCTTTTAGATAGAATTGGAGCTGAAAGAATTTCTCTAGGTCCTAAAGTTTATTTAGCATCTCACTGTATAACAATTGTTAATTATGAACTTGATAGGCGTTTAATATGATAGAAAATGCAGAAAAAATTTTAGAAAATAGGTATTTATGTGACAATTGTCTGGGAAGGGTTTTGGCAGGTCAATTACTATCTGGAATTTCGAATAAAGAAAGAGGAAGAATAATAAGGTATTTTCTAGCATTTTTATTTGACTCAGATAAGGGTGTTAAAATAGATTTATCCAATTTCTATGGAATTAAGTTTAAGAAAAGAAAAATTAAGATAGAAAAGCAAGGGAAATGCTTCATTTGTAAAAATTTCTTTGAAGAAAAAATTGAAGATTATGTTAGTAAAATCGTGAAAAAAGTGAAAGGAATAGATTTTAGAAATTTTCTAGTTGGTACAAAAGTTTTACCAGAAATTTTAAATTCGGAAGAGAAAATATGGGAAGAAATCGGGATAGAGAATGCAGAATCTATTAAAACTGAGATAAATAGGGAAATTGGAAAGAGACTGGAGAAGATTTTAAATAAAAGATTTGAAAGAAAAAATCCTGAGATAACAATTTTAGTGGATATGACAAATGAAAGTGTAAGAATTCAAATTCAAAGTCTTTTCATTTATGGAGAGTATAAAAAGCTTGAGAGAGGCTTTCCTCAAGCCAAATGGATTTGTCCTAAGTGTAAGGGCAAGGGTTGTACTTTTTGTAAAGGTGAAGGGAAACTTTACAAGACTTCTATTCAAGAAATAATCGAAAGACCCTTTCTGAAATTTGCAAAAGCGAAAAAAAGTGCCTTACATGCTGAAGGGCGGGAGGATATAGACACAAGATGCTTAGATTGGAGACCTTTTGTAATAGAAATAAAGAATCCTTTTAGAAGAGAGCTTAACCTTAAAAAAATTCTTAGAGAAATAAATAAATCTAAAAAGATAAAGGTAAGTAAACTTGAATTTGTAGATAAGAGCTTAGTTAGAGAGATTAAATCCAGGAAAAAAGATAAAACCTATCTGGCGATGGTATTATTCAAGAAATGCGTAGATGAGGGCAAGTTAAAAAATTTAAAAATTTTGGAAAGAGAACCAATTTTACAGCAAACTCCTTTGAGAGTTTTGCATAGAAGAGCTAAAAAAGTAAGGAAGAGAATTGTTAAAAAAATATCTTGGAAAGTTTTTGGAAAGAAAAAAGTGAAATTTAAAATAACCGCTCAGAGTGGATTATATATTAAAGAACTTATAACTGGAGATGGAGGAAGAACTAAGCCAAGCATTTCTGAAATTCTTGGAAATGAAGCTAAAAAAATTGTTTTGGATGTAATTAAAATCCATAAAAAATAATTTTTTAACTTTAAAAGTTCGTAGATAAAATATGGTAAAAAAGTCAAGAGGCTTTAGGTCAAGAACAAGAAAAAAGCTTAGACAGAAAGCTAGACCTGTAATAACAAAATTTTTGCAAGATATTAAAATAGGAGAAAAAGTTATAATATTGCAAGACCCGTATAGCCAAAAAGGTATGCCCCATCCGAGATTTAAGGGAAAGGTTGGAAAGATTATAGAAAGAAGGGGAAAGAGTTATATTGTAGAAATAATAGATGGAAATAAGGTGAAAAAGATAATTTCAAGGCCAGAACACTTGAGGTTGGTAAAATGAATGTCGTAAAAGAGGAAGTTGTTCCAGATGTAAAAGCTAAGGATATATTAGAAAATGTTTCAAAAGAAAGAGAATTGAAATATGAACAAAAGAATTCTTTAGACTTAATTAGAAAATTTGTTACTATAGATTCTCAAACTGCTGAAAAAATTATTCAAGAGCTTGGAAATATAGAAAAACTTAGGGATAGGCAAAAGGTTGCTATAGTTAATTTTTTACCAAAGGATGCTGAAGATTTAAGAGTCATTCTTCATAAGGAGTATGGGAGCTTTTCAAAAGAAGAAATAGAAAAGATTTTGGAAATAGTTAAATCAAAAATCTAATTTCTGGTGGTTGTATGGTAAAGGATGAATATGTGATAGTTTTAGATTTTCTTCCGTATGGCAAATCTAGCGATAAAAAGCCTGAGCCATTAGCTCAAGCTATAGGGGAAAAATATTTTAATCTTCTTGAAGTTGTGATAAAGGACAATACAAGCATCAAGGCTGGAGATAGGATTTACATAGGGGAAGATAGAAGAGATCATGTTAAATATATAAGGGGGAGGATAAGCTACGATGAATTAACTGGTTTTGCAAAGGCTGAATTAGAAAAGGTTTTAGAAAATATAGCAACAAAAGATGAAAAAAGGTTTGTTAATCTATTTAATATTGCCGGTCCTATAACAACTAGGTTACACAGTTTAGAATTACTACCAGGAATAGGGAAGCGTCACTTATGGCAAATAATTCAAGAAAGAAAGAAAAAACCCTTTGAAAGTTTTAAGGAATTGCAGGAAAGGATTAAAATGCTTCCAGAGCCTAAAAAGATGATAATTAAAAGGATTTTGGAAGAACTTAAAGGAGAGGATAAAAGAAGGTTAATTGTTGGAAGTAGTTTAATTTAGCATTGCCCGCTTGAGGATGAGCCAGAAGTGCTTAAAGTTTGACTGCATTCTGCTGGTTTTGTAACAAACCCTGTGCATATTGCTTGTTTGTACGCTTCTGGTGTTCTTGATCCTTGGTATAATTTGTCATTAATGAAAACTGTTGGAGAACCCCTTACGCCATATTCTTCGTTAAGTTCTATTTCATTCTCTAGTAAGCTTTCTGCCTCATCCTTTTGACAAGTTTTGATTTTTTCCACATCTATTCCAAGATCTCTTGCAATGGGTTCCCAGCATGTATCTGCATTTCCAGCACTACATTTATTGTTTACTTGGATAACAAAATCCCACCATAAATCATGAGCATAATATTTCCAAATGCAGAGCTCTCTTACATCTTGATTAAGTTCTTGAATACCATGCATAGAACAATATCTTTTTTCTTTATCCAAGCAATACTCTGGATAAGTTCCATAGTTGCTATAAATTACATAATGTGGCTCCCATTCAACTTTATCCTTTAGCAATCTATAAACTGGCTCTAATCCAGCCTCTGCTTGGTTTCCATAGGGACAGAACGACATCACAAAAAACTTAACGTTTGGTTTTTCTCTATCAGGAGCATCAAACTCAGATTGAGTCTCTCCTTCTCTTGGTATTTCTTTACTCATATCTAAGGTTTGAAGAAATAGATAACTTCCTTCCATGGTAGCATAAACTGGAATACTTTGCCCTTGATAAGAAACTAAGATTTTATATACACCTCTTTCTTCTTCAACAGAAATTAAGGAGGCACTTGTCCCAGGTGTAACCAAATTATTATTAATATAATCTATAACTTTCTTCCCTATTTCTTCCTTACTTAAAATGTTCATTTTAACAAATTCTCCTGTGATTACAGTTCTTGGTGTTAAAATCCAGCCAGCTACAAGAATTATTGAAATTATTATTAAAAGTATAGTTGAAACAACCCATCTATTCACACTTGGTAGTTTTACACTTACCTTTTTTTCCTCAACTGGTTTTTCTTCCTCAACCATATAAAGGAAAATAGAGAAGAAAGTTTAAATACTTTATTCTCTGAGTCTTACAGCTATTGCTACAGATATCCAGAGCAATCCTCCTAGTAATATAAGAACAAAGGCTATGAGTAAAGCAAGTGAATAGCTTAGTTCATCAACACCTAAACCCCTTTCTAAATGTCCTGCTATCATAGACCCAAATAAAATGCAAATAGTTCCCAAGAGCCAGAATAATGCCATCTTCCAGTTTTTCCTCATCATTAATTTTAATTAGTTTTTAAATAAATTAAAATTACAAGCTTCTGCTTATTTCAACAATTTCTACTTCTCCAACCCCTTCCAAGCTTTTAATCCTGTTTTCAACTTTTTCCAATTCTCCGCTTTCTTCAGGAATTAACTTAGTAACTTTTAAAGCAAATAAGCCAAAAGCTATTGGCTCCTTTTCAATTTTTTGAGGCAAAATTTCTTTTTTAATTTTTTCTTCCAATTT
Organism: Candidatus Aenigmatarchaeota archaeon; assembly: GCA_038998005.1. Lineage (GTDB taxonomy): Archaea > Aenigmatarchaeota > Aenigmatarchaeia > CG10238-14 > SCSR01 > CALIKW01. The sequence goes on from JAVZIY010000009.1 coordinate 8,569, forward strand.
TTCTAGATCAGTTTCGATACTTTCTGGCATAATTTTAAAGCTAACTATAACTTCTCCCATCAAGGACCCTCAAATCCACATTTCTTACATTTATAAGTATTCCCCAATGCTTTGCAAGTGGAGCATCTAACTATTAATTCTTCCCCACAATTTGGACAGAAAAATTTAACAAAATTGTCTTTAGCCAAAACATTTGTATTGCAGCTAGTACATTTCAATACCATATACTCACTTTATTGAAAAGTTATTATTTAAGTTTAAGCTTATATCTTTTTAGCCCCTGTAGTCTAACCTGGATAGGATGGAAGCTTGCGGTTGAAAGTAAAAAGCTTCAGGTCCGGGTTCAAATCCCGGCAGGGGCAATTCATTTTTAACTTTTAGGATTACTTAAGCTGCGTCTCCGTAATTTAGCGTTTGTTTAAATATCTCATCGATTTGCTCTTCGTACTCTATTTTATTTTAACTTTTTCCGTTTCCTTTTTATTAGCTTTAATTTATTTATCTCTTCTTTGAATTGAAAAAATGTAAAGAGTTTTTATTTTCTTGATTTTAGCAGAATGGGAGTTATATGAACGTATATATTCTACAATTGGGAGTGAACCATATCACATAGAGATTTCGAATTAAACTCTACTTACATCAAAAATTAAAGTAAAATGTGGCTAATACACCGAGGTAAGTGGATTTTATATTGAAAGTTAAGTTGCTGATGCATGTAAAAAAGTATGAATTCTGTTAAAATATTCTTGAATTCTTTTTGCATTTGCCTTAATTTGTGGTAACGTCGAAGGGAGCATTTTAAGAAGTTCACTCAATTCTACATTCTTAAAATTGCCTACTCTTATAGAAGAAAATGGATAAAATCGGATATATCCATAAGGATCTACGGTGAAACTTTTAGTAGCTAATCTTTCTATAGATTCATTTAAAATAAGGTCATCATAAATAGTGAGGACATCCTTATACTCCTTCTTTTTTCTTTGTATTTTTTTGTAAACTTCAACAATTTCTTCAGGCGCTAGTAAAAAGCGGTTATACTTTGGATTCTTACCGATAGGTAAAACTAACCTTATCCTAATAGAATTAACAGAAAGATTATAGGCTAAATCTATTATATCGTTAATGTTATTTTTATTTAAGGTTGATAAGTCTGCATCAATTTCTACACTTTGATTAACTTTTATCAAATTCTTAATCCCTTCAATGACTTTATTATATACATTCTTTCCTCTCATTTTTTCAAAGATTTCAGGAGGACCGTCTACACTAACTTTTACATAAGCTATTCCTGTAAAAGTATAAGGTTGGGAAAGTAGAGAGTATTCACACAATGTTTGTGGGCTTATATTCCCACAGAAATCCACATAAAAATCCATAATTCTACATTTAACTGGTTTATTAAAGGTTTCAAAAGATACAGTTTGAAATAACATATCAAAAGCTTTATATCTTAAGAAAGGATTTTTTTAAGCTCCTAAAATATGCAAAAGAAAAGAGATTTATTATAGGAATTTTAGGAAATCCTTATCATCTTGATTCAGTAACTGTAAAAAAACTTAGAGATTTTGGAATAAGCTTCTATCAAATTAGTATAGATGGATTAGAAAAAACACATGATAGATTGAGAAGGAAAGGAAGTTTTAAAGAATCTATAAGGGCTCTGCGTTTATTAAAGAAATTTGGAATAAAAACGAAAGTAATGTTTACAGTAAGCAAAATTAATATGAGCGAATTAATAAAAGTTATGAGACTTATTGCTAAAGAGGGTGTGGATGTATTTAGTTTTTCGAGGTTAACGCCAATTGGCTCAGGAATTAAACTTGAAAAGGATCTGTTAACACCAAAAGAGTATAAAGAATTACTTCTTCAAGTATTTGAAGAGATTGCTAGATTAAAGAGAAAAGGATATAGAACATATTTCAAAATGAGAGAAAATTTAAGCTTTCTATTAGAAGAAGAATTAGGATTATTGCCATCTCTACCAAATGATGGGATAATCTATGATGGGTGCTATGTGGGAGTTAATTCTTTAACTATATTAGCTAATGGTATAGTTTATCCATGTAGAAGATTGCCAATAAAAATTGGAAAAGTGCCAGAAGAGAAAATAAAGGATATATTTTTAAATAACAAAGTCCTTGATGAACTGCGTGATATCAAAAAATTTGAAAAATGTAGTAAATGTAGTTTGTTACAGATATGCAGAGGATGTCCTGCTGTTGCTTATGCAGTTCATAATAATTATTTTGCTCCAGACCCTCAATGTTGGAAGAAGGTAAGATAAAAGGAAATTACTATGCTTACCCTTAAAGCAATACTTTTTGATGTTGGAGGAACTTTATTGGAAACTAGCCATTTAAGAGTAATTTCTTATATTTCAAAAGAAATAAGTAAACAAACGGATATTGATTTAAAAATAATTGAAAAATGTCTAGCAGATAATTTTAGAAAAAACTTTAAAAAAGCAAAAAAATGGAGTTTGCAACTATTTCAGAGATATTAGAAAATAGCTTAATTTCTTTACTAGGTATTGATAAGAAATTCGGTTTAGCTAAAAATATAAAGAAATGGTATAAGGAATACATAGAGAAAGAAGTGCAAATTTTTCCTAACGTGTATAATACTCTTAAATCATTAGAGCAAATGGACTTTAAATTGGGTATAATCTCTAATTCCGACACATGGTTAACCAAATATATGTTAAAAAAGTTTTCTTTAAGTAAATTTTTTGATGTTGTTATCACTTCTAGCATGGCCAAATGTTACAAACCAGCTTTGGAGATTTTTAAATTAGCTTTATTGAAATTAAAATGTAAGGCAGAAGAGACTATGTTTGTTGGAAATTGTGAAGAAGATATTAACGGAGCAAAATCGGTTGGCATGGTAGCTGTGTTGTTAAAAAGTAAGGAAATACCTAAGCTAAAAACATCGCCAGATTTTGTTATTTCAGATTTAAGCGAAATTTTTCACATTGTTAGAAAATAATAATTTAATTTTATAAAAAAGGATTTAAGAGAAATTTTACCCTACCTTTAATAAATTTTAAGATCGCTTTCTTATTTCAAAATAACCTTCATAAAATCATGAGCAACCTTTGTATTTTCAAAAATTTTTTTTGCCTCTTCCTCCAGCTTTTTCGCATCTGTATATCTTCTGCTTATATGCGTTAAAATCAATTGTTTAACATTAGCTTTTTTTGCAATTTTTGCTGCTTGCTTCACATCTGCGTGAGCCTTTCCTTCTTGTTCTTCTAGAAAGGTTGCATCATGGATTAGCAAATCAGCATCCATAGAAATTTTAATCATATTATCACAAGGTTTAGTATCACCAGAATAAACAATTTTTAATCCTTTTTTTATTTTCCCCACATCTTCAATATTTATTTTCCTTCCTTTGTAAATTGCTTCCTTATCTTTCTTTAATTTTCTCAACCAATATCCCCTTTTTAAGCCAAGCTCCTTAAGCTTTTTCTCATCAATTTTCCATCTATCCTTTTCCTTAAAGCAGTAAGCAACAGAAGGAATTGTATGCAAAACAGGAATAGAATAAATCTCATATTCTTCGCTTTCGTCTATTAAACTAGTTACATCCCCTTCTAATGGGGTATTAATTGCTTTTACAGGAAATTTACAACCAAAATATCCAAGCTTTAAAATGTTTGAAACAAACTTTTCTGCTTCTGGCCCAAAAATTTTCAATTCTTTTTTCCTTTTTTCTAAATTCATGGTTTGAAGTAATGGAATTAATCCGGCAAAATGATCAGCATGCCAATGTGTAATAAAAATTTTATTAATTTTCATAAAGCTTATGTTTGCTTTCATCAATTGCAATTGAGTTCCTTCCCCACAATCAAATAATATAGTATCCTTTTTTTCTCCAAAATATTCTATAGCAATAGAGGGATGATTTCTTTCTTTGCTTGGGATTCCTGAGACAGTGCCCAAAAAAGTTATTAATATCATAATTAAATTTGAGAAAGAAATTAGATTAAGCTTTCCTTTTCAAAGTACTTCCTCAAAAATATCCCAAAATTTTTATCCTTTTTAGCAATTTCCATAATTTTTTCATTCTCACAAATTATTTCAAAATTTTTTGATATTTCTTCTGCAACGTAATTAGGAATTCCTTTAGCTTTTAAAATTTTCACATCCTTATTCAAACTATCAAAAAGTTTTTCTCTTGCAGTTAAAAATTTTCTTTTAACTTCAAAGCACCATTTATTATTTTCTATAAAAGGTCCAACTAAGGCTTCTCCCTTATACTTTTTCAAGAATCTTTCTGAATCATCTAAATCAAAAATTTTAGGTCCAACTCTTTTCTGGACAAAAGGAAGCTTAGAAACTTCCATTTCGAATAAGATTATCGCATTCTCTTTCTCATCCGTATAAACATCTTTTCTTAAAACCACAAACTCATTTTCTCTTAAAATTTTCTCGAGTCTTTCAGCAGACCTTCTTAATTGAGGCCAGAGAATATCTGGAACAACTTTTGGTGCTTTGAACTTAAGCAAAATTATTTCAGTCCTTCTCTTAATCTGGTTAAGTATAAGCTCGTTTTCTTCCAAAGGCTTAATTTCTTTTTGGAAAAATAGTTTTCCACTTGGATTTATTAAAAACTCTTTTGCAATTTTCTTGAAAATGTAAAGATTTTCTGAAGAGACTGCTGCAGCAACATTCCTATTTCTGTCAACAGGATCTATAACTATTAAAGCTTCTTCCTTAAACTTTTTCCTTAGCTTAGGATACTCACTAACTTTATAAAATCCCTCTAAATCAATTATCTCTCCTGGCTTCCAGTTAACACAATTTTTGAGCAACTCTATGAACTTCTTATAATATATTATTAAAAGCTCGCAGAGATAGCCCGAAAATCCTTGAGTTTTTGCGTCAGCTCCATATATACCATTAGCTTTTAAAAATTGCTTTAAAAGCCTTACTTCATTACTCATTTGTGTTGTTAAATTTTTTTCAACATATTTTACATGAAAGGGAGTTCTATCAACAGCAGATTTTATTTTTTCAGGACTTTTTACCTCATAGCATGGAACAATATCAACTCTTACTCCTCTAACCTCTCCAGAAACATAAGGATGTTGAGCATATTCTATCTTATATTTTCCCTTAACCCTTTCTATAATCTCCTTTCCTATTGTTAATCCAAATTCTTCAAGCTTTTTTTCAGGCAAGCTTGGTGGTAGTAAAAGAAAAATATCGAACTCCATCTTATCCGCAAGCCATGTATCCCTTGTAACACTTCCTGCTAATATTGCCCTACCTTGAATTTTTTTCGCTTCCTCATTTGCTATTTCCAAAACTTTTTTGGCTATTTTATTTAGCTTTTCTCTTTCTTCTGGCTTTGGTTTTATATATGCTAGAACCTCCTTAAAAATCTTCTCATATTCTTCCATTTTCCTGCCTTATTTGATATTTAAAAGTTAGAATATAAATTTTGAAAATTTTAGCTCAAAATTTTTGAGACATATGGACCATCATAAAAATAACCTTGCTTTAGAAAGTATTGCTTTACACCAACTCCAGCTATTACCACAATTTTCTTCTTGTCAAACTCTTCCATTGCTATTCTTTCAGCCTCTCTTAGCAAGCTTTTTCCATATCCTTTATGTTGCCATCCTTCACCCTTTTCGCCTACAGCCAAAGCTTTTCCATAAGTGTGCATTTCTCTTACAATTGCTGAAGGTTTTTCATTTATTTCTTTTCTATGGGCTTTATCCGAAGGAATTCTTAACCTTAAAAATGAGATTAAAATATCTTGCTTAATATCCTCAAAAGAAATGAATATTTCTCTTCCTTCTGAAGCCTCATAATCTCTTCTCACAAGTTTAATGTTTTCTTCTCTTGGTTCCATCCCAAATCTTTTCATATGCCCAACTTCTCTACATCTTGTGCATTTACATCTTTCTCCAATTTTTCTAAGTTCTTCTAAAAGAATTTCTCTCAAATTACCAATTTTAGGTCCTGCATCAACTTCATTTAAAGAATAATCTCTTAAAATTCTTCTTATCCTCATAAAAGGAGGAATTCTTCTCTTTGCTTCAACCAAAAGTTTAATCGTTTCTTCTTTGCTCATAGGCTTATATTTTCCACTTTTCCACATCTTATATAATCTAGTACCTTTCAAAACCATTGTAGGATAAATTTTAAGCTCGTCAGGAATAAAGCTTGGGTTATTGAAAATATTTTCAAACATTTCTAAATCTCTTTCAAAGGAAGAGCCTGGTAATCCTGGCATTAAGTGTAAAACAACTTTAAAACCGGAGTCTTTTGCCATCCTTATAGCATCTTCTATATCTTTAACTTTATGTCCCCTATTTGCAATTTTTAAAATATCATCAAAGATTGATTGAGCCCCTATTTCGACTCTAGTTACACCCATTTCAAGTAATTTATCTATATGTTTTTCTTTACAGAAATCAGGTCTAGTTTCCACACTTAAGCCAACGCATCTATGCTTCGCTTTTTCATTTAATTTTTTTGCCTCCTCCAAACTTTTACTCTCTTCTTCATTCAAAGCATCAAAAACTCTTTTTATAAACCATTCCTGATATTCTTCTTCAAAACCTGTAAAAGTACCACCAACAGCTATTATTTCAAATTTGTTTCCATTTTCGCTTAGGTGTCCCATAGCCTTGTAATGTTCTATTCTATTTCTTGTTTGAAGGAATGGATCATATTTATTAAGTAAAGCTCTTTTTATGACTGGTTCAGTACCTATATAGCTTTTAGACGCATTTTCAAAAGTCGGACAATAGATACATTTCCCCCAAACACATTCCTTAGGCTTTACAGCAATAGTAATTATTAAAACACCTGAAATTGATCTAATCGGTCTTTTTACAAGAGTTTCCTTAATTTTCTTTTCCCCTTCATTACAAAATTTCAATATCTCAATTTTTTTCGGAATTCTACCAAGCTTATACTTTCTGCTTATTTCTCTAATTATTTTATTTACATTTTCTCTATCTTCTTTAAGAGCCCTTATTATTTCTCTTATTGCTTTTTCCATAACATTACCTTAACTTTAAAAGATTTTAAGATATTTCACTACTTGAGGATAGTAAAATTTATATATTACCACTTACTAATGATAAATATGAAAAATAGAGAATTAGAAACACAAATGTTTGAGGAACAACTTTTTCAAGCAAAGCAAGCATTATTTAGAGCAAGAAGCGTGAGAGAGGTAAGGTTTTTACAAAATAAGATAAATTATCTCCTGAAAAAACTTAAGGAAAAAAGTTAAGTTTCGCAAATAGAGACAAAATTCCCATTATCAGAGTAAAATTTTTTAATTTTAAAACCAGAGCTAATTAATTCTTCTTCTATTTCCTTTTTGCTGTATAGATGATAAAATCTTTTGTAAGTTTTGCCATGATAGGTCCATTTTTTATAAGTATCCCCAAACTCAAACTTCTTTTCAAAAATGTTTGAAAAGAAGTCGATTAAAAATCTTGGGAAATATCTCCTCCAAACAGTTATTAAAATTTTTCCATTTTCATTCAAAATCCTTCTTATTTCTTTTAAAACCTCTATCCTGAGTTTTCTTGTTGGTAGATGGTGCAGAACTCTGGTAAAAATTACATAATCTATTTTTCTTTCTTTGAAAGGCAAGTTAAAAACATCTGCAACAACCAAAAAAGCATTAAAACCTCTTCTCTTAAGGAATTTTTTCGCTTCCCTTATCATCCCCTTTGAAAAGTCAATACCTATGCAATTAAAATCCTTTTCCAAAAAAGGAATTAAGTTTCTACAATTGCTACATCCTACATCTAAAATCAGACCCTGCCTTTTAATTGAATTTGAAAAATCTATAACTTCTGGAAGTGGTCTTGCCCTTAAATGAGT
>JAVZIY010000010.1:0-14331 GCA_038998005.1 Candidatus Aenigmatarchaeota archaeon
CTTGTTCGAGCCTTTAGTAAAATGGATGATTGAACAAGGATTTTACTCCTTTTTATTTCCATGGATAATTACATCTGCAATTTTTTATGGTTTGCTAAGAAAGTCAAAAGTTTTTGGAGAATCTCCAGTTTTAAATGGAGTAGTTTCTATTTCAATAGCATTTCTAATAATAGGCTTTCCCTTTCTTTCTCAATTTAGCTTGGCTTTGCCAATATCAACTTTTTTCACTCAAGCAACAGTTTTCCTTCTAATTTTAGTTATAGGTTTTATTTTCGCAAGTCTATTTTATCCGGATCTTTCAAAATTCCTTTTAGAAAAATTTACAAGAAGAACAACACTTTCCATTTTAATTGTTTTGGGGATAGCTCTTTTCATAACTTCAGGCCTAGTAGGAGTTTTTACTTATGGCATAGGTAAGCCTGCTGAGCCAGGAACCCCTTCCCCACCAACAGATGTTATTATACTTGCAGGAGGAATAATTATTTTTATGGTTATCATAATAATAGCAGGAGCTATGGTTATGGGTGGTGAGCAGTGAACCCATTTGAGATGACAATTAAAAAATTGCAAGAATTGGGATTCTTTCAGTTCTTTTTGCCATTTATTTTAACATCAACAATATTTTATGCTTTATTAAGGAAATCAAAAATTTTCGGAGACCCAAAAGAAAATGTTATAGTAAATGGAATGGTTTCTTTAATAGCAGCCTTCATGGTTTGGGCATCCCCTATTTTATTGGGAATTAACATAGAAACTCAACTTGCAACTTTCTTTTTATACAGCATGATAGGAATTTTAGTAGTTTCTGTTTGCTTACTTCTCATAAGCCTACTTTGCCCTCCAGATTTACCAAAGCATTTGGCAGATACTTTTAAAGCAGGAAGGTTTTGGATGGTTATATTAGTTCTAGGATTTTTAGTAGGTTTAGTAATTTTTGCTTCCTCATTTCTTAACATTTTCTTCCCTTCCTTTGGTGCACAACAAATCTCATGGGATTGGGTTTTAAGCTTAGGAGTTTTCGCAGGAATGGTTATAACAATTTTCTTCATCGTAAGATAGCTATCTGAGCAAAAGTGAGATTAGAAATAAAGATAAATATGTAATTCCAAATTTAATTTAAAGGTGAAATATGGTAACAATTGCTGACTTGATAGCTACTGCAAGAGATCTTGGAATATTCGCATTCTACCTTCCATTCTTGCTAGCATTTGCAATAATCTATGCATTACTCAGAAAAGCAAAACTCTGGGGAGACAGAAAAAACATAGATCTAATAGTTTCATTAATTATATCAGCATTTATAATCGGTTACACACCATTCGGCCTCGCTTTATCAACAGTCCTAGTAAACCTTTTCGGTGGAACATTCCTAACAGTAGTTACTATCCTAGCAATTCTACTGATTTTCTACATGCTATTGCCGCTATTTGGTGTTGGAAAGGAAAAAGAAGTTAGCAAAAAATTGATAGCAGTAGTTTTGCTTATATCAATAGTAATAGGAATAGGAATTTTAATAGCATATGTCCCACAAGTAGTTCCAGAAGTTAGAATTCCAGGAATATCTTTACCAGGAATGCCAACTCCAGTAGCTCCAGGAATTGCTTTAAGCTATGAGGATGTTGCAATAATTGCTTTGGTAGTTCTTACATTCATAGTAATCTGGTACCTTGCAAAGGAAAAATAGCAAGCTTTTATTTTTTCTTTTTAAATTTTGTTAAAGGTAAGAGTAGATGGTATTTCAGCAAACAATAGAACTTTTAAGACAATTAGGATTCTTTAGCTACTTTTTCCCTTTTGTTCTAATGTTTGCAATTTTTTATGCTTTACTAACTAAATCAAAAATTTTCGGAGACCCAAAAGAAAAAAGTGTGAAAAGAATTAATACAGTAATTTCATTCATTGCCTCATTTTTCGTTTTAGCCCTTACTCCTTTGGTTGATTTAGCAGCTTTTCTTTCCGCATTTTTTGGCACGCTTTTCATGATATTAGTCGCTCTTCTCTCCTTTCTAATAATAGCATTTATGGTAATTCCTTCAGAAGATTGGGAAAAGAATAAAGGAAAGTATTTGAAAATTTTAGCACCTATTTGTGCTATAATAGTAATAGCTATACTTTTAACTTCCTCTGGCTATAGCTTTTTCCCTACTCTTCAACCTACTTCAATGCCAAAGGTAGAAATAAGTACACAGGATCTTTTAATTATTTTATTAGTTTTTGGTTTGATTTTTATAATCTGGTTTGTTACAAGAGAGGAAAAGAAAGAAGAAACTAAAGGTAAGGAAATTGTTAGTTTTGAGCTTAGACCTGTAACTAAAAAAGAATAAAAGGTTTTTTTGAAATTTTCTTGTTTTACTCAAACTTGTAGCCTAAAAATTGGCTTATTCTTGCTTGCTCTTCATTGATTTTTTCGCTTGCTTCCCTTATTTTCTTCTCTTGTTGATATATCGCAGCCTTTCCCCTTTCTATTATGTAGTTAGCAATTTCTTTCATTTTACTGATGTAAGGTCCAATAACATTCTTAAGGGAGTTTGCTATTTTTCTTACATCTTTATCTTTTGCATTTTCAGCTAGTTCTCTAACCGAAGGTTCAAGATTTTTCAACATTTTATGTGCTTCTATTGGATTGAAATACATGGCTGCTGTCATATCTTCCCATGCTCCTCTCAATTTTCCTAAAATTTCATATTCTCCCAGATATCGCTGAAGTTTTTCTATAGCTTTTTGAAAAGCACTGGCTTTCTTATTTATTGGTGTAAAGAGTTTTTTTGATCCTTCCAAATATCCGAATGGATCGAATGATCCCGATATACCAAGTGCCATATTTCTCACTTTTAAATGTTACTACTTAGTAGTATTTAAATATTTCTATTCTTCACTATATAATGGTAACATCTTAAAGGCAAACTTCCAATAAAACTTATTCAAATAACCAGAAAATCTTTCAACAACTTTGCTTCCTTCTCTATCTCCAATTCTTTCATAAGCATCTTTCAAATTCTTATCTATGCTTGCTTCTGAAACAAGATCACCAGAAACATTTTCAGAGGCATGAGTTGATTCATGCCCTATTATATATTCAAGAAGTTTTTTTGGATAGTGAATAACATCTTTGCTAACTATAAGATACTTTTTAACTCTTCCAAGCCAATCTTTTGCAAATAAAGTAGCAGCAGGTTTGTCTTTTGGCAAATCGTCTGTTACATAAATATCATCGGGCTCTTTAAATTTTCCATAACCTTTTATCTTTTGAAGAACAGGCCAAATTCTATTCTTAACATTATTCATGCTTTCCTTAACTTTTCCTATTATTAACGGATCTTTATAAACTTCTATTTTCTGATAAAGTTGATCTTGAAAATTTTTAACTGGAAACATAAAATAATACTATAAAGAAAAGCTTAAATCCTTTTTTAAAATCTCATGTGACGTTTGAAATTAAAATCACTAAGCGAGAAAGCTTTTTGATAATAACTGGCTATGAAAGCACAGTTTTATTGTGATTAAGTGAGCTTTACTCCATACATCCTTTCTTCATATCCCATTTCCCATGTAGGATAATTTCCAGAGCCTAATTTGTACAATCCCTTAACTCCTCTGTACAAGTAGTAAACTGGTGAATAAATTGCCTCTGCTAAACCACCTGCCAAATTTCTTCCTCCAGCTTCCCAGTTTTTCTTGTATAAGCCATCATAAAATATCGCTCTTCCTACTTTGTATGCTACATGGATTGGGTATACTAGAAAAGCTACAAAAGCCCCTAAGATATCCCTTATTCCACTCAATCTTGCACTCATATCAATCAAAAATATAGAAAACAATTAAAGATTTAAGCTTTTTTGATCTATTCAATAGAAAATAGAAATATTTAAATACTATTCAGTAGTAACAACTTTTTATGAAAGTTGAAATAGAGACTGGCTTCCCAGAATTTAATCGTTTACAAAAAATGCTTTCGGGAACAAGTTTGTTACCTGTAAACTTAGATTATGCTAGGAAATATGAAAGACAATGGCTAACAGCACATGTAAAAAAGAATAGTGAAATAAATGTGCTTGCACCAGATGGCAATGTACTAGCAAGATTTGGTTCAAATTCAATGGAAAGTGGAAATGTTATAGATATTGATATTAGTAAAGAATATTTGTTCGGAAGAGATTTTCCTAACTTTAAGCTTTATTGTTTGAAAATAGAACACCAACCAAAAAATTTGATACAGGAAAGTTTGTAGCAAACGATATTTCTAGAATTCAATTTTATGCAAGAACATCGAATGAGGAAATAGAAATAGCAAATTTAGGATTAAGTCCAATTTCAATCCAAGATTATACAAGTAAAGTTACACTTGGTGTTAAAAGGTTGTTTGTTTAAATTCTAAAAAATTCTAAAAATTCTTTTTCTGTAAAATGGAGTAAGCCAGGAACTATAATAACTGCAGGCACTTCCTCGAAATTTTTTTCAATAATTTCCTTAACTTTTCCGAAAGCTATTAAAGGTTTTTCGCTTCCTGCATTTACAAAAACTAAAATTTCACTTTCTAAGCTTAAAACATTCTCTTTCCTTCTTTCTTCAATCTCAAGTAAAATTTTTATACCCTCATTTATCTTCATTAATTTTTCATCCTCTATATCAAGCAAGCATAAAGTATGCAAGCCTCTTGCCTTATTCATCTTTATTACTTCATAAACTGATTCAGGCAGCTTACCTTTAGTTTTTTCTGGGAAAGGTATTGTAACGCAAGGACCAAACTTATATATATGCAAACCGGTTTCGCCTATTGCAGAAATTATTGAAGAAGAATGAATAACTTTAGTTTCTATTCCTTGCTTCATAGCTTCTAGCTTTAAAGCTAAGTGAGTTGTTGCTATAAAAGCATCTCCCCCTACCAGCAAACCAACTTTCTTGTTTTTTGCCAAATTTAAGATATCTTGAAAATTTTCCTCCAAATCCTTTCGAGAAAGAACTTTAATTTTCTTCCCAATTAGCTTTTCAATTTTTTCTTTTGTTGTTTGAAGTTTTGTGGTATAAAACTCTGCGAATAACATTTCGCATTCTTTTGCAGCTTCCAATCCTTTTATGCTAATATCCTTTTCATCATTTAATCCAAGGCTTATGAAGTAAAGCATAATTAACTAATAAACAAAAAGAAAAAAATAATTATGGGAGATATAGGAATAATTCTTGCAGCCTTACCGATAATGTTAATTACTGCTCTTTTACTTGGTTTTGAACCACCCTTTTACTATGGGATAAGTTTGGTTGGCTTTTCCTTTTGGAATTTCAGCGAAACAAAAAGAATTAAGCAAATAGGGCTAATAATTTGTTTTATTGGCTTAATCCTATTTTCAATCTGCTTTTTCTATTATTATTTAAAGAAAATAACATTTCCAGAAAACCCATTTAACTTTTTCCTTCTAACTTCTCTTTTTTAAAATCTTATTGCAAGTTTTTCAAGCTCAAATACATTTTTTGCTTTTTCTTCTAGGTTAATTCTCAAGTAAGCTGCAAAATTCCCATAAACTTTTGTTGAAGAAATAGTAAGTATCAAGCCATCATGATTTAACTTAACTCCAACAGGCTCATGACTTCTTATCATAACTTTTGCATTCAAAATTTTAAGTGCTCTTTCAGTTATATTTTTTCCAAAAATTTTTCCTGCACCCCTTGGAGAAGGATAAAATCCTTCTATTTCATCTGGATCATTCCAAAGAATTTCTTCCATAAAACTTTTATTTTTAGAAGCATTTCTTAGCTCATCAATAGAATTTAAAAAAGGTAATCCGCCATGTAAGAAAAAATATTTTTCCTTAACTAAAGCAGTTAAATAAAAATAGCTCCAAACCTCTTTTATTTTTTCATAAACTTCTTCGCTCTTATACTTTTTGAAAAGAAAAAAAGGTAAATCATGAGGAAAAACTTCCAAACCCTCCGGGAATTCGTGATTTCCTCTAAGGAAAAAAACTCTTTTTGGGAAAATTTCTTTTAGTGATAATAAAAAATAATAAACTTCTGCCTGTTCTTCTCCTCTATCCCCATAATCTCCAAGGAAAATTATCTTATCCTCATTTTCAAAAAAATTGCTATGATTTAAAATAAAAACTAAACTTTTAAAATCTCCGTGCAAATCACCAACAATAGTTAAAAAATTTTTTGGCTCAATTAAAAGCAAGTCTTCTTTCTTTTCCTTTTTCAAAATTTTTAAAGTACTTTCTATTTTTTCTAAAATCATTTCTTTAGTAGATTCTTTTGCTTCTTCTATCAATTCTCTTAAATTCATATTTTTAATTTAAATTTAGATGGGATTAAAAGAAATTTTAAAAGGAAAATTAAGTGAAGAAGAATTAAAAATTTTACCACGAAGCTTTGATATAATTGGTTCTAGAGAGAAAGCCATAGCCATAACAGAAATTCCAGAAGGACTAAAAGGAAAGGAAAAAATAATAGCAGAAGGAATAATGAAGTTGAATAAAAATGTGAAAACTGTTTTAAAAAAAGTTTCTGAAAGAAAGGGGATAGAAAGATTAAGAGAATATGAGTTTTTAGCTGGTGATGAAAATACTGAAGTTGTCCATAAAGAGTTTGGTTATTTGTTAAAGCTTGACCCAAGAAAAGTCTATTTTTCTCCAAGGGAAGCAGAAGAAAGGCAAAGGATAGCTAATAAAGTTAAGGATAGCGAAAAAGTTTTGGTTATGTTTTCAGGCATAGCACCATTTTGCATAGCAATAGCTAAGAAAAAAAATGTTAAGGTTTATGGTATAGAAATAAATGAAGAAGCTCATAGGTATGCAAAAATTAATGTCGGAATGAATGGTTTGAGCGATAAAGTTGTTTTGATAAAGGGTGATGTAAGAAAAATTTGTCCAAAGCTTAAGGAAAAATTTGATAGAATTGTTATGCCCCTACCCCTAGGTTCAGAAAATTTTTTGGATTTAGCTTTTAAATGTATAAAAAAAGGTGGAATAATACATTTTTATAACTGGGGAAGCGAAGAAAACCTTTATGAAAATGGAATTAAAGGTATAGAAAAGGAGGCAAGGAAATTAAAGAAGAAAGTAAAGATTTTAGAAATGAGGAAAGTTTTACCTTATGCACCAAAGAGATGGAAAGTTTGTATAGATTTAAAGGTTTTGTAGCGGGGGTCGCCTAGTCTGGTCAATGGCACTGGTCTCAGAAACCAGTGGCTTAGTGCCTTCCTGGGTTCAAATCCCAGCCCCCGCACTTTTTAAGTTAATGCCTCTTTTGTAGAATAATTAGCTTTTAAAAAAGTTCTAATACCAAAATTTATGTTATAGACAATGGTATTTTAAAAAGTTATGATATCGAAGATAAAAGTAAAGTTTTTAGAAAATCTTGTATTCTTAGAGCTTCTTAAGCTTAATGAAGAAGAAAATAAAACGATCTTTTGTTTAAAGGCAGAAAAGTTAAGTTTATTCCTTTTTGGAAGTGGGCTTTAAATTTTTGAGCGACTTTTTCAGCTTAATCAGAGATGGATTTGAAAAAATTTTTAAATTTTTAATTTAAACTCTTCTTCCCCTTCTTCCACCTTTCGCTCTCATCCTACCATGTGGAATGGGTGTTGTATCCTCAATTAAACCTATTTTTAAGCCTGCTCTTGCTAAAGCCCTTATTGCTGGCTGAGCTCCTGCTCCTGGAGTTTTTCCTTTTGTCCCTCCAGGCCCTCTGACTCTTATATGCACACCATTAATTCCCTTTGCTAAAGCTTCTTCACCAGCCTTTTTTGCGGCAAGCATAGCAGGAAAAGGCATTCCACCCTCTCTATCTTTATCAGTCATCATTCCAGCAGAAGCTCTTGCTATTGTTTCAGCTCCTGTTATGTCAGTAATATGAACAATGGTATTATTTGCACTACTGTAAATGTACGCAATTCCCCACTTTTCTTTTTTTTCTTCCATCATTTAACCTCAATTTTACTTTCTTCTTCTTTCTTAACCAAATAACTTGGATATAAAACTTTTCTTCCATCTATTTTTACATGTCCATGAACTATTAGTTGTCTAGCATGTTTTATACTATTTGCAAAACCTTTCCTTAAAACCATTGTTTGCAATCTTCTCTCTAATATGTCTCTAATAGTTAACCCCAAAACATTATCCAAACTTGCGTTTTCACTCAAAATACCAAGTTTATTAAGTTTTTGAATCAGTTCTCTTTCTTTTTTCTCATCTTTTCTGCCTATAAGTTCTCTTGCTATTCTTCTCCATTTTCTTAGGAGTGCCTCGTTTCTCCAAAGCTCCTTTTTTCTTCTAAGTCCATATTCTCTAAGGATATTCTTCTCCTCTTCAATTCTTTCCTTATCCCAAACTCTTCTCGGCTTTTCATATTTTTTTCTCAGTCTCCTCATTTAATCACTTCTTCTCCATCTTTGCAAGCTCTTTTCTTCTCACGACACCTATTGTTCTACCTTTCCTAAAAGAGCTTCTTGTCCTTTGTCCTCTTACAGGTAAGCCAAGCATATGCCTTATTCCTTTATAAGTTTTTAAATCTATCATCCTTTGTACATCAAACTTTTGTGCTATTTCTAAGTCAGAAGAAGTTAGATGCAAATCCTTTCCTGTCTCCAAATCTTTTCTTCTATTGAAAAGGAATGAGGGTATTCCAAATTTTCCAGGATCTTTAATTATCTCCTCAATTTTTTCAATCTGCCTTTCATTTAAATCTTTTAATTTTATTTTAGGATTAATTCCAGCAACTTTGCAAATCGTTTTGCTCATACTAAATCCTATACCTTTAATTTTCTTCAGGGCAATCCAGGTTACTTTTTCCCCATCTAAATCTGTTCCAGCAACTCTAACTATAGCCTTTGTTTTTTTCGGCTTAACTATCTTAATTTTCTCCTTAGGTTTTTCTTTTTTCTCCTCTTCAACTTCTGCCTTTACTCTAGTTACTCCCATAAAATCACTTTTCGCTTTTTGATTTTAAAAACTATTACTTTTAAGTTTTTTAAACTTTTCATTTTCAAGAAGTGCAAAAAGTTTATTAAGAATCTAGAGAAAAAGTTTTACCGTTTTCATGCATCATAGTCTGTTCCTATTTGGAGATAATTAGCGCCAGCTTTAAGGAATTTTATGTCATCATAAGCCTCCAGCAGCATTTGTTAAAAATGGATATTCAATCATCCTTTAGTTTAGCTAAATGAAAATATAAATCTGAAAATGGACCGGCCGGGATTTGAACCCGGAGCCTCTGCCTTTTTGGTTTAATGCCATGGCAGCGATCTACCATTGATCTACCGGCCCCATTTTATGATATTTTAATTTTCAATTTAAAATTAAATGTTAGACGTCTAACATTAGTATTCAATCCTTCTTACCATCTCTATATTTTCACAGCTTGGCCTTACATGACAGCCCAGACAAACCCTTCTTTCCAAATTTGATAATCTTCCCTTTTCTGGTATCTTCCCAATTTTACACATCCTTTCTATCCCTTTCTTGTAATAAAAGAATTTTTTTTTCATTTCATTTGTAACTTTAACTTTAACTAAAGATTTTGAAGCGAAATAAATTAAATAACTAAAATTTACTTTTTTCCTAAAAAATTCTTCAACTAAAATACTTTCCCCTATACTTTGAAGCAAATGCTCTTCTTTTACCCCCCTTTCGCTTAGTTCGCCAAGTTTTATGTCTATCGGTATTATCTCATTCTTTTTAACACCAACTACGTCAGGAGTTCCTATTAACCCTGTTTTTAAAGATTCAATTTTTTTTTCCATTAAAATATAAGAAAACCCTTCTTTTTTAATCAACTCATAGAACCTTTCAAGAAAATCAATTATCTCATCTTTGGAAATTGTAACTTTTTTACCAAACTTCTTCAGAGACCTTTTAGCAACCTCTTCCATCAATTGCTCTATCTGCATATTTGCAAGATTCTTAACGAAGATGTTGACTGAATAATGAATAGCTTCACCATCCCAAGTTTTACCCCTTTCCTCTTTATACTGTTTAGCCAAAATTATTTTTTCAAGAAAAAGCCTTCTTGGGCATTGAAAAAATTTTGCAACTTCTAATGGCGTAATAAAAAGTCTTTTTAATTTTGAAATTTTATCTATGATATTTTTTGAAACATTTTTCAAATCTTCATTTTCAATTTCTCTGTTAACTATTAAAGAGCCTTTTTTACCTTTTATATAGTTCATTTCTTCAAGATTTTGAAGAAATAAGAAAATAATATCCGAAGAGCAAACATTTTTGGTTAAAGCCTGAATTAGTAGATCTTCCAATTCAATTTCTCTTTCCAAATTTGAATTGAGAATTTCAGCAATTTTATAAATTTCTCTTTCACTTATTTCTATTCCTATTCTCACCTAAATCACTTTTTATTTTTTCATTATCCACTTAAACCTTTTAGGACTCTTTCCCATAAAATAATATTTTTCGCACTTAGAGGAATCAAAGTAAAGGATACTTCCATCATTTTTAACGAACATTTTACCCTTTGGCGGTTTAAAGCTTTTACCACAAAAATTGCATTTCATTTCAATTACCTTTCAGCAAGCTTTGGTACACTTTCCATTTCTGTTTCCCTTAACATTAAAATATCTCCATTCCTAACAGGACCTATCACATTTCTTATAAGAATTTTTCCTTTATCTGGACCTTCCAAAACTTTGCATCTAACTTGTACCACTCCTCTGACTCCACTTCTCCCTATTATTTGCACTACTTCAGCTGGATATGCTTCCATTCAATTCACTTTTTAATCTCGTTAATTTTTTCAATTATATCTCTAACTAATTCCTTTCCTTCTCCTTCTTCAACTATACATGCTGCAGCCGAGCCAACATCCAATCCAGTAGCTCTTCCCAATTCAATTTTGCTTGGTACATACGCGTATGGAATATTTTTCTCTTCACATAACCCTGGCAAATGCATGACTATTTCTTCAGGTTCAACATCTTCTGCAATAACAACTAACTTACATGCTCCTCTTTCAACAGCTTTTGTGGTCTCATTAGTTCCTTTCTTAATTTTTCCTGTATTTTTTGCTATCTCTACAGCTTGCAAAATTCTATCACTCAATTCCTTTGGAACCTCAAACTTTACATAACTTTTCGGCATTTCATCACCTTATCTTATGAATTATAATTGTAGAAGATTTATATATCTTTTGTTAGTTTACTTATGAGAAAAATAAAGAACAATTTCTCTGTCTATTTTATCAACCCTAGCAAAGCCTATTCTAATGAGCTGAATAAGAGAGTTCTCTTTTAAATTCTTCAGAGCAGGTTCACCAATCCCTTCCTTTACAGAGCCATCTGGCATCACTAATTTTATTTTTAAATTTGGCTCAGAAACCCATTGAATCTTTGGATCTTCAAATCTTATCTCTTCACTTACAAATTCAGCCTTTTTATCTAATTTAATCGTGAATAAATTTATTAATCCAACCTCCTTTCTTCTCAATTTTTCAAAATCCTCTTTTTCAATCAAAATTTTTTTAAAATTCAAAGGTATTTTCCTATAACCTCTTTCCTTAAAATCAGGATGTAAAGGAGCTTTCACCTCTTTTACTTCTTTAGCATTTTTTATAGATATTTCCACAGGATTTAAAACAGCAAAATATCTATTCGCTACAGGATCAATTAATTTTCTATTTTCTGCATACAATATTTCAGCAGGAACACTAACATCTGCTAAGCTTAAACCCATATTTAAAATAAATTTTCTTATAGCTTCTGGCTGTATACCTCTCCTTCTTAAAGATTGCAAACTCCACGTTCTTGGATCATCCCATCCAGAATATTCACCGGCTTCTATAGCTTTTCTTGCATAAGTTTTACTCAGTTTTGCTTCCTTTATGCTCAGTAATCCATGATGAATAAACTTCGGTTTTTTTTCTATTTTCAGTTTAGTCCAAATAAATTCCTCAACCATATCTTCCATTATCAAATCCTTTCCTCTTAGTATATGAGTTATCCCAAGTAACAAATCATCAACAGCCCATGAAAATTCAAGCATCGGCCAAACCCTATATTTTTTTCCAATCCTAGGATGTTCCCTTTCAACTACCCTTGCCAAAACTCTATCCCTAAAGGCAGGATTAGGATGTTTCATATCAGTTTTTAACCTTAAAATACCTTCACCTTCTTTATATTTTCCCGAGATCATGCTTTTCCATTTCTCTAAATTTTCTTCCACACTTTGTTTTCTGTGTCTACACTCTATCCCATCTCTTCTATTTTTTCTCAAAATTTCTGGACCACATTCACAAACATAAGCCAATTCAGCTTTAATCAATTTCTCTGCAAAATCATAAAATATTTCAAGTCTATCAGACTTGTAAAAAATTCCATCCCATTTTACTCCAAGCCAATTTAATCCATCAACTATCAGGTCATAAGCTTCAGGAATTACAAATTTTTCTTCTGAACCTATAGTATCATCTATAACAAGTAAAAGTTTCCCCTTATATTTTTTAACATATTCATCATTTAAAATAACCATCCTAGCATTCCCTATGTGTAATGGCCCAGAAGGGAATGGAGCAAGGCGCATAACAACTTTTCCTTCTTCTGCTTCTGGAAGGGGAGGAAGCTCTTTTTCTTCCTTAAATTTTTCCTTTTTAATTTCTATACCGAGAATTTCAGCTTTCTTTTTTTGTTCTTCTAAGTTCAAATTATTTATTTCTTCAACTATTTTTTTAACTTCTTTAGCAATATCTTTTATGCTTTCTTTTAGCTCAGGTTTTTCTGCTATTATCTTACCTAATACAGCTTGGAAGTCTGCCTTTCCTTCATGCTGAATAGCATTTATCAATGTATGTTTTAAAATTGATTCTCTCATCAATTATGATTAGGAATATTTTAATAAATATTTTCAATTCATTTTTGATAATCAATTTTATAGTATAATTAAATCAAAAAACACTTTCTAAAAATTTAATCTAAGAATTTTGGGTTTTCACCCTAAATCTTTTTAAAACTTAAATTAAACTATACTAATGGTAATGTATGGAGGAGGAAGAATTTAAAATACAAAGGAATCTACTTAAAACAATAATTGCTGATACAAGGGTAGAGATACTTAAAGCATTGGAGATAAGACCAATGACAGCATCCGAACTTTCAAAAAAACTCAAAAAGCATGTAACAACTGTTTCAGAACATTTAGATTTATTGAAAAATTCGAATCTCGTTGAAAGGTTGGAAAGACCTGGAAGAAAATGGGTTTATTACAAATTAACAAAAGAAGGGAAAAAAGTTTTACATCCAGAATCCTATAGATGGATAGCTATTATAGCAATTTCTTTTCTTCTAGTTTTAACATATTTTATTTTTACTGTGGATGCTTATCCAGGCTCAATTTTTTATGGCATAAAAAGGACAAGAGAAAACTTGATTTTAAGTTTAACTAGAAATGAAACTCAAAGATTGATGAAAAATCTTGAATTTGCTGAGGAAAGATTAAAAGAAGCAAAATGGTTGGTTGAAAAAGAAAGAGAAGAAGATTTTGAAGATGTTCTTGAGGATTATGAGAGCAAGATGGAAGAAGTTGAAAAAGCTTTAGAAAGTGAAAAATCACAAAAAGTTTTAGAAGATGTGAGTGAATCAATACCAAAGCACATTTCAATCCTCAGAAATATTCTTACTAAAACAGAGAAAATTAGAATTTTAAAAACTATAAACAAAACTTCTGAAATTTATGAATTAAGCATAAGCGAGTTAAGAAATGTAACAAGAAAGCCTTATATGCCATTATTCAAACACGATTGAAGCATAACCCACTACAGAATCATATTCTTCTGTAACATCACCAGAAGTTGCATATTTAAGCAATTTACCCTTTTTTACTCCAAGATTTTTAGCAAATTCGATTGTAATAGCTATAGGCCCAAACCCACAAACACTTGCATTTTTTTCATTTATTTTTTCAAAAAATTCCTTTGAATCCAACTTGATTATAGATTTTATCAAATCCTTATCAATTTTTTTTGCGAGTTGATCTGGTAAATAGTGTGAAAAATCAGAGCTAGAAATTAAAATCCATCTTCTTTTATCAGCTTTAATAGCATTTGCTATACCCTTTCCTATAACCTTACAACTCTCTAGCAAGGTTTCATCAGCAAACTCATTCAATATACAAATAGGAACAAATTTGAAATTATTTCCAAACCTAAACTGAAGAAATGGAAGTTGAACTTCTATACTATGCTCTGATTCATGCGCCAAAACATCATGCTCTATAATTTTGCTCTCTTTTTCTATTTTTTTTGCCATTTCTTCGTCTATTGCTATTTCTCCAAGAGGTGTTTTCCAAAGCCCATTTTTCATAATTGCAAATCCTTCTCCCATACCTGAATGATTAGGTCCTA
>JAVZIY010000011.1:0-14285 GCA_038998005.1 Candidatus Aenigmatarchaeota archaeon
CTTTTCAGCAACATTTTCCACAGTATCCCAATGCCATCTCACAAAACTTGGCTTTTTATCATACTCAAGGAAAATCTTTTCCAAAAATTTAATCGTTCTTTCATCATGGCTATATCCAACACCAAAGTCAAAATTAACTTCTTTCTTTAGCTTTTCGATCTCTTTATCCCTTTCAACTTTTGCGATTATAGATGCTGCAGACACAATAGGATAAGTTTCGTCTGCATAATTCTCAACGATAAGCTCAACATCCTTACTTAAATTTTTTCTTATATTTTTTTCAAATGTACCTTCTTCTTTTCCATTAACATTCCCCAAAGAATCTATATAAATTTTTTTTGCATTCACCATTTCAATTATTTGTGCAATCTTTAAAGCTTCAAGCTCATCCAGCTTAATCTTATGCTCTTTCTTATAGCTGAAAATCTTGCAAGCGGGAATCCTTAAAACTATAATATCCCTTGCGATTTCTTCTATATATTTTGCAAGTTCCTCTCTTTTTTTGGGAGTTAATAACTTTGAATCTTTCACTCCCATAGCTTTCAATTTTTTCTCATCCCTCTCTTCTATACAAACGCAGGCAATTACCATCGGTCCTATTAATGCTCCTCTACCGGCTTGATGCCTTAAAAGGTTTCATCTATCCCGGCGATAAGAGCATTTTTTTCTTTTTTAACCATCTTCCTCTCCTTTTTAATATTTTCTTAATTCTTCATCTAAAAATAAATATGATAGAAGAGATTAAACAAAAGCTTCTCTCTGGAAAGGAAATAGAAGAAGTTTTGAAAGAGTATGATTGGAAATTTTTTGAAAATTTTGTTAAGGAAATTTTAGAAGCCCATTCTTTCAAAACAAAATTGCACTTAAGGTTTAAGACTAGGAGGAGATATGAAATTGATATTCTTGCTGAAAGAGGAAATTTATTATTGGCAATAGATTGTAAAATGCTTGGAAGAGGAAGATATAAAAAAACAGAAATAGAGAAAGCAATTCTTTTGCAGGAAGAAAGGATAAGAAAATTCAAAAAATTTTCAAAAATTAAGAGTAAAAAGCTTTACTCTATTATAGTTACACTTTTTGAGGAGGAAATTCTACAAAAATCAAAAACTTTTGTAATTCCAATTTGGAAATTTAATTCTTTTATCTCAAACTTAGATTACTACTTAAGTTTTTCGAAAAATTTATAAATACTATTTAAGCTTTAATTTTTAATATTAAAGAAGGTGAAATGATGGATTTTAAGATAAGAATAGAAAACATAGTTGCTTCAGCTTCTCTTGGTGTTGAAGTCCCGCTTGAAAGAATAGTAACAAAAGGGGAAGGCGTAGAATATGAGCCAGAACAATTCCCAGGTCTTGTTTATAGGATAGCTAAGCCTAAAGCTGCAGCTCTAATTTTCGGCTCAGGAAAAATAGTATGCACAGGAGCTAGAAGCATAGAAGACGTAAACCTTGTTTTTAACAAGGTAAAAAATTTTATCAAAAAATCTGGAGTTAAAATACCTAAAAATACCAAGATACAAGTTGAAAACATAGTTGCATCAACAAAGTTGGATGCAAACTTAAATTTGGATAAGATTGCTTTTAGCTTGGAAAATTCAGAATATGAACCTGAACAATTTCCAGGCCTTGTTTATAGAATGGATTCTCCTAAGGTAGCATTCCTTCTTTTCGGCTCAGGAAAAATAGTATGCACAGGAGCTAGAAGCATAGAAGACGTAAGAAGTGCAGTGAGAAAAGTTTCAACAAAGCTTAAAAGTATAAGTGCTTTGGTGAAAAGGTAACTTTCCGAATCCTTTCAGAAATTAGAAAAAGATTTATTAATGTAAATTATAAAAGTATTGAGTTCTATGGAGAGGGATGATGTAATAGATATTTTTGCCGAATTTTTGAAAGAAAATTACTACTCAGAGATAATTTCTCTTGTTAGTCAAGATAAAAAATCTATAAATATAGATTTTAATTTACTTGATAAATTTTCTCCAGAACTTTGTGATTTGATATTGGAAAATCCGGAAGAAACAATTCCTGCTTTGGAAGAATCTTTTAAACAGCTAGATTTGCCAGCTGGTCTTACTTTAAGAGTAAGGTTTGTTAATTTACCAAAAGAAAAAGAAGTGAGAATAAGAAACATAAGAGCTCAGCACATAGGAAAGCTCTTATCTGTTGAAGGAATAGTTAAAAGAGCAAGTGAAGTAAGACCTGAGGTTTCTGAAGCTATATTTTTATGTCCAGACTGTGGAAAAAGGATTTCTGTAATACAAACAGAAAGGGTTATAAGACCACCTACAGAATGTGATTGTGGATGTAAAAAAGGCTTTAAATTTATAGATCAAAAGCTTTATGATGCAAGATGGATCGTTATAGAAGAACCTTTTGAAATTACTACAGGAGAAAGACCATCAGAGATAATGGTTTTTTTGAAAGAAGATTTAACATTACCAAGAATGCAAACAAAAACAGACCCTGGAAATAGGATTAGAGTTATAGGAATTTTAAAGCAATTACCAAGAAGGGTGAAGGGAACAAGAAGTAGACAAATAGAAATTTACTTAGATGCTAACAATGTTGAAAGCATAGAGGTTGAGTGGGAAGAATTAGAAATTTCTCCAGAAGATGAGAAAAAAATTTTGGAATTAGCAAGGAACCCTGAAATTTATAAAAAACTTGTTAATTCTATTGCCCCAAGTTTGTATGGAATGGATGAAATTAAAGAAGCAATTGTTCTACAGCTTTTTGGTGGAGTACCCCATATCCAAAAAGATAAATCAAGAGTTAGAGGTGATATGCATATCTTATTAGTTGGAGATCCCAGTTGTTTAGTTGGAGATGAAAGAGTAGTTCTGGGTAATGGTGCTATAGTCAAAATTTCTTCTTTAGGAGAAGAACATTTACAAAAAATTGATATTCCAGTTTATTTAGCGGAAGGATACAAACGTGGTACTGCAAAAATATTTCATAAGTATGAATTTCAGCCCATAATAGAAATTGTTACAGAAAGTGGTAGAAGTATTAAAGGAACTTTTAACCAACCAGTTTTAGTAAAGAAAAAGCTTGGTAAATTTGGAAAATTCGTAAGTGAATGGAAACGTTTAGACGAAATAAAGATCGGTGATGAAGTAAGAGTTATCAATTGGATTCCATGTAATATTCATAAATATGTTGAAACTGGTTGGTGCTTAAAAGATTTATCAAAAAGGAAAATAAAAATACCTAAAGTTTTAGATGAAAAGTTAGCAAGTATACTTGGATATTTATTAGCAGATGGTTATGTACAAAAACACAGAGTAGGTTGTGTATTTAATTATGAAGAATTAGATTTAATACCGAAAATAGAAAGGTTTTTTGAAGAAGTTTTTAGTATAAAAGCTAGGTTTGATTATCATAAAGAAAAAGATGGCATTAATGTGGAGATGGTTTTCAATTCTCTTGAACTTGCTGAAGTTTTACAATTTTTGAAAAACAAAAGAATTCCTGATTTAGTATTGTCATCAAAAAATAGTGTTGTTGCTGCTTTTCTTTCTTGGCTTTATGATGGCGATGGTTCTGTAATTTCAGGAGGAAGAGGTAAAAATGGCATACTCTACAAAGCAAAAGATATAGAATTATTACGCGACGTTCAAATTTTATTGTTAAGATTTGGTATACAGTCTAGAATATATGAGAATAATTTAATGATAGGACAAGCAAATTCTATAATAAAATTTGCCAAATTTATTGGTTTTAATTCCCAAAAAAAGAAAGAAAAATTAAAAAAACTTGTAAAAAATATAAGGAAACTTAAAAGAAAAAGACATAAAAAAAGATGGGAAAAAATAGTTGAGATTATTTATCATCCTCCAGAGGTTGTTTATGATATAGAAGTCCCCAACCATCATAAATTTGTGGCAAATGGTATAGTTTGTCATAATACAGCAAAGAGTGCTTTGATGAAAGTTGTTTCTAGTTTGATTCCTCGTGGAAAGTATGTATCAGGTAAGGGGGTTACTGGAGCAGGTTTAACTGCAACAGTTGTGCGCGATGAAGAATTTTTAGGAGGATGGGTTTTGGAAGCGGGAGCCTTAGTTATGTGCAACAAAAGTTTGATTTGTATAGATGAATTTGAGAAAATAGAAAAAACAGATCAAATCGCTTTACATGAAGCAATGGAACAAAGCACAGTTTCGATAGCGAAAGCAAGTATAGTGGCTACTTTACCAGCAGAGACAGCTATACTAGCAGGAGGAAACCCAAAATTTGGAAGGTTTGATCCCTATTTGCCTATAAAAGAGCAGATAAACATTCCCGATACCTTACTTGCAAGATTTGATTTGAAATTTGCTTTAAGAGATGTGCCAAATGTTGAATTAGATGGTAAAATAGCAGACCATATACTTAAATCAAGACATTATGGTGAAGAAGAAGTAAAACCTGAAATAGAAGTCGATCTTTTAAGAAAATATATTGCTTATGCAAGAAAAAATTGCAAGCCAAAACTTACAAGAGAAGCAGGAGAAATAATTAAAGATTTTTTTGTTAAGTTAAGGGAAAAAGCAGGCGGTGAAGAGGCTCCTATTCCAATAACTTTAAGGCAATATGAGGCTTTAATAAGGTTAGCAGAGGCATCAGCTAAAATTCAGCTAAGAGATGAAGTTAAAGGAGAAGATGCTATTAGAGCAATTAACCTGATGAAAGCCTCTTTAAGGCAATTTGGTTTTGACCCCGAGACAGGAAAAATAGATATAGACAGAGCAGAAGGCCATATACCAAGCTCTCAAAGAGGTAAGATAAGGATTATGCTGGATATAATAGAGGAGCTTTCTCAAACTTTTGGAAAAAATATTCCTGTTGATGAGGTAATGAGAAGAGCTAAAGAAAGTGGTGTAGATAATCCCGAGAATATATTGAGAAACATGAAGAGCGAGGGTGTTATATTCGGACCTTCGCCAGGTTTTATACAAAAGATATGATAGTATGAGAAGAAATCCTGCAAAGAAGGTTAGAATAAAAGATATTCTTGAAGGAAGGTTTTTTCATGGAAGCAAGGAAGATTTTAAGGAAAGTTTTTTAATTTCTTCTTTCGGACAAAAAATTTCAAGAGTTAATTTAGTTGCTAGTGTAACAGATAAATTTTTGAGTGAGGAAGAAAATTATGCTTCCTTAACAATAGATGATGGAAGTGGAAGTATAAGGGTTAAGGGTTTTAAGGATAAAGTTGAAATTCTAAAAAATTTTGAAGTTGGAGATTTAATCCAAATAATAGGAAAGGTAAAGGAATTTAATAATGAGCTTTACATTTCTTTTGAAGTTGGTAGAAAAGTTGAGCCAAACTTTGAAATTCTAAGAAGACTTGAAATTCTAAAAGAATTGGTGAACCAAAAAAGGATTTTTGAAGATATAAAAAAGCTGAGCAATTTGCCTGAGGAGGAATTGATAAATTATGCAAGAGAAAAGTATGGAATTGAAGAAGAATGCGTTAAATTTATATTAGAAAATTTGAATAAGGATAAGAAGGTTGATTACAAACCTGCAATCCTAGAGCTTATTAAAGATTTGGATAAGGGTGAAGGCGTGGAAGTTGCAAAGATATTTGAGCTGAGCAATTTACCAGAGAATGAAATAGAAAATGCTATAGAAGAATTATTAGATTCGGGAGAACTTTTTGAACCAAAGCCAGGAATTTTAAAGAGGGTGGAAATGTGAAATACGAAGAGCTTTTAGAAGAAGCTTTTAAAAAAATTCCGGAGAAAATAGAAAAGAAAGAAAGGTTTGAAGTTCCTGAACCTTTAATAGAAACAAGCAAGAAAAGAACTGTCCTCAGGAATTTTTCATCTATAGCATCTGCTTTAAGAAGGGATGAAAGACATTTTTCAACTTATTTGTTTAAAGAGTTAGCTACCATGGGAAATATACAAACAGGTTCTTTAGTTTTCCAAGGAAGAATTTCCCCAGAGCTAATAAGGAAAAAAATTTCTGATTATATAAAAGAATTTGTTATTTGTAAAGAATGTGGGAATCCTGATACAAAGCTTATAAAGGAAGAAAGACTTTACTTTATCAGATGCGATGCATGTGGCTGTAAATATCCAGCAAGAAAGATTTAATTTATTTTCAAACTTTTACAAGTTTAAATTATGAAAACTCAGGCATCTTTAGAGTATTTGATAATTGTTAGCATAGCTTTCTTGATTTTAATACCAGCAATTTTGTACGCTAATAGTATGTTACTCTCATCGAAGAATGAGCTAAGAAATAAACTTGGTGAAAGTGTAGTCGAAAGGTTGGCAGAGAATTCTGATTGGGTTTACTCCCTTGGCTCGCCTTCTAGGATAAAAATAAACATATATGTTCCAGAGTTTGTGGAATACATAAACATTTCAAATCATAAGATTTCACTCAAGTTTAAGGATAGTCCTGACCCAATTTTTAAAATAACAAAAGCCAATGTTACTGGATATATACCATCTGAGGAGGGCTACTATAATGTTTTGATTATGGCCGAACAAAATTTTGTGAATATAAGTGTGGTAGAATGAAATCCCAAATTAGCATAGAGTTTTTGCTTCTAATCTCGGTTTTAATTTTTCTTGCTGGCGTTAGCTTTTTAGCAAGCGGAACTTTTCAAACAAATACATTTGAGGACAAGGTTTATTCGAGTGCAAGAGAAATCTGCAAGAAAATAAGTTCTGAAATAGATATAGCAATTAGAATCGGTGATGGTTATAGAAGAGAGTTTTCTGTAGATGAAAAGCTTTTCGGGGATTTAGATTATTCGATCGAGATAGAAAATTATACTGTTAAAATTATGTGGGATGATAGGGTTTTTTCTTGTAATGTTCTTGCTGAAAATGTAAATGGGGTAGTAAAAAAAGGTAAGAATTTGATTAAAAATCAAGGTGGGGAAATATATGTGGAATAAAGCTCAAACATTTTCCTTTGAATTTTTCATAGCATTAACAATTTTTTTAATAGGCTTTTCTCTTTTAATAATTTTCTGGAATTATACCAATATTCAAATTTATGAGAAGAGAAGCTCAGAGGAATTAATTGATATAGCATTTTCTCTTTCACAAATATTTTTTATTGACGGATATCCAAAAGAATGGAGTTTGAATGATGTTAAGGTGATAGGTCTTGCAAGTGAAAACAGAATTAACCAGACAAAACTATATTTTTTAAGTAGCATGGGATATGAGAATGTAAGAGCTAAACTAAAAATGGACTCAAATTTTTTCTTCAAGATTCATAATCAAACTCAAGAGTTTTATTTTTTCGGTCGCTTGCCATCAGAAGATTCAATTGTTGTTAAAATAGACAGGCTAGGCATCCTTAATTCAACACCTGTTATTATAGAAGTGGTTGTATGGAAATGAAAAAGGGAATTGTTTTCAGCTTGGATGCAATAATCTCTTTAACAGTAACAATACTTTTAATCGCAGCTCTTCTACTTCTTAGATATCAATCTTTAATCCAAGAAAAAAAATATGAGCAAATAGGTTACATAGCTTCTGATGCTCTTAATATCCTAGCAGAACTTAAAGTTTATGAAATAATTGAGAAGCCAACCATAAGAAATCTAATTAATTCAAAAACAATAACAGAAGAAGATTTGAATAGGACTGTTTTAGATTTAATAGGAAGCTTCTGGGGAACAAAGAACTATACCATAGCGGAAAATATAACAAGAGAAGTGCTAGAGTTCTATAATTTTTCCTGCCTAAGGTTGGATATAGGGAGTGAAATAATATATTCTTCTTGCAATGAAATTTCTGGAGAGGTTGCTGTGAGCTCGATGATAGAATCGGGATATGATGTTGGTAAGCCAATTTTTGGCTATATAGCAAGGGCTTGGGCAAGAAGAGTTAGGAAGAATACTACAGAAATTATACCATTCTTGCCAGAAGGTTCGGGATGGACCGCAAATAAGCTTGTGGTAGAAAAAAAGTTTAGCCTACCAACAGATATAATAATTTACAATGCAACTCTTTGGGTCTCCATTCATTTTGGAACAAGTCAGAGTCAGGCAGAATTCCAGAATCTGAAAATTAATGAACAACAGAAAAAGAACAATGTCGTTTGGGTTTATAAGGAAGAGTTGTATCAAGGAACTGAAATAACGACAGCTGCTTATGGATATGTTGATATAACTAATGAAATACTCCCAGGAAACAATACAATTTCCTTGGAAATAGGAACGCCAAACTATCATTCTCATATCCATCCTGGAATGCGATTAGTTGTTACTTATTCTTTATCTCAGGAAAGTAGAGAAGGTGAAAGAGTTTTCAGTAAAAGATATTATTTTGACGATGTGGAAGGATATACTGGTTCATGGGCGACAGCTTCTTTCTTCGTACCGGAAAATGCAAAAAATGTTAGTGCAAGACTTCACTTAAACTTAAAAAATGTAGAAGATACTTTTGATAGGTATGGAAGAAATTCAAGTGATATTTTAATATATATCAATTCTAAATACCTTTTTTTCAAGGATGGTTATTGCTCTGATGATGAGACATGTTATCCTTCATGCACGTGGAAGAGATGGCCTTATGAATATGATTGTAATATAAGAGGGACAAAAAATATAGAACTAGATTTTAACATAACAAATGTTTCTATAAATGGAACTAATGTAGTTAGTGTTTATTTAAATTGCTATAGTGATAGACATTGGGGTGATAAAAGTAGCAAAATTTATTCTGACCCTATAAATGATCCTGGAAATTCTTCTTATATAGAGGTTTATTATGAGCTGGACGAGCCTGCTTATGGTTATGGAGAAATTGATATCACAAGAGAAATTATTTATGGTGGAAGACATTCAAACCCAAAAGAGTTCAATTTTACTTTGCCCCAATCTCAAGCAGACCTGTTAAACACATTCACTCACATAGCGCAAGGCTTTAGTAGCATGCTGAATGTTTCGGCAAGGAGTGATACAAGTAATTGGATAAGTGTTTTTACTTCCCCCTCTGTAAGGGCGATTCCCGCATCCATATTTATCGAGCCAAAAATTTTCTCGCCAGGTTATAATCATATTAGAGTCGTGGACTTTCAGCCAGGTGGCTCCCTAAGTACAACTAACTTGATATTGAACTACAGTTCTTTTGAATACTCCTATTTAGTAAAAGCTCTAGTTGGATACGGAAGTGTTTTCAATACCTCCCAAGAAGCCGTGGAAGATGCTATTCAAAGACTTGTACAACAAGTTGGAGCTGAAGGAATTTCAGTAGAGGATATAGCAATAGAAAACAAAACTGTCCAAGGTATAAGATATTTATGGGGACCTAGTTTGTTTAAAATTCTGGCGTGGGAAAGATGAAAGGCATAATGTTTTCAGTAATAACAATCGTTCTTGCTGGAGCAATACTTGTCGGAGTAATATACCATTCTGTTTTAATTTCTAGTCACAGAGAAAGGCTTTTGGTGGAGATAAGAACTAGTGAAATGTATAATTTGTATAAAAGTGTTTTGAGAGATTTTGATAAGGCAATAGATGTCATAGCACCAAGAGCAATTTCTTCTGCAATAGGTTATGTTGTTACTAATGGAATAGGCTTGGACGAAGCAGATAAAAGACTTGAAGAACTTATTATGAACGGTACACTCTACGGAGTTCAAGAACCATTATTAGAGGATACTACTCTTCCAGAATGGGCTAGGGGGGTTGAAGCTCTAAGTTTCCAAAGGGGTTTTATTCTTGATATAGATATCAATAGTTATGAAATTAGACCTTTTGATAGTTGGAATTTAGTATTAGAAGCAAACTTGACGATAAATATTACAGAAAAGGATGGCGTAGCATCGTTAATTAAAAATGTTACCAAAGTAAAATTAATTCCTATAATAGGTTTTGAAGATCCTATTTACCCTTTGAAAACTCTTGGAAGAGCGACAAGCGTAATTGTAAGAAGCCCATTTTACCAAAACTTCACTCAAAATTTAGCTTCAGGAAATAATGGCAACAATTATTTTTATGGTGAGTCAATAATTTTACCAAAAGATTCTATTTCAAGTTTTCCGATAAATAAATCAAAAATTTTAATAATTGATGATGTTTCTGGGATAAAACCTTCGGTAGAGCAAAAATTTGGTGCAGTGGTTTGCGAATGTAGCGAAACTTTTTCCATACCTTTTGTTTCTAGCGTTGAAAATGCAATGCAAATACTTCCAAATAACACTAAATTGTTAGTCGATGGGGATAATAAAAAAATTTGGTTTATAGAAAACTTGAAAGAGCATTTAAAAAATTCTTACTACATTCCAAGCGAAAAAGGAGCGAGCTTTTTGGATAGATTAGAGGGAAAGCTTGAGGTTCAAGATAAATACAAGCAGAAAAGCGATAGAATAATAGGAATTGAAAGTTTGGTAAATAAGTATTACTTAAGGACTTTGGATTTGGCAATAGATAGCGAGAAAAGCAATGTTGATCATTTATATTTTTCAGAAGACTCTCATCAAGGGAGTGCTGTGAAAGGATTTTATTTAGAAGGTTTTGGTTATGAGCTTAGAATAGATTCTGAAGCTTGCGGGAATTTAAATCATACTGAAATATATGGTGTTCATGAATTAACATAGCTCTTTTCTTTTTCCCCATTTCGAAAATAAAAACACATATTTTTCGAGTAACTCTAAAAGAAAGAGCATCTAGGTAATTCTTTTATTCTTTTGGTGCGAAACCTTGGGTCTAATCAATTTATAATAAAAAAATTAATGAACACATACAGCATATACAAAAGGAGTTATAGCACCATTGCATATTACATACCAACCTATCCATCCTGATGGGCCAAGAAGAGGAAAACTATGAGAAATACTATTTCCTGCGCAATAACCTCCACCAGAAATAGCATACCATCCACTTGGACAAGTTAAATATTTCTCATTTGACCCGGAGGAACCACAATTACCACCTGCCGGACCTACGTAATTAGGGCTACAAGATGCTTGATGAATTTCTGTTACAGAAGTTAACCTAATCACGCCTGAATCTTGTTTTAGCATAGTCGTATAATATGAACCATCTTGACCATCTAATAAATCTGCATTTAGATTGTTCACTAAAGTATTTGAATTTACAACAAGTGGTGGAGTACCACTAGTTACAGTTGAAATTAATTGTTGGTTAGTTCTTATACTTCCATTAACATCCAATTTTGCCCCTGGACTTGTAGTCCCGATGCCAATTTTAGTACCATCATTGTATAAATTATTTGTAGCAACCCAATTCGTCCCATCATGCCATAGAGTTTGGCCAAAGCTTCCTGTAGGTAATTCTCCAACGTCATCCACTTCACAAACAACCGTACCATCTTCATTAATTATTCTTATAGACGAGCCAGCATCACATATCCCATTTACTCTTCTTTGTAAGTAAGAAGTATTAGCTGACAATGTAACATCTCCATAACATCCACCTCCTAAAAGACCTGCTCCAGCATATACTCCAGTAATATCTCCGACAGGCCAAGAACTTCTACAATCATTACTTAAACATAATCCTGTAGAATTAATCCATTCAGCACTTATATTTCTTACCCATAAGTTTCCTCTTGAGTTAAGCTTATTGGACCAAATTTGCAAAGCACTTCCATTAACTACTATAGTACCATAATCTGTTGTTGTATTTATTTGAATAGCATAATCAACACCAGATGGCAGAGAGAAAATTAGTCCACCAGTCATTTTATCTCCAGTCTCATTCACCCAAACATCTTGTATATTACCCATCCCTCCATAAATTGAAATAAAAGAATAAGGAGCAGCAGTTAAATTATACCTTGGTCGTAATATTTCATTATTTATTAAAATTTCAAGATAGTATGAAATGTTAAAATCCAAACTTATCGGCCCAATTTCTGTTGAAAAAATTCCATTATTAACTCTAACGTTCTTGACTTGTGACCAAAGAAGCGAACCTCCCTCAAGAGAATCATATATACTAAAATTAAAAATGTAAACTCCTGTCAAAGGATTTCTGTTCGCATCAGTTAACCATCCTTGGATAGTTATTTTTCCCCTTTCATCTTGTGCTTTTACAAACGAAATTAAAACCAAAGAAGATACAGCTAAAACCAAAAAAATTGAATTTTTATTATTCATCTCATCCTCACCATTTTCATATCTCCTACTTTTTCAACTCTAATCTTTTTCTCTGCCTCTAAAATATGGATAAACTTAGAAGCTGTCTGATGAGAAACTCCAATTTTCCTTGCTATCTTAGAAATATATAATCCATTATCAGAATTTTTAATAATTTCCAAAATTTTTCCTTCTATTTCTTCTTTCTTATACATGATAATTAATTGTTAAAATTAATATTTAAATTTAACGTTTAATCTTTAAATCTAATTTTAAAAATTAATAAAAAAATTTTACCAAGCCTTTTATCAAAGAAAATTAAATTTAAATTATGAGAAAGCTCCCCATTTTCTTATCCCTAATTTTCCTAATCTTATTTTTCTTCATCCTATCCTCTTTTCTTAAAAAGCCAGTTTTAGAACTACCAAAAATAAACCAAGGCATGAATGAATCTAAAGGGAATGAGAATTATTCTAAAAAAATACCTGAGCCGCCTGAAGAAGGTTTAGAGAAAGGGGAAAAAGGCGAGGAAAAAAGTGAAGAAATTCATCCTTCCAATATCTCAGAAGGATATAACATTTCAGTTAAACCACATCTTGAAATTTTTGACATTTGTTCTGGCAAACTAGAAGCAGGTTCAACATTGGGGGAAGGAGGAGTTAAAGTTTGCTATAATGACTTGCCTCCTTACTACATAGTATTAGAAGAGCATGACTTTCAACTTAATACAAGCTTTTATGGTGGAAAGGGATTCAATGAAACTTATAATTTTTCCCAACCTACAGAAATTTTCAGATTTTTTATTCAAGACCTTCTAACAGTTCCTGGATGGGAAAGTGTTGAAATGTTTGGTGATCTTAAAAACTATTTTTCCTTAGGAGATTATGCTTTAAACTATATATGGGAACCTGGGCCTGAGGGAAATCTTACAGTCACGAAACAAATCATAAGTGTTCCTTTGATAGCTTATCCAGGAATAGCAAAAACTCAGGAGTGGACTTCGCTTGAATTTTATCTTAAAGCTAAAGAAGACTTATACTATATAGGAAAGCTTTGGTTTTTTGTAGTATAACATTAATTACCCTAAAACAAATTATTTTATAGGGAGATATGCCAAAGCCACCTAAATCTGGTTTTAAAAAAGAAAAAAAGCCTAAAGGGCTTAAAGAGCTTGAGGAACTTGAAAGAGTTATCTTCAAGAAAAGAAAAAAGTTGAAAAAGAAAATTAAATCCAAAAAGTTGGTTAGAAAGAAGATGAAGAAAGAAGCTAAGAAAGTAGTAGAAAAGAAACCGATTAAAAAATTAACTAGAAAAATAGGAATAAAGCCTATGGGGGAAAAAATAGAAAAGGAGTTAATTAAAAAACCAATAGAAAGGGAGTCAGTTAGAAAGGAAGTAGAAAAGAAAAAAGTTGAAAAAGAAAAAGTAAGGGAAAGCTTAGTTGAGGAAATAATGACGAGAAATGTGATAAAAGTTAAGCCAGATGATAATTTAAGCTACATAGTTCAACTTTTGGCAGAAAAAAACATTTCAGGCTTGCCTGTTGTTGAAGGAAATAAATTTGTTGGTGTAATTAGCGAATCTGATATAATTAAAATTCTCGGCTCAAAAAGTATTTTAGAGCTTGACACCTTAGGCTTGAAAAAACTTAAATATATAAAAGTCAGCGAGGCTATGAATAAAAAGCCAATAGCAATATATGAAAAAGCAAAAGTCTCTAGAGCAGCTGATTTGATGAATAAGTATGATATCTCAAGGCTTCCTGTTATAAACGAAAGTGGGGAATTGGTTGGAATTGTCACTAAGAAGGATATAATTAAAGGTATTTCAAAAGATTTTTTAGTTAGAGTTATAAAAGAGCCTGAAAAGCAATTGGAGTTTGTTGAAACTTACTTGGACGAGATATTAAAAATTGTGGAAAGAGAAGGTTCTGTAAGTATAGATGAAATCAGGAAAAGGTTAGAAATTCCTGAAAATAAAATAGAAGAGTGGGGAAAAGTTTTAGAAAAACATAATTTGATTGAGGTTTATTATCCTCCTGTTGGGAAGCCTGTTTTTAGGAAAAAAGAGGTAAAAATTTGACAGAAGCAAAAGAATTAGAAAAATATTTTGTTGAAGCTGACAGGGTTAAAGGAGAAGTTAGTATTCAAACTACTCCCAAGGAGTTAGTTCCTCTTTACATACTAAAGCTCCCTGAGATAGAGGCAGGAACTCTAGCTTTATTAG
>JAVZIY010000012.1:0-13824 GCA_038998005.1 Candidatus Aenigmatarchaeota archaeon
GAAAGCTGGAATCAAGCAAGTCAGGACATGTGCTCCTAAATAATCAAAGAGTGCATAGATTCCACTATTAATTGCCTTTAGGGTGATATCTTGAATCATTTGCTCATCTTCTTTACAATTCTTATCATATCAATAATTTTTGGATTTACAAGACTGTAGATGACCATCCTTCCCTCTTTTCTTGACTTTATTATACCAACATTCTCAAGGACTCGCAAATGTTGTGAAATAGTTGGTTGAGCTTTTTTGGTAAGAGGGACGAACTCGCATGCACAAATTTCCCCTTTCTCTAGAAGTTCTACTATCTTTAATCTTGTTGGATCTGAAAGTGCTTTAAAAATTTTTGATGACATCTTAAATATATTGTTATATTTGAATATATAAATATTTAGTATTAATAATAAAAAAGCAAAGTGATTAAGCTATTACTTTTATACCCTTGAGATAATTTTCTATTCCTTTCTCTTTAATTAATTTCGTGAACTGTTTTTTAATTTTCGGATTGCTCTCAGCTACAATCTTCAAAGCCTCAAACAGGAACTCATCAAACCTTCTTCTTATCTCATCAAGTTCTATTACGGCTTTTGCGTCTAGTGGAAAATCACATTTTTTGCAGAACTGCGATAGAATATTATTTTCTTCACTACATTTAGGACAGATTTTGGTTGAGATCTGCTTCACTTCTTTTATTTCCTCAGCTTTTAACCAATGCATTTTCAGTAGAGCTTCATCTAAGTCTTTATTGTCCAAGTGCAAGTAAACAGCTGGCATGTCAGAATTCATAACCCAACCAAACTTCATTTTTAGTAAAGCTTCTGGTAACTGCTTGCAAAAATATGTAGCACTAGCGTGCCTGAAAGCATGTGGGTTAACTGGCTTTGTTATTCCAGCCTTCTTAGCTATGTTATACAAAAGAAACCTAACAGTAGAATAATTCATAAGATTGAATCTACTCTTATCACCAAAAGTTATCCAAACAAAAGCTTCTTGCTTATCTTTCAAAGGATGAACTTCCAGCCAATCTTTTAAGGCCTTCTGATATTTAATTATTCTTATCTCTCTGCTTCCTGTTTTTCCATTAACAAAGAACTTAATGCCAAAAGTATCAAACCTGATATCGCCTATTTTCAAAGGCAGTAATTCACCTATTCTACAACCACTCTCAAACAAAATAAGTATAAATGCCTTATCTCTTGGATTATCTGTGGTGTTAGCTAATTTCTCTATTTCATCTACTGTTAGGACCTTTCCCTGCAACTTTTCGTTATTTTTCTTTCTCGGTGCTTAAATCCATTTCACTTCAGGAGGGTAATCTTCGCTATTTCTTAACCACTTGTAAAACCTTCTAATGATAACCTTGTGATCATGCTTTGTGAAATCAGACCATTTTTTGTTATTTTCTATCTTACTAACCAAATCCACTATATCTTCTTTAGCAGCATTTCTCAAGGATTTATTTAAAATTCTAACGATATTCATTAAGCTGTAAATGTACTTGATAATCCTTCCAGTAGAAATACCTTCAGCAGAAAGATACTTTACAAACTTTAGTATATCTTCTCTATTTTCTTTATCTATCTCATTCAGTTTATTTAAAAAGTATTGCAATCTTCTCTCATAATTGTGTATATCATATTCTGCACTCAGTCTTCTGATTTCTTTAAGACTGGTGCACTGCGTTAGAAGAGCATGCAGGGGGTATGGAATGAACTCCAGTTTGAACTGTTTTGTTGAAATTAGATTTTTCTGACATGCTATTGAATATTATGTGTTTTTGTTGCTTATGTCATTTACGTTCCGCTTGGCGTTCCGCTTAAATTACTTTTACTACTCCTTGATTTACCAATGACCAAAGAATTTCCACTTTTGTCTTCCTTTTTTTCTATGTATAAGGACTGCTGTTCCACCTCTTTGTTTTGCTATTGATTTTAATCTTCTAATCTCAGATGAAGATGCCCTAGCAGAACCGGTTTTTACTTGAATGTAATACTTATTTTTTCCCTTTCTTCCATAGATGTCATAAGGTCCTCTACTTCCTTTGCTTCTTCTAAGTGTTCGAAAACCTCTGCTTTTTAGATAAGCAACTACTTTCTTTTCTCCAATTCTTCCTCTTCTGTATAAGTTAACCATCTCAACTTCCCTTATAATTATGAGATCAAGTAATTTATAAATCAAACGGTATTTTTTAAACCGACTGTTAAAATTTCCAAATCCTAGAGCTTTAAATCCTTTTCTAGCCTGAAAATTGGCCAAGAAAAGCTAAAAAGGTTGCAAAGAGTAAAAAATCTTTTTAGTAGCCCTTCTTTTTCTTTTTTACATTCACTCGGTCTTGGTAAAAGCAAAGTTATTTAAACAAAATACATCTCAGTTAACATTCATATTCCTTGTGATAGTTTTTTTGGATGCTTTGTTTTAATTACAATCAATAAAATTTATTTTTCTTATAGTTTTACAAATTTTCCTCCGCCGAAGCATCATCGGAAAATCGTACTTTTTCGCCTCATATTCTTTCGTTTTTATCACCTCCAACAAACAATATGGACTCGATTTCAAACTCATTTCACCTTTAAACCAGGTGGGTTTTATCCAATTGTTTGTTTTCATCAAAATAAAAAATAGATTCAGATAGTATATATCAATTCCGAACAAATGAGACGAACTTTAAGTTCGCAAAATTTATAAATGATTTAAAGAAGAATTTAAGAATGTGATTAAATGCAGGTTTTCATACCTTCATGGTTTTATGGTTTTGACTCACTCATATACTTCATAGGCTCGATGATAGGCTTTTTACTAAACTATTATTTTCACAAAATTCATTCCTTATCATTAGAAAAAAAGCACATGTATCTTGGTTTGGGTTTCATGCTTCTTTCGACTGGTCTCTTGATTCTTTCAATCACTGATGCTTATAGCTATTTTGTTTTTAAAAATTGCCGAACTGCTTGTACTTTGGGTTTGGTGGATAAAGTTTTCTCAGTGGAAGATTTTTCCTATTTTGTTTATTTCGGTCTTTCCATATTTGCTTATACTTTATTCATTTTCACATATGAATATGAAAATATAAAATTTTTAAAATTCTTTTTGTTATTATTCTTTGTTTACCTAGCTCTAATTTTGATTTTATTGCCAAAAGCTGAAAATTATGGCCTCTGGTATTCGTATGTTGGATATTACAACCTGATTTCTTTATTGATGTTAATCTTTGTTTCTTTCAAAAGTTTTGTCAATTACAATGAAACAAAGACTTTAAGTTCGCTCTTGGTCATGAGTGGCTTTATTTTCATTTCCTTGTTCCACATATTCTACCTATTTTCTTTTACCAACGAATTGATGTATGTTCTTTCCCATATGTTTTTGTTGATCGGCTTTAGCACTTTCTTGATGATGGTACTAAGGGTGACACGTAAATGAACTCTCGAAGGACAAGAACGCAAATTTACATAGATATATTGCGTTCCATTCAAAGAGCAAATGGCAAACTTAAAAAAACTCACATAGTCTACAAAGCAAATCTCACCCATTCTAGATTAGATAAATATCTTGATTTTATGTTATCAAAGCAGTATCTTGTTGAAGAAAAAATAGGTAATCAAATATTTTTTTCAATCACCAAAAAAGGCCAAAAACTTTTGGATGAAATTAAAAAGTTGAGAGAGCTTTCAGAAGCTTTTGGAGTTCCCTTATAATTTTAGATTTAAATATGACTTCATACCAAATTAGAAAACAAACGGTGGTTCTATGCCTATAATCGAAACCAAAAACTTAGCAAAACATTATGAAAAGATAAAAGCTGTTGATGATTTAAACATTCAAGTGAACGAAGGGGAGATTTTTGGATTGCTTGGACCGAATAGAGCAGGTAAAACTACTTTATTGTTGACATCAACAACTCTGTTAAAACCTACTGCAGGAACTACTTCGGTCAATGGTTTTGACATATTGAAACAACCAGCCGATGTTAGAAAATCCATAGGCATGGTTTTCCAAGATCCTAGTTCAGATGATCTGTTAACTGGATATGAAAATTTGAAACTACATGGATTGCTTTATGGTCTGTCTAAAGAATTAATTGAAAAAAGAATGGATGAAGTTTTAAATTTAGTTGACTTGCAAGATAGGAGAAATGATAGATAAAAAAATATTCAGGTGGTATGAGAAGGAGACTGGAAATTGCTCGTGGGTTTTTTCCGATATCTATAAGCTGTATTTGAGAGAAAAACATACTGCTCTCTCCTTTAACTTCTTCTTTTAGCTTATCAAGATCTATTGATTTATCACTAAATGATTTCAGCACTTCTTCAGAATCTCCGAATATCACTTTAGTAAGCACAATAGGACTTTACCGGGAAGCAATTCTTATTGCTAGCTTTTCACCCGACACAGATTTTTTACATTTAACAAAAAATTACTACTACTACAACTACAACAAAATAAGAAGAATTAAAAGTATATTCACACAATTAAATCTTCTATATCTACTCTTAACACTAAACAAATCTCTTACATCAACCCTTTCTCTCAAAAGGATCTCATCTTACAACATACTCAGTCAAAGGTTTTGATTTCGTAGTAACATTCACATTCATTAATTCTCGAATTAATAAACTGCAAAGCTTCGTTCAATCCAAAATCAGTAGCAGCAAAATAACGCTCTTTTTTGGCTATTTCGTTGAGTTTTTGCCGGTACTGAGCTAACTTTTCTTTTTCACAAAACTTCCTTATTTTTTGAACTTTATCCCAAAAAGTATCAGAAGGAGAAAAAGCGAAAGCTTTATAAATAAAACTAGGTGCAGGGGGTGGGATTTGAACCCACGTAGGCACTAAGCCAGCAGGTTTCTTCATCAATCAGAGCTCAATTCACTTGAGCCTGCTGCCATTGACCAGACTAGGCGACCCCTGCACTTATAAATTAAGACCAATGACTTAAAAATTTTACTTAATTTTTCCTTTTAAAAATTCCCAAATAAAAGGTAAAAGAAAGCTGAGGAAAAAACTTAGAAGAAGAACAGGAACATTCAAGCCAAAAAATACTGTAAGAAATGAAAGTTCTGAAGGAATTGGATTTTTAGGAGCAAAAAAATTATAAGTCAAGTAAATTGTAAGAGTCCCTAGTAAGGCTAAAACTAAACCAAGGCCACAAGTTTGTTTTTCGTTAAAATTAAATTTTTTCATAAAAATTATGCAAACTAGCCCTAAAAAAGCTCCTGTTAATTGTGATACACCATAAACTGTTGGGTACGAAAGTATGGAATAACTATTCATTTGCTCACGCTTTGCAATTCTGCTTTAAGTTGATCTATTTGATTTTTAAGTTGGGAAATGCTATTTTCTAAATCCTCCGCTTCTCTTATTTCCTCTTCCTTATAGCTAGCTGGCTTTAAGAAATAAGAATCCAAAGTAAAGAATTTTTTCTCAAAATTCTGTATAGTATTTTCTAAAATTTTTAGATTTTCCTTAAGCAGACCTTCTATTTCTTTTAATGAATGAAAAGAGGTTTTAATTAGCTCTATTGCAATCTTAATTTCACTTAAACATTCGAGGATTTGTTTATACTTTTCTAATTTGACGAATAGAGGGGCAATTATTTCTTTCTTTTCCTCTTTCTTTTCCTCTTTCTTTTCTTCAATATCCTCTTTTTCTTCTGGAAAATTATAGAACTGAACTAATGCTTGATCTATTTCTTCTGCCGAAAACCCTTCTTTCATAAGATTTTGAATTATTTCCACATCTGGAAGATTTTTTGCTTTAAGCTCCCTAACTCTTTCTATTGGTATAAAACCCTTTCCCGTTTCTTTTTTCTTAAACATCTAAAATAATTTTATTTTTTATTAAATAAAAATGCGCTGGGCGGGATTTGAACCCGCGCTTTTGCCGTGGCAGGGCAACGTCCTAACCAGGCTAGACTACCAGCGCTTACCCAAAAATAAAGCCAAAACTTTCATTTGCTTTTTCTTCCTCTTCTTTAATCTTTTTAATAATTTTATCTTTTTCTTCAATTTTAACTTCTTTTGTCATATCTTTAACTAATTCTAAGGCCTTTTTACATTGTTCTTCTAATCCAGAGATTAAACAATAACAATCTTCTTCTCCCAAGGCTTTTCCTTCTTTAAAAATAACACTAGCTCTTGAGACAGTATCATCTTTAAGTAGAGCATCTTTAACTTTCTCTAGATATTTCCTTTCAAATTTAATTAAAACTTCCATCTTTTTCACCTCATTTCAATAAATTAAATTTACTTTTAATAATTTCTGTTTTAGTTAAATTTAGATTTTTACTAAGCCCCAGGTGGGATTTGAACCCACGACCTATTCA
This sequence comes from Candidatus Aenigmatarchaeota archaeon, assembly GCA_038998005.1. Lineage (GTDB taxonomy): Archaea > Aenigmatarchaeota > Aenigmatarchaeia > CG10238-14 > SCSR01 > CALIKW01. The sequence continues at coordinate 6,317 of JAVZIY010000012.1, forward strand.
GCGATTTTCCCTCTGCTTACGAGGCAGTTGCTCTACCAACTGAGCTACTGGGGCTTAATTTATACTTTCGAAAAACAAATATATTATTGTAGAGTGGTAAAATGACGGAAGCTCTCTTTTGGGTGAAGGAAAAGAACGGAATAAGATGTAACCTTTGTGCTTGGAATTGCTTTATCAAAAATGGAGAAAAAGGTTACTGTGAGGCTAGGGAAAATAGAAATAATAACCTTATTCCTTTGAATTTTGGTAAGTTAACTTCAATTGAAGTTAAGGATATAGAGGAAATTCCATTATTCCACTTTTTACCTTCATCAAAAACTCTTTTAATTAATTCTATTGGAAAAAATCTTAGAGGGCAGTTTTTTTCAAATGAAATACTTAAGGAGAAGGGAAAAAAAATTCAAGAAATTTCTCCAGAAGACCTAATAGATGAAGCTGATAATAAAAAAGTTTCTTCTATAACTTTTGGAGGGAATGCAGAAGTCTATTTTGAGTTTGCTTATAAGACTGCAAGATTTGCTAAAAGGTCAAACATAGCAACCGTGTTTTTAACCCATGGTTATATAGAAGAAGAGCCGATAAAAAAGATAGGAAAATATTTGGATGCTGCTCTTGTAAATATAATAGCATCAGCAGATCCAGATTTTTATAAAAGATTTATCGGTATAGAAGATACTTCTCCGATTTTTTTAACCCTAAAACAGCTAATGAAGCAAAGAATTTTCATAGAAGTATCTAATTTAATAGTTCCGAAGCTTGGCGATAATACAGAGTTTTGTAAAAAACTTGCAGAATTCATAAATGCAGAATTAAGTTCAGAAATACCTTTTCATATACTTCAATTCCATCCAGGATTTGGTTTACCAGAGCTTCCCAAAACACCTATAAAAATTTTGGAGAAATGTTTGGAGGAAGCAAAAATGGCTGGTTTGAGATATGTTTATATAAGTAATGTAGAAACCTACAGAAATACATATTGCTATAATTGTGGGGAACCTTTGATTTCAAGGAAGGAAAAGGTTGAAGTAAGACTAGTTGGAGGCAGATGTCCAATTTGTGGTCTAAAAACAAATCTTCTAATAAAATAATTTAAATTCTAAGTCTATATGATAATTGAATGTTATGAGAAAATTTTTGCTTTTTGCATTAACATTCTTTCTAATTTCATTTAGAATTTCCTTTGCTCAAGTTCAGTACTATGGTTTTGAAAGTTATATTGAGGACAAAAGAAGCTACAATAGAATTACAATAACATTTTCTGAGCCAAAAGACGAATTTATATTTGCAATAAAAGGAAGGGTTGAAAATTTGGTTGCAAAAACTTTAGGGGAGAGCATCGAATGTGAAGAAAAATTTTCTGGTATAACTTTAATTTCCTGCAAGCTTAACCTTACGAAGGAAAGAAGGACAATAGAAATCAGTTTTGAGACAGAAGATTTTATTAAAGATATGGATGGTAAATTTATTTTTACTGCAGACCTAAGCCTTGGAGATAATATATCAAGTGTCTTTGTTTCTGTCAAATTACCAGAGGGAATGGCATTGATAAACGAAGAAATACCTGGAAGGATTTCATTTCCTGAAAGTTCAAGTATCCTAAGCGATGGAAGACATATAATAGTCACTTGGAAAATGGATGAAATAATTAAAAGTCAGCCTTTGATATTTCAAATAATATATGAGCCAATATCCAAACAAGCCTTTTCGATTTCAATTTCCTACCTAGTTTCCTTTGGTGCAATAATTTTTCTCATTTCTTTTTTAATTTTCTACTTCTTCTATCTCAAAAAACCGAAGGAACTGGTTCTTTCTGTATTGGATGATTTTGAAAAGAGAGTTCTAAATTGTATAATAGAAGCTGGAGGAGAGGTTAAGCAGAAAAAAATTGTAAATGAGACGAATCTTTCGAAAGCAAAAGTGAGTAGGATAGTAAAAAGTTTAGAAAAGAGAGGACTAATTGAAATTAAGAGGTTAGGTAGATCTAATTTGTTGAAGCTTGTTAAGAAGAAATTAGAGCTCTAGAATCTTGTAAACTTTATCTCCTTCCTTTACTTTTTCCACAACTTTTAATCCTATTGAATCTCCTGGATTTGCTTTTTCTATATTTTCATGCTCTATTTGCATAGATTCAACCTTCTGCTTGAAGTTTGTTGATTTTCCTTCTATTGATATTTCATCTCCCACATTAAGTTCATCTTCTAGCTCAACTACGGCAACTCCTATTTTCCCATAATAATGGGTTATTTTTCCAACAAGCTTTTTTTCTTCTTCCATAATTTATTCTTAGATTTAAATTTTAAATTTTCTTTATTAATATCATGAAAAAAGGTTTTTTGTTAATTTTATTGATCTTTCTCTTTTTTCTAGTTTCAACCGACCCTTCTTACAAAATCTCAGGCAATTTTTTGGACTTTTTTTCAGGAGAAGAGCTAGACGGAAATATTTCTGCAATAGTAATTGAAACTGGTGAAAAAAATGCAACTTTTTCTCAAGGTGGTTTTGAAATAGTTTTGAATTCAAATTTAAACTACTTGGAAAACAAGTTCAGAATTGTAATTTTCGCAAATACTTCTAACAAAACAGGGTATTCTAATCTTGAGTTGGGTTATGGTAATTTTGCTCAACAAACACAAAGTTGCGTCAATAAAAAGTATTACTTTGAGGGTTTGGCTTTGGATGAAAATGGAAATCCGATAAATGGAAAGATAAATGTTTTTGTTGAGAACGAAAAAAATTCTACTGAGTTTTATAATGGGGAATGGAGCATCGAAATTTCAGCTTGTTTAATTCCTGGAGAAATCTATACTTTTAAGTTTTTAATAGAATCAAATGAAAGCAAGGGATTTTTTTCTATAAAACAAGTTGGAAAGTTTTAAACATTGAGTAAAAATATAAGAAATCCCATGCCTTCTATTATTACACACGATAATAGTAATTGCAAAATTCTTTCATATACCATAATATCAATTTAATTTTTAAAGCAATATTGTATTTCCATAAACTCTTTTTTAAGTTCCACAACTTCAGCACTAACATTTTCTCCATTTATTAAAATTCTTTTGAAGAATTCTGCTATTTTCTCCATTTCTTTTTCTTTCATTCCCCACCTTGTTAATTCTTGAACGCCGATTCTAATTCCAGAGGGATTTTTTGTTGCATCTTCTGGCGAATCTATAGGCAGTGCCATTTTATTGCAGATTATATTACATTCTTCAAGTTTTTCAGCAACTTTTTTCCCTCCTCCCAAATTCTTAGCATTTAATATTATTTGATGGGATTCAGTAAATCCTAGCTCTGGACATAAAACATTGAATCCATTCTCATACAAACCTTTTGCCAGGGCTTTAGCATTTTTTATGACTTGCCTTGCATAATCTTTTCCAAATTCATTCATTTCCAGAGCAGTTATAGCTAAGGCAGGAAATCTGTGGATATGTGTATTTGATAAAAGTCCCGGGAAAATAGTTTTTTGAATTTTTTCCCATTCTTCATCCAAGTTCCTACTTCCTATTATTATTCCTCCTTGTGGTCCTTGGAAAGTTTTGTGTGTGGATGAAGTAATAACATGAGCTCCTTCCTCCAAGGGTTTTTGAAATTCTTTATTGTAAATTAAACCAAACACATGGGCAGCGTCATAAACAATTCTAATTTTTTCATCTATTTGCTCTACTATTTCCTTAACGGGCTCAGGGAACAATATCATCGACCCACCAAAAACTATAAGTTTTGGCTCAACCTTTTTAATTAATTCAACAGTTTTTTCTACATCGATGTTCATCTTATCAAAATCAAAAAACATACCTATATCCTTAACTCCTCTTATTCCTGCAGCACCCCATCTACTTGAGCTTATATGAGCTCCATTTTGAATACCTAAGCTCATTAACAAATCCCCAGGTTTCAAAAATGATGAGAAAACTATTAGGTTTGCTATTGCACCAGATATAGGTCTAACATCCACAAAAGGTGTATCAAACCTTTCCCTAAAAAGTTGATTGCAAATTTCTTCTATCTCAAGAGAGTATTTAACACCTTGATAATGTGTTTCTTTGTCATGCTCATTGTATCTTCCCTCAAAATCAGAAACATAATATTTTTCTGCCAAGGGCGAAAGTACGCTTTCTGAAGCAATTAAATTTATACATTCTTCTCTTCTCCATTTCTCTTGTTTATTAACTAAATTGATTATCTTCTCTTTATCCATAAGATCATCTTAAAATTTTTAAAAATCCAAATATAGTGAAAAATATTACAGTGACTATTAGTATTAAGGCTAGATGAAGATTATCCATACCTCTAGTTAAAAGCTGAAAAGCTACGAATGCCATTATTATATCCCTTATCAAGCCTTTTATACCCATTCACTTCAACCCTAAAAACTTTTTCTGTATCTCTTTTACCCCAACTTTTCTGCATTCTTCCGGCATTAAGTCCCCTTCTGGACAAAAGCCTTTCATGCAGCTTGGCCCAGCATTTTCAAATATTGTTGGGGCAACTTTTTTAACCTGTTTTAACATTTCTGTTGCAGCTTCCCTTATTTCCCACTGCGCTCTTTGGCAACACCTTAAATTAAAGAAATGCAAAAGCTCTCTTGCGTTCATGGTAACAACTATATTAGTTTTTGTCGCATTCGGAAGAATAAACCTTGCATCCTCATATTTTATCCCTTCTTTTAAATCTTGCTCATACCACCTTGCTATAATTTTCATCCTTTCTATAAATTCTTCCCTTTTCTTTCCAGTATAACTTTTAGGTATAACAAACCAATCTTCACTTTCTGTATTAACCTTTACATACCTTTGGCTTTGTTGAGTATAAGAAGCTATTCTATGTCTGACAAGCTCATGCGTTAAACTTCTTGAAACTTCTTCTAATGCAAATGTAAAGGATGCATGCTCTATAGGAGATAAATGGTTATGTCTTATCAAATCTTTAATTATTTTTTTAATTTTTTCATCTTCACCTTTTGAATATTTTTCAAAAGTGTGTGAAGGAGGCTTTGATTTAAAGGATGTAGTTGCAGATGATGCTACAACAAGCTCTGGATTGGGTGTATAAGCAATCAGTTTTACCTTCATAAAATCATTTATTAACCTTTTATTTTTAATATTATTTCATCAACTTTTTGTTCTAAGTCCTTTATATCTTTATCATTTACTATTAAAAAATCAGCCTTTTCCATACATTTCTTAACTTGCTGCCCATATTCTGGCTCCCCCTTTCCCAAATCCCTTTCATCTATTTCTGAAAACTCTTCCCATGTCTTTGGATCATCTTTCCTATTCCTTTTAATCATTCTTTCAAATCTTATTTCTCTTGGTGCATCCACAGCTATGAGAAAGAAATTCTTTCCAAATTTTTTTCTTAGATATTCGACCTCTCCAGGATTTCTTATCCCATCTACTATTAGCATTTCCTTATCCCTTTGCATGTAATCCGTTGCAAGTCTTGCTAATATATCTAAACCATAATTTTTTCTTAATTCATTACCTCTGTTTTGCAAAACTTTTCTGGTAAATTCTCCTTTCTTTTTCTCTATTTCTGCTTTAATCACAGAGGAAAGGGAAACTGTATAGCAATTAACCTTTCTTGAAATAATTTCCTTTACACTTCCCTTTCCAGAACAAAGAGTTCCAGTCAAACCGATTACTTTCATTTAATTAATTTTGTTGTTATATTTTTTAAATTTTAAATTCAAGCAAGCTTTTTTGCTGGATTTTTGATAAAGGATATGCTGGGATTTTTAATTTTCTCTCTATAGCGTAGGCCAATTCCTTTGTATATCCATGCACACAGTAGACTTTTTTCGGGTTTATTTCTTTAACAAAACTTAAAATCTGGTTAAAATCAGAATGGTCAGACAATGGTAGACCAAAAGTTCCAAAATCTTTTATTAATGTCCAGCCACTTAAAACACAATTTTTGTAATTTTTGTTTTTAATAGAAGGAACAATATTTATAGGTTTAACATTAACATTTGAATTTTCCTCAAATCTTAAATTTACACCAAATTTATTGTAAATTTCTGAGTATTTTTTTATGCTGGACGAAACTCTTGGTAAAATTTTATTTTTATTGAGAATTGCTATTATTTCTTGTGATTTTCCTATTGGGTATCCACCAAGATTTATCGAATAACCTTTTTTTAATTGTTCTTCAATCCAATTTATAAGTTCCTTTCTTACATTCTCTAAGCTAGGAAAAGCAATTCCAGGAAAGCCAAATGTGGACTCAAGTATTAAAATATCCGCCTCTCTTATCTCCATTCTTTTACAGGTTAGACTTTCACTTGTTTTAAAATCTCCTGTGTAAAGTATGGAATAATTTTTTGTTTCAATAAAAACTTGAACTGAGCCGAGCATGTGACCTGAACTTAAAAGTTCTACAAAAAAATTATCGAAGTTTATTGGCTTTCTTTCCTTAACTAAATTTGCATCAAAATGTATATTTCTAGTTTTTATAAGTTCAAAAGTTTCTTCTGTGCAATATGGTTTTGTTACTATTTCATAGGGCGTATGGTCAAAATGTGCATGAGAAACAAAAGAAATGAAGTCAGAAACTTTTGGATCAAGCAAAATAGTTTCTCCATCAATTTTTATACCAATCCCATTACCGTAAGAAATTTTTATGCTCACAAATATTATTTTATTTTATGCATTTTTCTTTTTGATTTCTTTCTTGAGTTTTGAAATCTTTATAGAGAAGTTGCAACTTTTACATTTAAGGTTAAACTTTTGGTTTATCCCACTTCCTTGAAGAAAAGGTTCTTCCCATCTTTCCTCCCAACTTCCTTCATATCCACATTCAGGACATTTAAATTCAACCTTCCCATTTTCTTCTCCCTTTAACTTTAAAATTCTGACCTTTCCTTTAGCTTCACCCTTTAAATTTTCCAGAGTCCGGGTTGTTATATATTCTATCATACAGGTCTCTTCTTTGGTCTTAAAGCTTTTGAACCACATTTTCTACATTTAACTTTTCCTTCCCTGACTTTAGCAGGATCTGCTCTCATCTTTGCTTTACAAACTCTACAAACGAAAACTCTATAGAAAAGTCTTTGAATTGCAGGTTGAAAAACTTTTTTTGCCATAATCTCACTAAAAGAAAAAAAGAAAATAGAAATTTAAATATTATAAGTCATAGCCTCTTAGTGTTTTTCTTCCATTTGCTTTAGCTCTTGCCGTTGCACATTTTATTTGTTCGCCGATCATCTTATCAAGAGCAGTGAAAAAGTCTGGACTTACTCTAAAACCTTTTACAAGATTTCTAACTGCTGATTTTACTACCAAGGATTTCTTTTCTGCCATTTTTACACCTCTAATTTTATTTTCAATTGTTTATTTAAATTTTTAAATTATCAATTTATGAATAATTTAAGAACAAATCTTTAAAATAAGAGTGGTTTTATGGCTTTAAGACCAGGTAGGACAGTAAGAAAAATAGAAAGACCTTATACTAGAGTATCAAAAAAAGTTCCTAGAAAAAGCTATGCAGTAGGAGTCCCTTTA
>JAVZIY010000013.1:0-12691 GCA_038998005.1 Candidatus Aenigmatarchaeota archaeon
TTTTGAAAGAACAAAAGATAATTTCAGTCGCACTAGCATTCATAGTAGGTATTGCAACAGCACAACTTGTGCAAGCTTTAGTAAAAGATATAATCACACCGATATATAGTCCTTACCTAGGTTTTCTAAATCCAGAGATTGCGGTGGAGGTTGGGGAATCTAAATTCATGATAGGAGATTTTATAGCTCAACTAATAAACTGGGTTGTAATACTTTTAGTAGTCTTCATCATCGGAAAAAAATTAGCTAAATCTATGTAAAACTTTTTTGTTTTTTTATTTGATTTTATTTAAATTCCCTTTCAATATTATCGGGCTCATAGTTTTAATTTCATCTTTGTAGAAAATATCAGGAATCTCATTTAGTAAGAAAATTTTTTTACCCAATACATGTGCAAATCCCATTTCAAGAAAAACATTTCCACCAATATAATTTTTAATTCTTCCTTTATCATAATTCAAAACAAGAATTGCATTAGAATTTTTAATTTTTTCAAAGTAATATTTTATAACATTACTTCTCTTTGCTCTAATCGAAATTTTACCATTTTCTTTTTCTTGTCTAATTTGCTCTAATGTTATCTTTCCATTCAAAATCATTTCAGAAGTTTTTGGTATTATAACTTTATGTCCTAATTTAATTAGTTGTTCGGCAATTTCCTTTATTTTATATGTAAATTCCAAACTGGCACAAATCACAATTTTCATAAAATTAATAATTTGCTTGAAGGATAAAAATTTTTCTTTAAGAAATTGATTATCTTAAAATTAAAAAAACAAAAAGTTTAAATATTTAGAGTGTAAATAATCTAAACTATGAAAAAAGCAGTTTTAATCTGCTTTTCAGTAGATTCAGAAAAATTTGAGAGCAACTATGAGAGAAATAAATTTTTTAGATATCTCTATGGATGGAAACAAATAATAAGGAAAGAAGAAAGGGTATATTCTTATGAAAGAAATGGGATTTTAAACGAAATCCCACATTTAAAAGTAGACCAAAGTAGCTTTATAATTCCAGAAAATCATATTAAAAAAATAGTTGAATTTCTAAAAGAGTGGGAGGATAAAGTTATTTGGAGAATGTTTAAAGTTATACTTGATGAAAATATTTTTGAGTGAGAAGAATGAGTGAAAAAGAAGTTAGGTTAAAAGTTGGTGAACTAACAGCAAGGGAAGAAGCTGGAAGGGGGATAGTTAGGATTGACTCTAAGATTATGCAAGAGCTTGGAATTAAGGAAGGAGATGTAGTTGAAATAGAGGGAAAAAGAAAAACGGGAGCAATAGCAGTAAGAGCTTATCCTGCGGATGTTGGCCTAAATTTAATAAGAATGGATGGTATAATGAGAAGAAACTGTGGGGCAGGAGTAGGAGAATATGTAAAAATAAGAAAAGCAGATGTAAAAGAAGCTAAAAAAGTTGTAATTGCTCCAACACAAAAGGGTGTAATAATTCATGTTTCTCCAAATCTCATAAAGCAAAATCTTTACATGAGAGCTGTAACAAAAGGGGATATAATAATTCCTTCTCCAGTTATTAAGAAAAGTAGGCATGACGATATATTTGAAAGCATGTTTGGTATGAGCTTTGACGAATTCTTCCCAGAAGTTTTCTTTCCTTTTTCTGGAGAAACAAAGTTCATAGTAACAAATACAGACCCTTCAGGAATAGTTAGAATTGATGAGATGACAGAAGTTGAAATTTTACCAGAGGCTCCAACTGCATTGGTAGAAGAAAGAAAAATACCTGTAGTAACTTACGAAGATATTGGTGGACTAAAAGATATTGTTCAAAAAGTTAGGGAAATGATTGAATTGCCCATAAGATATCCTGAACTGTTTGAAAGATTAGGAATAGACCCACCAAAGGGTGTTTTACTTTATGGGCCACCTGGTTGTGGTAAAACTCTTTTAGCAAAAGCTGTTGCGAATGAAAGTGGGGCTAACTTCTATTCGATTAGCGGACCAGAAATTTACTCAATGTGGTATGGTAAAACAGAGGAAAATTTAAGAAAAATTTTTGAAGAAGCAGAGAAAAATGCTCCTTCCATAATATTTATAGATGAGATAGATGCAATAGCTCCAAAGAGGGAAGAAGTTTCTGGTGAAGTTGAAAAAAGAACTGTTGCACAACTTTTAAGTTTGATGGATGGACTTAAATCAAGGGGCAAAGTTGTGGTAATTGCTGCTAGCGTAACTGGAGATACACCAATTTTGATTAAAGAAAAAAGTGTAGTAAAATTAGTACCAATAGGAAAATTTGTTGATCAATTTTATGAAAAAGGTGTGGAAGGTGTAGAAAAAAATGTTGAAGAAGTCTTTGTACTAGGGATGGAAAAAATGAAAACTAAAAAGAATTTCCCATGGACATTTTTCAAGTGTAGTGCTTTCAAGCCAGTCAGAAGTGTCTTTAGGCATAAAGCCAAAGAAATTTTCGAAATTGAATTCAATGGAGGAAAAATTAAAACTACAGGAAATCATTCTGTTTTTGTTAGAACTAAACATGGAATTGAACCAAAAAGAGTAGATGAACTTAAAGTTGGTGATTGCCTTGTTGACTTACCATATAAAGTTAACAGAACAAATAATATGGAAATAAGGTCACATGAGTTTTTAGATGTCAAAAAAATTGTATTGCCTGTTTATAACTTTGAAACTGAATTAGCTTTTGAAACCACAATTTCAGGCGTCTTTTCCGCTCCAGAAATTTGTGCTGAGTTTGGTGTACATCCTTCTGCTATACATAGATGGCAAAGAGGGCTTCAACAACCAAGGATTATGAAATATGTAGGAAAAATACCAATGTATGTTGATGTAACACCAGAATTGATGAGCCTTTTTGGTTATTATGTGGCAGAGGGATCTTCAACAAAGGCACTTGATTTTTGCTTTGGTTCGCATGAAAAGAGTCTTATAGAAGATGTTCAAAGAAAAATGCTAAAGATTTTTGGAGTTAAACCTATTGTTAGAAGAATTAAAAATAGATGCAATATAACTTATAATATAAAGCTATTAGCAGAATTCTTTAGTAGGTATTGTGGTAAAGGAGCAAAAAATAAGAAAGTGCCTTGGTTCTTATTCGAATTACCTCTAGAATATTTCTTAGAGTTCTTAAGGGCTTACACCTTAGGAGATGGTTATTTCAACAAAAGAGGCGGGATCGAAATAACCTCGATAAGCAAAAGGCTCATAGTAGAGTTAAATTGGTTATGTAGAATGCATGGTATCAAATCCTATATAAGTAAATTTAAAGCTAAAGCTGGAAGAAAAATTGATGGACAAACAATTGAAAAGGATACTATTGCTTACAGATTAGGAATAGGAAAAACAAATAACCCGTTCGTGAATCAAAAAAAGAAGAGCTTCCAGAAACTTGCTAGAATAAAAAAAATTACTAAAAAAAGATATAATGGTTATGTTTATGATTTGTGTGGATGTGAAGGAGAAGCGTTTTTCGGTGGAGAAACTCCTATACTCCTACACAACACAAACATTCCCAATGCTATAGATCCTGCACTAAGAAGAGCTGGTCGCTTTGATAGAGAAATAGAAATTCCTGTTCCTGATAGAGAAGGGAGATTAGAGATTTTAAAAATCCATACAAGAAACATGCCATTGGATAAAGATGTTGACTTAAATTGGCTTGCAGATGTCACTTATGGGTATGTAGGAGCAGATTTAATGGCATTATGTAAGGAGGCTGCTATGAACGCCTTAAGAAGAGTTTTGCCAGAAATAAAATGGAAAGAAGGGGGGGAATTGCCGAAGGATGTTTTGGAGAAGCTAATAGTTAAAAAAGAAGATTTTGAAAATTCTTTGAAAATTGTTGAACCTTCAGCGATGAGAGAAGTTTTGGTTGAAATACCAAAAGTTAAATGGGAAGATGTTGGCGGGCTAGAAGAAGTAAAACAGCAATTAAGGGAAATGATTGAATGGCCTCTGAAAAATCCTGAAAGTTTTAGAAGATTAGGAATAACTCCACCAAAAGGTATTTTGCTTTATGGGCCACCTGGTTGTGGTAAAACTCTTTTAGCAAAAGCTGTTGCGAATGAAAGTGGGGCTAACTTCATTTCTGTGAAGGGGCCTGAATTGCTTAGTAAATGGTTCGGAGAAAGTGAAAAAAGAATAAGAGAATTATTTAAAAGAGCAAAGCAGGTTAGCCCTTGCATAATATTTTTTGATGAAATAGATGCTTTAGCTCCAAGAAGAGGACTTGGCATGCATGAAGCTACAGAAAGAATAGTTTCACAATTGCTAACAGAAATGTCTGGAATAGAGGAAATGAAAAATATTGTAATTGTAGCAGCTACAAATAGACCTGACTTGGTTGATCCTGCATTGCTTAGGCCAGGAAGAATTGATAGATTTGTTTTAGTTCCTGCTCCTGACGAAAAAGGAAGGTTAGAAATATTAAAAGTTCATACAAAAAATATGCCACTCAAAAATGTTGATATAAAAGATTTAGCAAAGAAGACAGAAGGATTTAGCGGAGCGGATTTGGAAGCCTTGTGTAGAGAAGCTGCAATGAATGCTTTAAGAGAAAATATTAAATCAAAAGAAGTAACTAAAAAGCATTTTGAAGAAGCACTTAAGAAGATAACACCAAGTATAAATCAGAAGATGATTAAATATTATGAAAAGTTTATTGAGAGAACTAAAAAGATAAAGGAAGTTGAAGAGGAAGAAAAAGAAAAAATTGGTTATATAGGATAAGCTAATTAATTTTAAAATTTAAAATTATAGTGAGAGCATGCTAGTGAAGGATATAATGAAAAGGGAAGTTGTAGTTGTAAAGCCTGATGCAAGTATAAGAGAAGCATCTAAAACTATGGCTAGATATAATATAGGAAGCTTGATTGTAATGGAAAATGAAAATCCTGTTGGCATTTTAACTGAAAGGGATATTTTAAATCTTGTCGCTAGAGATGAAAACTTGGATGAAATAAAGGTAAGCGAAGTTATGTCAAAGGATGTTGTTACGATAGAAGCAGATAAAAAGATAGATGATGCTGTTGACCTAATGCTTAAACATAAGATTAAAAGGCTTCCTGTAAAAGAAGGAAGTAAAATAGTTGGAATTGTTACCACAAGTGATATAATAGTAGCTGAGCCAAAACTGATAGAAGCTATAGCAAGCTTAATTTCTCTTAAGATTCCTGGTTATAGAGGAGGATAAGATGAAGGCAAAGTGCTTTTGTCCTAAACATGGGAAGCTAAATTTAGATGAAATTGTAATTAAATCTGGTATTCCTTTATGCTCAAAATGTTCTTCTCCTCTTGAATTTTGTGAGGTTAGACCTAGATTCGATGTTAATGGAGGAAAAAGAAATAAATAGCTTTAGCTTATTTTTCTTTTGAGAAGATAAAAAATTACTAAAGCAAAGATTTGCGTGATGAAAATAAAAATTGTTAAATAAGAAATAGAAATTTCATAAAAAATTCCGACTAAAGATGAACCTATTAGCGAAGCAAAACCGTAAAATGCTGTGAAAATTCCATAACCAGAACCTCTTTTTGAGATTGGTGTTATATCAGCAATAACAGCTCTCATTATCGTTTCATGTGAACCAATTACTATACCAAAAGTTACAACTCCAAAAATTATTAAAACAAAACTGTAAGTAAAAACTAAGAATGGAATTGTTAAAGTTAGTAAAGGAAGCAAGATTAATAGAAGTAAACCTGATTTTTTACTCTTTTTCTCAAGTTTATCGTAAGCTTTTCCTATTAGCAGAGCTATTATTGCATCAGCTATCATAGCTAAGGAATAGAGCAAAGGAATTTGCGCTTCTGGAATAACATTTTTTAACTTAAAGTGATAACCTAAAATCACGAAATTTATAAAACCAAGAGTTGTAACAAATGTAAAGAAAATGTAAAGCCAAAAAATTCTTGAAAATTTTTCTTTCTTCTTCTTTCTTTCCTTTTCTATTTTAGAGTGCCTGAAGAAAAAGTAAGCAAGGGATAGAAAAATCATTAAAGCAAAAAATGGTATCAAGAGAAGAGAATAGGCATATCTGTATTCTCCTAAGCTTATTGTTTTGAAATTAAGAAAAACTATTGAAATCAGTAAAGGACCTATTAATGCACCAATTTGATCTAAAAATTCATGAATTCCAAAACCAAAGCCTGTGCCAACTTTTTTTGCAGCATAGGAAATAATTGTATCTCTTGCAGGATTTCTTACAGCTTTTCCTATTCTTTCCAAAATTATAAAAACTATAGCAATTTGCCAGTTCCCTGCCAAAGCAAGAAAAGGAATAGAAACAAGCAAGGCATAACCAAGAAAAGTTAATAACCAATAAGATTTTGTTTTATCTGAAATATAGCCAGAAACTGCTCTTAAAGCATAGCCAAAAAATTCTCCCAAGCCTGTGAAAAAACCAATTATCGCTGCACTTGCTCCGAGAATTTGTAAATATTGACCATTAATTCCTCTTGCTCCCTCGTAAATTATATCACCAAGCAGACTTACTATACCAAAAACTGTTATTAAAATCAATGTTTGCTCTACCATTTTTTTCATATTTTCGACAAGAAAATTTTATTTTTCAATTTTAAAAACTATTTTGATAATAATCATAAAGAAAACTGTAAATATCAACATGTCCTCTATATTCCTTCATTAAACTTTCTATAACTTTTTTGCTAGGTTTCAATTCTTCTATAGCAATTGGTAGGATATTCCTTGCCCTACTCATGCAATAAACTGGCACTCCCATATAACCTATGATATAATTTTCAGGAAAAGTGCCTCCCCATCTTCTATCTTCTCTGTAACAAACTACTATTATGGAATTAACTTTTGCTCCACCTTCATACAAATGCAAAGCAGTTGTTATGACAGAATCTCCAGTTGTCGCCGTATCTTCAAGCAAATTGAAAGTTTTACCAGAAATGTCTACAGGAGAAAGACTGTAAGGAAACTTTCCAGAAACACCATGAGATTTGAGTTGAGAACGTAGTAAAATAAATTCTTCAAACCCAAGCTTTTCGTTTACTTTTATAGCTGGAAGAGTTGCAGATTCCGGAACTCCAACTAAAGGATATCCATTAAGTTTTCTTGAAACTAGAAAATCCTTGATAAAATTAGCAAAATCGTCAAGTCTTACAAAATTTTCCTGAAGTATTCTCAAGTTAACATACCATGAACTTTCTTGCCCAGAAGAAAGTTTTACCGGTTCCTCATAAAAACCTATACAATCTCTTTTTACCAAGAATTCTATGAATTTTTTCTCGTCAAATTTTACTTCCTCCATTTATAACCTCCTCCAAAAGTTTATTCCATTCTTCAGCTTTTCTTTTTATTACCTCGAAAGGTTCTTCTTCTGGGTATTTTCTCCATTCACCAGCAATATCTCTTCCTACATTCCCAATCACACCAGGAAAACTTGTTCCTTCTTTTTTAAGATATTTTAAAACTCTGACAGGAACTTGTTGAATTCCTAGGCCAGGAGCAAGTATAATTTGAGTATCACAAACACCTCTTATCCAACATGCTAATTCTTCGTCTCTAGGACCTGCAACTATTCCTACTGAAGAATAATCTTGTTTTGGAAGTTTTTGGCTCCACTCATTTGCAACTTTTAATGCTAAAAATCTCCACATAGGAATGTTATTTATCCTCAAATTCCAAAACATCTCTGAGTTAGGGCTTGTTGTATAAGTTAGAACAAAAATTCCTTTTTCGTCCAAGTAAGGAGTAAAAGAATCTATAACATCGTTTAGCCATGGTAATGCATTAACAGTACAGGCATCAGCATCAATTTCTTTCAAATATCTTCTTGCATATTCTGCTGCAGTAAACCCAACATCATTTGCTTTTGGATCAACAATAAACAATCTTCCCTTATCTTTAACGTATTTACATACCTCTTTAAGAGTTTCTAAATCCTCTCCACTGCCAACATAGCCCGAGAAGTTTGCTTTGAACGCAAGAGCAACATTATAAGTTGAATTGATCATTTCTATAGCCCAATCTCTTAAATCATATTTAGGAGGAAGAACTTCTGGCACTGGGTCCAAACCAACACAAAGAATACTTTTTGATTCTTTGTACACTGCTTTTACTCTATCTTCAAAAAGCATATTAAATAATCAAAAGATTAAAAATAAATATTTGAAACTCAAGGGTAAGAATAAACCAAAATTAAATTTCCTTTTTCATCTCTTAGGTATAGAGTATCTTGATCATTATTCCAAATTGGATATTTGTTGTTCAAAAAAATTTCATTTCTTGTATTATTTCCAGAACCTGAACAAATCCTTACTTCAGCTTTTTCTTCAAGTAAAAAATCTGGCAAAAAGAAAGAGTTAAAGCTTCTGTCTTTTATGTTCCAACCAGTTAAATTTATTGAAAAGCTACAATCATTTTTCAGAATAAAATACTCATCATTCAAATTCTTACTATCATCACCTTTAGCATCAAAATGAAATTCTTTTATTTTAATGCAATCGCTAAACTGAGAAAATCTTCCCCAAATTCCAAATTTATTCCTTCTTGCATATTCTTCTGCCTCTAAAAGCTGAGAAGAATATTTTTCGTTCGGAGAAAATATGTAAACACTTGCAAAACCTTGCTTAACCATTTCTAAATTAACAAAAGTGTTGCCAACAAAAACATATCTCAAAAGCCTTCCACTACTATCTGAATTTGTAGCATCAACTTCAAGAAAAACATTTTTATTTTCTATCAATTCTTTAAGCTTTTCCTTAGCTTCTGTGTAAAAATATTTGTTTTTCTCAGGAGCATCAATTCCTAAAAGCCTAACTTTCTTGCCATTGGCTAATTCAAAAGTATCACCATCTATAACTTTTGCAACAGTAACTAAGGTTTTATTTGAAGAATTTTTGCCAAAAAGAAAAGGTAAGAAAATAAGAGGGAGGAAAAATAATAAAAGATATTTTTTCTTCATAATCCTTTTCTTTAAGAAAGAAAAAATTAAGAATTCTTACCACTTGAGTGAAGAATCCTTATTCCTCTTTCAAAAGCTTTTTCATCTTTATATCCATATTTTTCTATTACTTCTGAAACTTGCATATCTCCAAGCTTTTTTGCACAATCCTCACAAACTGTAACAACTTTTTTGCTATCTTCATCTCCTGCTGTAAAAACGATTTTTTCCTTTTTACAAATATCGCAATTGCCAACAAAAGTTGCAGAAAGTTTAATCTTCATAATAAAATTTGTATTTTGAAGAAGAAAAATTTATTTAAGTGAGTGTGAGAAATAATAAATAGAAAAATTCGGAGGTGCAAACTTTGGCAAAGAAAAAGAAGAAATAAATGATTCTAACTTTTTTTAATTTTTCTCAATTCTTCTTCCTTTTTTCTATTTTTTAAATCCTAAATTCATCCCATTTTACTCTTTTCTTCTCAACTAATTCCTTAACTTTTTTCTGGGCTTCGCTAAGCTTACTTTCTCCAGATTTTACTTCGCAAAAAACTATTTGCTTTAAATCCTTTCCTTCAGAAGAATAGCCATCAAAAATTATTAAATCAACTGGATCGCCAAT
Source organism: Candidatus Aenigmatarchaeota archaeon (assembly GCA_038998005.1). Taxonomy (GTDB): domain Archaea; phylum Aenigmatarchaeota; class Aenigmatarchaeia; order CG10238-14; family SCSR01; genus CALIKW01. The sequence continues at coordinate 9,511 of JAVZIY010000013.1, forward strand.
CCATCTTATATCATGAGCATTATAAGGGAAATTCTCAAGAAATGGTACAAGCTTTTCTAAAGTTTTTCCAGACAAAGCTCTTGCACTTCTTTTTATCGCATCCTCCCTTATTCTTCTCTCTTCTTTTTCCTCCCACTCTTTAATCCTTTGCTCAAACTTAATTTTCCACTCTATATTCTTGAACAAGAGATAGAAAATGATAATAAAAAGGAAAATTATCAAAATTTCCATCATTTTCTCAATAAAATTTAGGGTATTGAGAAGATTAATTTAATTATTCCTAGGGAAATGAGTAGAACAAAAATTCCGCCAATAAAAGATCCTATAAATATTGCGAGAAAGGATTTTTTCCAGTTAAGACCCAAAAACCAGCTTAATATACTTGCAGTATAAGTCCCACTAAAGGGCGAGGGCAAAAGCATTAATAAAGTAATTCCAACTATTCCATATTTTTCTACATATGGCTTACCTTTTTCTCTAGCTTTTTCTATATATTTCCTTATCAAATCTACTTTTGAAAATAGCCTCCAATAAAAAAGCTCTAAGGCAAAAAATATGGGAAAGAAGAGTAAAGAATTTGTTAAAACAGAAATGCAAAAAGTAAAAGTTGGGCTTAGACCCAAGGAAAGACCAAGAGGAATTCCCCCAACTTGCTCAACACCAGGAATCAAATTTGTTAGAATGACCAAAGCAGTTTTTTCTATCATCAATTAGTTTATTGAAATTAAAATTCTTAAGTTTTAGAAAGTTCAAAGTAATTTTTATGTTTGATCTAATAGTTTTTATTCAAGAAATTGTTAAGAGCTATAGCTTTGGTGGAATAATTCTTGGGACTTTTCTTTCATCTAGTATTTTACCCATCCCTTCAGAAGCTATTTTGGTCTCAGCCGGCTTGATGGGAATTTCTCCCTTATTAATAGGAATTTTCGGTGGCATAGGCTCAAGCTTAGGCTCCTTAGTGGGATATCAAATAGGGAAAAGCGGAAATCTTTTTCTTAAAAATTATGGGAAATACCTTTTTATTGACCCAAAAAATCTGAAATTTGTTGAAAATTGGTTTAAAAAATGGGGAGATGTATCCATATTAATTGGAAGGATAATACCTTTTGTTCCATACAAAATTTTTTCCATAGGCTCTGGACTTGGTAATATGAACATTAAAAAATTTTTTATTTTTACTCTAATAGGTTCAATACCAAGATGCTTTTTGCTTTCATCTTTCGGTTTTTTGGTCTCTCTTTCAAAAAATATTTACTTAACCATATCCTGTCTTCTTGCTTTTTTAATTCTCCCTCCAATCATAGAAAAAATAATTAAAAAATAGTCCAAATAATGCTATCTCACGTTCGCAATAAAAATTTTTAAATAAATTTTTGAGAAAAGAAGTAGCCCCGGGCGGATTTTCGTTTGAATTTCGAACCGCCGTCTCCGGGTTTCTCTCATCCTTTTTCAAAGCTTTGGGAAATGCCCAAAGCCCGGAATCCTTGGCCGCTAGACGACGGGGCTTTAATTTTCATATGTCCTTGTTATTATTTAATTTTTGTTTATTTTTAAAAAATCATTCAGAAATTTTTGGAACTAAATTGATTACAGGTTCCAGTTTGCACTTATAACTTCCATTTACTTGAACACAGACATTTATGTAAGAAGAGCAGATATCTGAAATGAAATAAATTATAAGCAATATTATTACTCCTATTAAAGCATCCTTTAAGGCATTCTCTACTTTTCTAATTCTCTCATCCCCCTTTGGGTTATTGCCACACAACTTTCTATAAATGGAACATTAACTATAAAACCTTTATCTATTAATTTTTTTATTACTCCTTCAACTTTTTTTCCATCCTTAATTTTTAAGAAACTCTTAATCTCAACTTTTCTTAAAACTTGTTTTCGATTGATTTCTCTCAATATCTTTTTCTCTAAATTATTCATTTCAAACTACCAATGCTTTTCTTAAGGCTAAAGCTTTCTGCTTCCCAGAAAGATATTCAACAATTTTCAATGAAAACTCAATCGCAGTTCCAGGACCCTGTGATGTTATAACATTTTTATCAAAAACAACCTTCTCGTCTCTTGGATGGGGAATTAATTTTTCCATGCCAGGATAAATTGTTGCTTTTTTATCATCTAATACTCCTATCTTAGCTAAAATAGAAGGAGAAGCACAAATAGCGGCTATTAGTTTCTTCTTCTCATCCATTTTTTTAATCATATCTATTATTTCTTTTGATTTCTCAAGATTCTTATAACCAGGATCTCCCCCCGGCAAAATAATACCATCATATTCTTCGATTTTAACATCTTTTAAAGCCTTATCAGCTATAACTCTTAAACCAACTTTACTAGTTACCATATTGCTTGGGATTCCAACAGTATCTACTTCTATTCCAGCTCTTCTCAAAACATCGATAACAGTAAATGCTTCTATATCTTCAAAACCATTTGCCAAGGGTACTAAAACCTTCATAATTAAATTTTTATTTGCTAAGTTTAAATAGAATTTAAAAACTGAAAAGAAATTTAAATTATGATTGAAATTTCAGGATTTTTTCTTTGGCTTATAAAAACATTTTCCTACTTAGGAATTTTTACAGCGAGCTTAGTAGGAAGTTCAACAATTTTTATACCCTTTCCTCTTGATGTGATAATTTCATTCGCTGCGATCGGCTTAGGTCTTCATCCACTTTTAGTAGGAATTTCTGCTGGAGCTGGAGCTACTTTTGGAGAAATAACAGGATATTTAATTGGTTTAGGAAGCAGAGAAATAATAGAGGAGAAAAAAGTTAATAAAAAAATTGGGAAAACTGTTAAATTTTTAAAAGAGCTTTTTGAAAAGCATGGCTTCTTGATTTTGCCTATTGCAGCTTTTGTTCCTTTTCCATTTGATATAATAGGAATTTCTGCTGGTATAGGAAATTATGATGTTAAAAAATTTTTATTAGGTGTCTTCGTAGGGAAGGCAATCAGATGTATTTTAATAGCTTATATCAGCTACTTTGCTTTACCTCAATTTATGATATGGCTGGGAATGATGTAATGTACAAGCAAGTAATAATTTTTAGAAAAGATTTAAAAATTGGAAAAGGTAAAATTGCCGCACATGCTGCTCATGCTTCCTTAGATGCTATTAAACTTGTTAATAGAAAAATACTTGAAGAATGGGAAAGAACCGGAGCAA
>JAVZIY010000013.1:12701-13695 GCA_038998005.1 Candidatus Aenigmatarchaeota archaeon
TTTAAAAGTTGAAAATCTTAAAGAATTAAGGGAAATTTATAAAAAAGCTAGAAGTAAAAAATTGCCTCATGCTTTAATTAGAGATGCGGGATTAACTCAAGTAAAAAAGGGAGAGGTAATTTGCTTAGCTATAGGGCCTGAAGAAGAAAATAAAATAGATGAGATTACAGGAAAACTGAAACTACTTTAGCATGCTATACTTTTAAGCTTTGAGCAAATTATTCCTTTAATTTCTTCTTTGCTTATTAGTCCTTGATAAACTTCTTCCTCTATTACTAAAGCAGGAGTTTTTGTTATATTGTAAGATTTAATTAAAGTCTGAACTATCGGTAAATTTACTCCTGAATCTATCGTAAATGTCAAAACTTTATTGGGATATATAACTTTAATTTCATCCAAAATTTTTCCTTGTTCTAAGCATTCATCACATGGGACCGAGTATAAATATAAAATAGGCAAAACGTCTTCTTCACAAACCTCTTTTGTATTGCTTTTAAGAATCCATGCTCTTATTGCGAGCATAGTATAATCATTCTTGGCATCTGCTAACCTTTGGTCCTGCCTACCTTCAAGTTTTATTAGCTCATTAAGTATTGAATAAAGCCTTGATGTTAGATCATTTGTTAAAGAAGAAAGAATTTGACAGCTTCCCTTAGCTTTTAGAGTTAAGAACATATATTCGAGTTGGGCATTTTCCAAATCCTTTTTCAAATCCTCTATATTCTTTTCTACCTCGCTAAAAACAACTTGCTGAAATAAATAACCTGTAAATAAACCTGCTAGATAAAGAACTAAAGAAATTATTCCAGCTATTAAATAAACTTTTCTTAAGCTCATCCATATTTTTATTAATTTTAAAAGTATTTATTCAATTGATGTTAATCGAATATTTGCTAATTGCAATAACCATTATACTGATAATAATCTATTCTTCATGGATTGCTTTACTCCTCATACCAAAAAAAAAGATAAAAGGAAAATTTTTCTCACCAAT
>JAVZIY010000014.1:0-12352 GCA_038998005.1 Candidatus Aenigmatarchaeota archaeon
GCATTAGAGTAAAAAAGAAAAACTATAAGAAAACCTGCGAGCAAAGTGCCTAAGGCTTCTGAAATGGAGTCAAAAACTCTCATTTCTACTAAGCTTTTCCATTTTTCCTTGCTTTGCTCAATGATAAAAGCCCTGTTAACAGCCCAGAGAGAAGCACCACTTGCCCCTTCTGCAATCTTTCCGAACAAAAATTCTAAAGGAGAAAAAGCAAAGTAGTAAATCAAGTTGTAAAAAACTCTTAGAATCCCGTTTAAAAGGAAAAATATTCTTCTTCCTATAAAGTCTGAAAGAATGGCAAAAGCAAACCTTGTTAGTTGAAAAATTATTGGCAAGGCTGAATAAACTAAACCGATAGAAATTATGTCTATTCCTCTTTCAAGCATTAACAAAGGTAAAAGTATAGTAAGAATTCCACTAATAAATGAATCAATACCTTGAATGAAAAATATTTTTTTGTTCTGATTCATTAATTATTATTTTGACTCTTGAGAAAATATTACTAACTTAAAAATTATTTTAAAGAAGTTTTTCTTTCTTTTAGAAGCACTACTTTAGCTTTTTCAATATCTTTTGGAAATTCTTTACCTCTTTCTATGAAATTCTCTTCTGCTTTTTTTGCCTCAAAAATTTTTACTAAATAGTTTTTAATCTTTTCTTTATCGAATGGTTTGCAGGAAAAAACATCTATGCTCGCAAAGCCATAGCCGATAAAAGTATGAATGCTTATGTGACTTTCTGCAATTAGAATGAAAGCAGAAATACCACCCTTATCAAAAGAGTTTGGATTTCCCTTGTGAAGAACAACTTGAGGATGAGAGATTTTATGCATTTCCATAAATTCAGGAAGTTCATCTAAAATTTTGTAAATAAAATTTATATCAGAAAGTTTTTCTTCGTTACAGCCATATAAATCCAATGTTAAGTGAGGACCGAACATTTCCTGCCTTCTATTTTTCTTATAAAAAAATAATTTCCAAATAAGTATTTAAATTTTATTGAACTTTTTTATAGATTTTTCAAATCTTAAAAAAGATCCAATAATTTTTTCCTTTTTTAAGTTTTATTAAGCAAAATCTTCCCTTGAGCTTTTCTCCATCTATCTTAAAAACCATTTTTCCCTTATCCATTTCTTCTAGCTCATAATTTCCTTTATCCCAAATTTCAACCTTCCCAGCGCCGTAAAAACCTTCTGGAATTGTTCCCTCAAAATTGGCATAGCTTAAATCATGATCCTCTACTTGAACAGCAAGTCTTTTTATTCCTTTCTTGTTTAAGGGTTCTTTTGGTATAGCCCAGCTTTTAAGCACTTTATCCATTTCAAGCCTCAAATCATAGTGAAGCTTCCTTGCCTGATGCTTTTGAATAACATAAATTCTCTTGCTCACATAAAACTTTATAAACAATCTGCTTAATGAATTTTATGAAAGAAAAGATAAAGAAAGGGATAGAAGAATTCAACAAATTAAGAGCACCAGAAACTAATGCAAAGTTAATTTCTTTTAAGAATAAAATTTTAGAAGTAAAGTTCAGCGGTCCTTTCTGTTTAAGTTGTGGAGTCAATGATTATTTTGAAGATTTAAAAATTTTCTTGGAAGAGCAAGATGTTAAAGCAGAAATAATAAGTATAGATGAAATAGAAGATGGATTTTTGGTTAAGTTTAAAGTGGTTTGATGATAGAAGGAATAGAAGCTTTAAAAAATGAAATTGGTAGCTTGGTCAAGAAAAGAGTTAAAGAATTTGAAGAAAATAGAAAATCTAATAAGAAAATTTTTCTCGAGCTTTGCTTTTGCATTCTTACTGCAAATTTCAATGCTAAGAAAGCTATAGAAATTCAGGAAAAAATTGGAGATAATTTTTTTTACTTGAGTGAAGAAGAATTAGAAAAAGAGCTTAAAAATCTTGGGCATCGCTTTCCTAAAACAAGAGCAAGATATATAATCAAAGCAAGAAAGTATAAAAACTTGCTAAAGAAAATAATAGAAAATTTTAAGGATGAGAAAATGCTTAGAGAATGGCTAGCTAATAACATAAAGGGGATTGGTTATAAGGAAGCAAGCCATTTTTTGAGAAACATAGGTTTTAAAAATTTGGCTATAATAGATTTTCATATCCTTGAACTTTTGGAAAAAAACAAAATTATAAAAAGACCTAAAACTTTGAGCAAGAAAAAATATTTGGAAATAGAAAATATTTTGAGCCAAATCGGAAAAAAGCTTAATTTAAGTTTAGCTGAGTTAGACTTATATTTATGGTATATGGAAACAGGAAAAATTTTGAAATAATCAAATCAAAACACCTTTCAAATAATTTTTCTCTGCTTTCTCTATTTTAACTTTAACAAATTTTCCCAAAATTTTTTCATCGTTTTCAACTACAATTGGTTTGTAGCAGTAATTTCTCCCCATCCAAGTATTTTTAATCCCCTTTTCGTCTATTAGAACTTCTCCCTCCCAATCAATCCATTTTTCATTAACTTCTTTTTTAATTCTATTTACAATCTCATAAATTTTTCTCGACCTTTCTTTTACAGTTTTTTCGTCCAATTCCTTCATTTTGTTAGCAGGAGTTAAAGGTCTTGGACCAAATTTTGAAATATTGACAATATCGAACTTAACTTTCTTTAAAATTTTTAAAGTTTGCTCAAAATCTTTTTCCTCTTCAGAAGGAAAGCCAACTATTATATCAGTAGAAAGAGTTATTTCAGGAATTTCTTTTCTAAAAGTTTTAACTATTTTTAAAAATTCTTCTACAGAATATTTTCTATTCATGCTTTCCAAAACTTTGTTACTTCCTGATTGTAATGGAACGTGCAAGAACTTGAAAATTTTTTCATTCTTATAAGCTTCTATAATTTCCTCTAATATATTTTTCAAACTTGCGGGGTTCATCATCCCAACTCTCACAAAAAATTTTCCATCTATTTCACAAATTCTCTTGAGTAAATTAGCTAGATTTTTCCCATTAAAGCTGTATGATGAATTGTCTTGAGAAGTAATCCAAATCTCTTTTTTACCTTCTTTTATACCATCTTCAATGTCTCTTACTATTAGATCAAAAGGAAAAGAGAATAAAGGGCCTTTGTTAAATCTTACAATACAATAGCTACAAGCATAATTACATCCAGTAGAAATTTGAGTTATGTGAATTACTTTATTTCTCTGAATTCTTGGCAAGCAAACTTTTGGTTCTTTTAAATTTTCAAGAAAAATAATTTTTTTCCCTTCCACAACTTTTTTAACAATCTCGACAATCTTTTGAATAGAATTAGGGCCTAATAAACTTGCTTCAGGATTAATCTTTTCAATCAATTCTTTCTGCGTAGAAGGCATACAGCCAGCAACTATTAAAGGCTTTTTTGAAACTGAAAACTTTTTGATCTCGTTTATCATTCTTTTTTCTGTTGGCAACTTAACGTTGCAAGTAACTAAAATATTTAGATCGCTTTTTTCTTCTCTATCAACTATTTCAAAACCGTTTTCTTTTAACAAGCCTGCCATTATTTCTGAATCTGAGAAGCTTGCCGAGCAACCAAAGGCTATGATATAAACTTTCATATTTAAAATAGCATGAATTTAAATTAAATAAGGTTTAAAAGGAAGCAATCTAATCTTCCTCACTTTCCTCTCCTTTAAATCTGCTTATCCTATTTTCAATTATCCTTAAAATTTTCTCTGGCTCTTTTACTCCTTTTATTCTAATATTTCCCTTTACCCCTTTTACAAAAATATCACCAAAATTAAAGATCTTTCCTACTAATGATTTAATTAAAGTAACATCTGCAACGCTTTGATATGGTATAGAAACTTCCTTTTTTGAAAAGACTCCTTCTATTTTTTTAATCTCATTTTCTGTTATAAAATATTCCTTTATTAATTTTTCAGATTCTGGCTCGAGTAGAAGAATTAGGCCTATGGAAAAAATAATGAGAAAAATTATTTGAGAATATAATTCTACAAAATTAAGGTAAGGTAAAAGTAAAATTAAAAATAATGCAAGAAGAATTAGCAATAAATAGTTCCAGAGATATGAAATTCTTGAAGTTTTACATCTTAATCCTTTTACTTCTTCCATAATTGATTATTATCTTTAAGATTTATTCAAATTTTCTACAACATACAAATCTACAAAGTATTTTACTTTAGGCTTTTCATGAAATTTGAAAATATGCGGAAGAATAAACTCATACTTCAAAATTTTTTCAACCCTTGCATTAAACTTTTCTATAAAATTTTTCAAAAAAGTTCTCGTCTTCTTTCTCCCATTTCTATGCAAGGTATAAATTCTCCTTCCGCATTTTATAGCAGCTTCTATAAAAATTCTATCAGCGTGCCTTGTTTTAATGCCAAAAGGTGGATTTTGAATTATTGTATCTGCCTTGGAAAACCAATTCCTTATGTCGCATATTACAAAAAAAACTGGCAGTTTTTTGGAGGAATAAATTTCATGTCTTTTTAAATTCTCCTTAGCAACTTTTATCACATTTTTATCTATATCTATTCCGATAACAAGCTTTGCTCCAAGTAAAGCAGCTCCTATAGCAAGCCTTCCTGAGCCACAGCCAAAATCAAAAACGATTTTATCCTTAATATCGTCATGCAAATAAGCTAAGTTTAAAATCTCGGCAGCCAAATTTCCTGTTATCGTATATTGCTCTAAACTTGGTTTAGGATATTTTGGCTCTGCCAATTTTTGGAGAAGAATTTGAAGCTCTGATTTCTTTATCATATTTTCTCAGCAATATACAAATTGTGCTTATTCCTTAAAATCCTTACTTTAATTTCGTCCCCTATTTCTGCTTCACATTTCACTATTGTTAAACTCCTATTTCTTGCTACACCAATCATTTCATTTTCCATCCAGCCAGGAGCCAAAATTTTTACCCTTGCTTTTTCATTCTTTTCAAAAACTATTGGGTAAATTTTTACTTTTTTTATGCCAAAATCTTCTGGTTTAATCCTTAGCTTCACTTTAAACTCTTTTTCCCATTCATCAATTTTTCTAAAAAATTTCCACCAGTTTAATGCTTTTACTCTTTCAATTTTTCTTCCATATTTATGGATTTCATACTTTTGAATCCCAAGAAAAGGCCATCTTCTATTTTTGTTTATGCTTTTAGTAAATTCTATTATCTTTGGTATTTCCTCATCATTTATTCCAGGTATCCATACAGGCGTTACTAATAGCTCTATACCACTTTCAGCTATATACCTTGCAATTTCCAAAATTTTTTCAACATCATAACTTTTATCTCCAGCCAATCTTTTTGCCAAACCTTCATTTAAAGAATGGACTGAAAGATTTATTCTCTGAAGACCTGCCTCTTTAAGCTCATCCACAAGATTTTCTGTAAGTAAGGCACCATTAGTTTCTATTGCAATACTTTCTACATCTATTTCAGAAATTTTTTGCACGAGCTCAACTATTTTTTTATAAGTTAAAGCTTCACCAACAGAATCTATAAATGCGTGAATTTTGCCTTTAAATTTTATTAGCTCTTTAATCCATTCAACCAAATAATCTAGTTCTGCAACATATTCTGTGATATGAAATTTTGAGAATGGGCCCGAGTCTGTTGAGCAGAATGGGCAATTTAAATTGCAAATTGAAGTTGGTCTTATTTGCAATAGATTTGTACCTCTATCTATTATGCCTATTTGAATTAATCCCACTAAAGGAATTTCTGCATCTTTTGGTATTTTTACAAATTTTTTCATAAAAAATTTAAGGATAGCTTTGAATAAGTTTTTTGTGAGTAAAGCCCTGATAATTGATACTCAAAAAGATTTTTGTAAGGGAGGAAACTTAGAAGTTTCTGGAGCAGACAAAATAATTCCTTATCTAAATGAATGTATAAATTTTTTTTAAAGAGAGAGTTTAACAATTCCTAAAAATTCTATCGTAATATCTAAAGGAATGAAAAAGGATAAAGATGCTATTCTGGCTTTGAAGATACCGAATTAGAAAAAATTTTAAAAAAGAATGTAAAGGAGATTTTTGTGTGTGGTGTGGCTACTGAATATTGTGTAAGAGCAATAGTTCTAGATGGAGTTAAAAAGAGGTTTAAAATATTTTTGATAGAGGATTGTTGTAAAGGTGTGAATAAGCAGACAGAGGTTGAAGTTAAAAAAGAAATAGTTCTAAAAGGTGCGAATAAAATTAGGTTAAAAAATCTTCAAAAAATAGTATAAATAAGGATTAATATGGAATTTTTACTCAAGGAATTCCAAGAGGAAAGATATAAAAAAATATATGGAAATGAATTTTTCGAATTTTTAAAAATACCCCCACAATTCATAAGAGTAAATACTCTTAAAATTTCTGTAAAAGATTTTAAGAAGAAAGTAGAAGAAAAAGGTTGGGAGTTAAAACCTCTTGAATTCTATGAGGAAGGATTTTATGTGGAAACAAACGATAATATAAGCAAGGCGATAGAGCATCAAATTGGATACTTTTTCATTCAAAATGCTTCTAGCATGATTCCACCATTAGTGCTTGACCCAAAAAATGATGAAATAATATTAGATTTGTGTGCAGCCCCAGGGGCAAAAACAACCCAAATTGCTCAAATCATGGAAAATACAGGAGCAATAGTAGCTAATGATATAAAGATAAAAAGGATAAGAGCACTCAAAGGAAATTTACAAAGGATGGGAGTTGCTAATACTATCATTACGATGATGGATGGAAGAAAATTTTGGAAAACTGGATTAAAGTTTGAAAAAATATTATTAGATGTTCCTTGCAGTGGAAGCGGAAGTTTAAACCCAAGAATTTTCCAGCAAATTGGAAAGTATACTCTGAGCTACTTAACAAAAATTCAAAAAAAGCTTTTGGTTTCAGCTTCGAAATGCTTGGAAAAAAATGGTATTTTGGTTTATTCAACCTGTTCTTTAGAGCCTGAGGAAAATGAGGAAATAATTGATTTTGCTGTTAGAAAGCTGGGGCTTAAAACAGAAGAGATAAAAATTAAAGGGATAGAGTATCTTGAAGGTTTGGGAAGCTGGAATGGAAATGTTTTTAGCGAAGAAGTTAAAAAAGCTATTAGAATTGTTCCAAGAGAAAAAGAGGGTTTTTTCATATGCAAATTGAGAAAATAAAAGCTTATCCGAGCAAAGAAATAGAAAGGATAATTGATAAAAACTACAGAGCAAAGATAGACCTAAAAGATTTTATAGTTGTTGAAGGTAAAGAAAATAAGATATGGCTTTCTACCAAAAAAATTTTTGAAATAGACTTAAAAAAACTTAAAATAAATTCTTTCGGTCTTTACTTTGGAAAACTTAAAAGGAATGAAAAGATACATCTTTCACCAGAAGGAGCCCAGATTGTTGGAAGAAATGCTATAAAAAATGTTCTTGAGCTAAGCGAAGAGGAAACGAGAAAATTTATGGAGGGAAGCGATTTAAAAATTAAAATACCAGAAAACTGCGAGTCGCATAATTTTGTTATACTTAAAAGTAAGGATGATATTCTAGGTTGTAGCTTAGCTTTAGAAGATGGAATAAAAAATTTACTACCAAAATCTAGAAGGATAATTGCTTCTAGCTCTTAAAAATAAAAAAAGTAGAAAGTAAACTTATTCCTCACTTTCAGTTTCTTCTACAACTTCCTCTTCAACAACCTCTCCGACTTCAGAAGGCTCGGTTTTTTCTCCTATAGCAAATCTATTCCTAACTTCCTTTATTTTTATATGAACTTTGTCTCCTTTTCTCGTTCCATTCACAAAAACTACAAAGTTCTTTACTCTAGCTATGCCATCACCTTTTGAGCCTACTTCATTTATTTCAACATCGTACTCTTCTCCTACCTTTACTGGCTTAGGCAAGTCTATTCTGCCGAACCTTCTTCCAAAATTTCGACCTCTCATTTTAAAACCTCCCTACATTAACCACCCAGTCAACCTGAGTAGATTAAGAAATAGTCATTAATCGGTTAGAACCAACCTCCTCTTTTGTATTTCACTATCAATACTTGTATAATAAAGTTTTTAAGCTTTTCCATCTAAACTTTCATAATGGAAAGTATAGAAGAAGTTTATATAGATTCCGCTAAAAGATTGAGGAAAAGCCTTCCAAAATTCATAGTTTTGATTTCTTCTGCACTTTTAATTTGGATATTTGGAATGGTAGTTTTCATTCCTCTAACAGAAGGGGTAAGAATTCTGGATATAGATACTTCAAGATTGGTTAATTTAATTATAATTTTTTCTCTCATTCTTCTCATAGTCCTTTCCTTTAGTGAGATAAAAAATATTTCATATGCTTGTGCAGGCTTTGTTGCATATTATATAGGAAGTGAAAGAGCGAAAATAACTGAACAAAGACTGTTAAGATTAAGAAGATCTTTTATGAATTTAGCAGATGTTTTACTAGCTTCCTTCTTTTTCATACTTTTCAAACCTTTGCTAGAGCAGCTTCATTTATCCTTAGCCGGAATCGTCTTAATAATTTTAATAATTTGGGCTATAATAGCCTTGGTTAGTGTGGCAATGGTTTTGGGAAGTGAAATAGAAGAGGCAGCTATTAAATTTACAGAAATTCTTGAAAAAAGAGTGAAGAAAAAGACTAAACGAAAATAAACTTAGCAGTTTCTTCAGATTTTTTTATGACAAATTCTTCTCCATCTTTAACTTGAAAGTATTTCTCACAATTATCTGCTAAAACCAATCCAGCCCCATTTTCTAGCCTAACCTTAATTTTTGAATTTTCATTAACAACAAAACTTTTTATTTTCTTCCTGAAGAGATTGTTAAAGGAAATTCCTATACCTTTTTTAAAGGGCTTACCACCAGTCGAGGAATAGTAGGCTGTAGAACCAAAAGGTGTTGAGATTATCACGCCATCTCCTATCAAATTTTTGAATTTTTTTCCATTAACATAAAGGGAAAATCTCAAAGCTCTTGTTAGAATTTTATTATGCAATTGAATTTCATTCAAGCCCAAAAGTTTTTTCCCTTTAAATTCTGCTTCAAGCTTAATTTCCTCTCTAATACTAAAATTACCCTCTAAAAATTTTTTCAAGATTTTTTCTAAATTTTTTAAAGAATATTCATACTTTCTAAAAATTTTAGAATTATACTTTATAACAAGTTTAGGGATTGAAGGATATTTTCTTTCACTATACAAAATTGTTCCATCTCCACCAAAACTTAAAACAATTTCAGGATTTTTCTTGACAATCTTGAAGCCAAAAATTTCCAATTCTTTTTTCAAAAATCTTTTATCATACTTACTCACTATCGCTATCCTCAAGTCATTCCCCCTTTACTCTTTTCTTAGCAATTTCAAGAGCAACTTCCCTAGTAGAAAGATTTTCCTTTTTGGCTTTCTCCAAAATGAGCTTAGTGTTCCTCCTGATTTTTTCTTCTATTAGCTTAAATGCTTTTTTTTCATCAAATCCCATGTATTCAGCATAGCTTGAAATCACTCCACCTGCATTTGCTATAAAGTCTGGAATTATTAAAACTCCTTTTCTATTCAAAATTTTTTCAGCATCTGAAGTTATAGGAATGTTTGCGCCTTCAACTATAAGCTTAGCTTTAATTTCATTGACATTATTTAAGTTTATAACATCAGCCAAAGCAGCTGGTATAAGAACATCTACTTTCAAACCATAAATTTTTGAATTTGGCAAAACTTTTCCATCTTTATATTCAATTACTTTACCAGTTTCCTTTTTAATTTCAATCAATTTTTCAATATCTAAGCCATTTTCATTGTAAATGCAGCCTTTACTATCGCTCACGGCAACTATTTTTATTCCTTTTTCTGCCAAGAATTTGGCTGCAAAAGAACCAACATTACCAAAACCCTCTATTGCTATTTTCACTTCATCTATATCTAAGCACAAGAATTCTAAGGCAACCAAGGTTGAATGAAAAACACCATATCCTGTGGAGCCCAATTCATGAGGTAAGCCTCCTAAATCCTTTGGTTTTCCTGTTGTTGATTTGGGATTACCGTTTCCCTCAACAAACCATCTCATCTCTTCTTCTCCTGTATTGATATCTGGAGCTGCTATGTAAATTTCTGGTGCTATTCCCTTCAAAGCTTTACCAAAAGCAGTTAAAAGCTCTTTTTTTCTGCTTCTGTCTTTTATTTCTTCATTACTTGCAATTATTCCTGATTTTCCTCCTCCAAAAGGTAATTCTGATAAAGCACATTTCCATGTCATAACTCTTGCTAGCCTAAAGATTTCTTCTTTTGTAACAGTTGGTGTCATTCTTATTCCTCCCTTTCCTGGTCCAAGGGCAGTATTGTCTATAACTAGAATAGCATTTAGTCTAACCTTTGGATCATAAATTTCCAAAATTTTTTCAGGACCAAATTCATCTTTAATTATCATCCTATCCCTGACTTTTTAAGCCAGTATCTTATTTCTTGTTCTGGCAAAGCACCTATAAATTCATCCACAATTTTTCCATTTTTGAAAAGTTTTACATTTGGGACTGACATTATTTGATATTTTTCAGCTAAACTTGGTGCTTCGTCTACATTTATCTTTGCCAATATCATTTTTCCTTCCAAATCCTCTGAAATTTTTTCAAGAATAGGTGAAAGCACTTTGCATGGAAAGCACCAATCAGCATAAAAATCTACCAAAACTGGAACCTTTTCAGATTTTTTAATCACTTCATCTTCAAAATTTTTCTCATTTATTTCCACCATCATTTTTATGCACCCAATCCCCAAAAAATTTTGTTTTAATTCCAGATAAATAATTATAAACTTCTAGGGCTGCTATTGCTCCTGTTCCTGCTGAAATAACCACTTGCTTGTAAGGTATGTTTGTAACATCTCCAGCTGCAAAAATTCCTGGTCTTATTTCATCGCTATTAGGATAAAAAGTTTGGCATCTCAAATTAACAACTATTTGACCATCCTCATCAGTTTTAACCAAATGTTTAACAAAATCTGTTTTAAGTTCAGAGCCTATTTCAATGAAAAGACCATCACATTTTAATTCTATCTCTTCATTTGTTTTTAAATTCTCGATTATTAAACTTCTTAAAATATAGTCTCCTTTAACCTCTTTAACTATACAATTTAACAAGAATTCAATGTTTTCTTTTTTCTTCGCCTCTTCCACAATTTTCTCAAAAGCTCTAAATTCTTCTCTTCTATGGATTAAATAAACTTTTTTTGCAATAGAACTTAAATAGAGAGCAGAACTAAAAGCAGAATTTCCACCACCAACAATGCTTACTATTTTATTTTTAAAAAGTGGGCCATCACAAATTGTACAATAACTTATTCCTTTCCCAATAAATTTATCTTCATTTATTGCTCCCAATTTCTTCGGAGTTTTTCCAAAGGCCAGTATTAAGCTTCTTGATAAAAATTCTCTTCCTCCAGAAGTTTTAACCAAAAACTCAATTTTATCAGCCTTTATTATTTCTTCTATTTTATTTACTTCATCAAAAATTATTTGAGCTCCAGCTTTTAAAGCTTGTTCTTGAAAACTTTTAATCAATTCACTTCCAGATATTTCTAAAAATCCAGGATAATTTTCTATCTTTGGCGATTCGGCTGCTTGTCCACCAACTTCTCTTGTTATTACAAGAGTTTTCAAATTTCTTCTACAAGCATAAATAGCTGAAGACAAACCTGCGGAAGAGCCACCGATTATTATCACATCGTATAATTCCATAGAATTTAGTTAAAAGATATTAAATAAATATTTAACTAATTACTTTTTGATGAAAACTATAGAAAAAATGATTTTAATAACTATAATTTTAGCAGGATTTATTTTTGGCGTTTCCTTCAGCACACTTTATGCCCAAGTTCATATTTATGAAGGAACTGCTTGTAGTTGTACTTTACCAATTCCGGTTCTAATACCAACATTTTCTTCTCTAGGGGTTTTTGTCGGTTCTATTGTTTATTACTTGATGTTCCCAAAAATTGAAGA
Organism: Candidatus Aenigmatarchaeota archaeon; assembly: GCA_038998005.1. Taxonomy (GTDB): domain Archaea; phylum Aenigmatarchaeota; class Aenigmatarchaeia; order CG10238-14; family SCSR01; genus CALIKW01. Next base: position 11,915 of record JAVZIY010000014.1, read on the forward strand.
AAATAAGGAAAAAGTAAAAAAAGATTTGGAAACTTTTCTTGAATTACTTCCAGAAATGGAAAAAGAAGTTTTAAAAGAAATAATTCAAAATAATGGAAAAATCTTGCAAAGTAAAATTTCTACAAAATTCGGAAAAGTTAAAGCTTTTAGAATTTTGGAGAATTTGAGGATAAGGGGGATAATAGAAAAAGAAGAATATGGAAAAACTAATATTATAAAAATTTCAGAAAAATTTGCTAGAATACTTGCATAATGTAAAAATTATTTAAAAGCTCTTCATTTCCAGTAGTTTTTAATTATTTCTTCTACTTCACTTAAGCAAAAAATTACTCTTTTTGAAGGTATGTTAACACAATTCACATTTATGGTTAGTCCAGGAGATATACCTACTTCATATTTCTTATGAAGCGCATCTAACTCTCCATGCATTCTTCCCAT
>JAVZIY010000015.1:0-12253 GCA_038998005.1 Candidatus Aenigmatarchaeota archaeon
AATAGATAATGAAAAAAGAAAAATTGAGATAACAAAAGGTGGAAAGGTAAAAATAAAAGCGATTTCCGTTGAATTTGCAAATGTTCTCGATAAAAAAACAAACACGATTAAAAAAGTTAAAATCTTAGGAATAGAGGAAAATCCAGCAAACCCGCATTTTGTAAGACATGGTATAATTACAAAAGGATGTACAATTAAGACTGAAATTGGACTAGCAAAAGTTACTTCTAGGCCATCTCAAGAAGGTATAGTTAATGCTTTATTGATTAGAGAAAAATCCTAGCGAAAACTAGGTTAATTTTAAATTTAAAAGTTATTAATTTTTATTTTAAGCTATGAGGGATTAGAATGACGGAAAAGCTTCCTGAACCTGAAGGTATTTGTCCTTACTGTAAAAGAAAAATTTACTTTAATTTGAAGGAGCACATGCTAATATGCAGATTCAGGGAGTAGAAAGTAAACTCTTAACTAAATCTTCTCTTGCGATTATTCCTACAAGTTTTCCGTTTTCTATTACAGGCAATCTATTAACGTCGTTCTCTGCCATCTTTGTAGCAGCTTCCAGTAAAGTATCATCAGGACCTATAAAAACAACTTTTTTGCTCATCACGTCCCTAACTTTTGTGTGCGAAATTTTTTCAATTTCTCTTTTAAATTGGACATAATTTTTTCCTAACTGAATCAAATTCAGAATTTGCATAGTCAAGGAAAGAGGATTATCTATTTCAGATTTTGAAGATTTGAATTTTAAACTCAAAAATTTGATAATATCAGAAATGCTTATTACTCCTGAGACTTTTCCTTTTTCTACTACTGGCGCACCAGAAATATCTTTTTCAGAAAAAACTTTTGCAACCTCAAAAATAGAATCTTCTGGTGAAAAGTAAATCACTTTAGGATTCATAAAATCTCTTACTTTTTTCATAATTAATATTTTCTTAAAAAAATTAAAAAGAATAAACTAAGTTATTCTACTCCCTTCCTCAACGTCTTTTTCAGGAGATATTAAAACAACATCTCCCTTGCTATCCTCTGCAGCCAAAATCATGCATTCACTTTCTACTCCAAAAAATTTTTTCCTCTCCAAATTCAAAATAAATGCATATTTCTTTCCTATAAGATCTTCTGGCTTATACCATTGTGCTATTCCAGAAACTGCAATTCTTTTTTCGCTTCCAAAATCTACTTTAAGTTTTATTAAATTTCTACTTCCCTCTATTCTTTCTGCTTCTATAACTCTACCTATTCTCAAGTCAAGTTTTTTAAAATCTTCGAAACTTATTTCCATCAAACCACCTCCAATTTTTTGAACAAGGGCTCAATTTCTCCTATTTCATGATAAGGCTTAATTTCAAATTTATCGATACTATCAAATTTCTGCTCATGAACAGATTCTTTCAAATTCAATTGCTTCCAGAGTTTCTCGCATGAAAATGGAATGAATGGTGATAGTAAGATCGCTAATGCTCTAACCAAGTTTGTTGAGATGAATAAAGTTGTTTTACAATCTTCTATATTTTCTTTAAAAGTTTCCCATGGTTTTTTTGATTGAAAGTATTGATTCCCAATTTTACTCAGGCTAATAATTTCTCTTAGGGCATCTGTTATTTTAAATTCTTCCATATATCTTTTGACAGTTTCTTTTATTTTTTCTACTTTCTCTATAATTTCTTTTTCTTGATCTTTAATTTCTCCATGTTCTGGTACTTTTGAATTAAAATTGTTCTTCAAAAAACTCAAAACTCTATAAGCAAAATTACCAAAATTTGCTATTAATTCGTTATTAACTTTTTCTATCAATCTTTTCTCTGAAAAATCTCCATCCTCAAATTGAGAAATTTCATTGAGTAAGAAATATCTTATAAAATCTACATTATATTTTTTAATCAGCTCTCTTGGGTCTATGATGTTGCCTAAGGACTTGCTCATTTTTTGCCCTTCTATTGTAATGTAGCCATGAATGAAAATATTTTTAGGTAATTCTAAGCCGGATGAAAGAAGAATAGCGGGCCAGTATATTGCATGAAATCTTGTTATACCCTTTCCAATTACATGAACATCCGCTGGCCACCACTTTTTAAATTTCTCTTCATCTATTCCGAATCCTATTCCTGTTAAATAAACGGATAAAGCATCAAACCAAACATATATTATTTGAGTTTCATCACCCGGGACGGGAATACCCCATCCTTTTGCTCTTTCTCTTGAGCGTGATATACTAAAATCTTCTAGTCCACCATCTATAAAACTTAAAACTTCATTTTTTCTAAACTCTGGGATTATTTTCAACTTTCCTTTTTCTATAATATTTCTTAGCTCATCTTGATATTTTGAAAGACGGAAAAAATAATTTTCTTCTTCAACTATTTCAGGTTCAGTTCCATGCTCAGGACAAACTCCATTTGTAAGCTCTTCTTTTGTATAAAATGCCTCGCACCCAACACAGTAGAGACCCTTATATTTTTTTAGGTATATGTCTCCTGCTTCCTTGCAAAGGTTCCACAATTTCCAAACACCTGGCCAATGCTCATTTTTATCAGAAGATCTTATAAATTTGTTGAAACAAAGTCCAAAAGAAATTGCGACCTCTTTGAATATTCTAGAATTTTTGTCGCATAGCTCTTGAGTTTTTACTCCAATTTCCTCGGCTGTCCTAACATTTTTAAGGCTGTTTTCGTCCGAACCCGTGACGAGAAAAATATCCTTTCCAAGCAACTTGTTAAATCTTGCTATCGCATCTGTTTGGGTAAACTCTAGTATATGCCCTAAGTGGGGAGGTGCATTAATATAGGGAATTGCAGTTGTTATGTAAAATTTTTCTTTTTTGAAATTTATCACCTATAAGATATATCTTGAGTTTTTAAAATTATACTTTTTCAAAAAGAATAAAAGTTTAACTTCTCTCTATATTTTCATGCAGGAATATAGAATAGTTTTTTCAGCTCAGAGAGAAACTTATGAAAGAAGGGAAAAGAAATTAATGAACGATGTAATAGATTTTGTGATATTAAGTGAACTATCAAAAAATGGAGAAAATCATGGATACAATATTATTAAAAATATAAAAAAAGATTTTGGCTATAACCCTGGAACTAGTAGGATTTATCCTACTCTTAATAATCTTGAAAAAGAAGGATACATTACCCCAAAAAAGATCGAAGTTGGTGGGAGAATTAGAAAAAATTATAGATTAACCTTGAATGGCAAACTATTTTTCCAAAATGGTTTAAGAAAGTTAGAAATTATAGTTGAAAAGTTAAAAATAGAAAATCCGATTTCAAAATGGCGTGAAAAGGCTAAATTTCATAGGCAGAATCTATAATAGTGTCTGTTTCCTCAAGATTTCAAATCATTCTATCTCAGCCAAAAAAAGATTTGGACTCAAGTTTCAAAATTTAAAAACTTAGATTTTAAATATAAATCTCTCAAAATTAAAAATGTGAAAGAGCTTTTTGAACTAACCGAAGAGTTTGCAAGTAAAATTGTTGAAATAGAAAATATTAGGAAAAAAGTTGGAAATTTTTTGAGAGAGGTTTCCAAGTTCAATTTAAGTATAGACAGAGAAATTCTAGAAGAAAAAATAATTCAAGCGATGGAAAAAATAAGTTTGGATGATTTATGTGTAGCAGGGATAGATGGAGGCTTGGTATCACATTCATTTCACGGAATAGATGTAATGCTTTTAAGGGCAGTTGGAGTTATTTTCTACTTCAAAAATAGTAAGATAAAAAAGGTTGATTATTGGCCTGATTCCTTGCCATCATTTGTGCCAAGAGTCATCTTTGACCCATTCACAGATATAGAGCTTGAAGTAAACTCAAATTTTGAGAGACAAATTGTTGAAGTTAAAAATGCAGTTGAAGTTATTAGGAATTTTAAACCAGACATCGTCTTTTTAGACGGCTCTATAGTTCCTCACTATGTAGAAAGACCAGTGGAGCACTCTATGCTTTTTCCAACATATCAAAAGCTTTTAGAATCTTATTTGGAGCTTTTTTATGAAGCAGAAAGAAATGAAACAATCTTGGCTGGTATAATAGAAGATTCTCGTGGGACAAGATTTTGTGAAATAGCCAATCAAAGAATTTTATCAAGATTAAAAGAAATTGAACCAGAAATTAAACTGCTTTTAAATAGGACAATAGATTCTAACTTACTTACGTACACTTTAAATCTTGGTGAAAGAACACTTGTTTTCAAATATTCCTCCTTTCCCGAGCAGCATCCTATTTTGAAGGAGTTTGGTGGAAAAATAGCAAATTCGATTTTTTCCTTCTATTTAAAAACAGCAGAATTTGATAGGCCGATAAGGGTAGATTTTTTGGGAGAAAAAGAGTTTATCAAAAAAGCAAATTTTATTTCTTCTGTCATTTTAGCTTTATGTGGGCATTCTAACTATGGCATACCTTCAGTCCTCATAGAAGCTGACCAAAGAGCTAGGTTGAGTGAGAAAGATTTGGAAATTTTTTATAATGACTTGGTTGCAAAGACAGGAAACTTAGCTGCTCTATTCTTGCAAAGAAGAGAACAAAGGCCATTTTAATAGCAAAAAATACAATTCAAACTTTTTTCTTTACAAATTTCTTCTATTTTTTCTTTTAACTTTTTATAGTAATCAGAATTTTCGAAAAATATTTCCACCCATTTTTCTTTTAATTCAGGATAGTTTTCCTCCAAGATTTTTTCAATTTTTTCCCAAATTCCTGGCTTTAAGTTCAACTTATCAACCCAAATAGTATCAACTTCCAATTCCTTCGCAACATTAAAGAATTCTTCCAAATTTTCATCTGAGAAATAGGGTAAAATAGGCCCGAAAAATAAAAATGTCTTAATTCCATTTTCTTTAAGAAATTTCAAAACTTCAAGCCTTTCTTTAATAGGAGAAGAGAATGGTTCAAAAATTTCTCTTATTTTTTCATTTAAAGTTATTACGGTAAAACCTACTTCACAATTTTCCTTAAATTTTTTTAAAATATCTATATCTCTAGCAACAAGAGAAGATTTTGTCTGAAGCCAGATTGAAAAATTGTTTCTAAGCAGAATTTCTATGCACTTTCTTGTTAGCTTATATTTTTTCTCCAGAGGCTGGTAAGGGTCTGTTAATGATGAAATAAAAACACTACCTTTTTTCTTTCTTAGAATTTCTTTCATCAAAATTTCTGGAGTATTAATTTTAATGTCAACAAAACTTCCCCACTCTTCTTTATGTTTAGTGTATTTTTTTGTGTAATAACTTGCATAGCAGTAAACACAAGCATGCTCACAACCTACATAACAGTTTATACAATAATTAGCAAGCTTACTTTTGTTCAAAATAGATTTGCACTTTATTTCTTTTAAAATCATTCAAACTTAGATATTTGTCTAAAACATATAAAGTTTTTTAATTCTATCAGAATCGTAGAAAAGTTTACTCTTGAAAATAATATACTAACAAATAGTTAATCTTAGTTAATTGATAGGCAAGGAGTTCTTATTGGTAATAAAACTCTTCAATGCTTTGATGTTCCAGAATGGATTAAAAATGGTTCTAAAGAAATTAAATTATCCTTTCCGTTGATCTGATTAAACTAAAAACTTATTTGGGCGCATATGAGGCAACTATTAAAAGAAAATATAGTTTTCAAAGAGAATAACAAAAAGCCTACGTTGTGGTTTTTAAAAAATGAGAAAGTCTTTTTTGAAATAAAAACTTTTTTAGAAGAAAGCTAATTTTAATCCATTTTATTAAAGGGATGTTCAATTTTGTCGAGATGTATTGTAAACTTTGTTCTAAAGTATCAAATGTTAGTGGTCTATTTTTCAAGGTCTCCTTTACATTTTCCCTAACATTCCATACTCCTAGTGGCATAATAAATCCTGGACGTATTTCTCTCAATACTATTACTGATGCCTGTCTTTTTTCTTCTTTCAATTTTGATGATACGCTAAGCCTACTGGCCATATAACATCCTCCTATACTAGGGTAGCTGCTTCTTCCTTCAAACCCTTCCCAATCAGAAATTATCCAAACATTTTTTCCTTTTAGGTTCCATGTTGTTCCAGGATACCAAGCTTCTATTAATTCATAACTCCAATAATCAGGAATCATTAAAACAATCCATTTATTATCCAAGGCTTCATGTTCATAAACTCTAAACTCATTTATCAAAGGAAAAGTTTTAACTTGTTCCAAAAGTTTTTGAGAAATTATACTATCTACTGCAGTAATTGACCATCTTGTCGGAACTAACTTTCTATTCTTTTCTATTCCGAACAACCCAGCAGAAAAAGCTCTTTGAATTCTTGAAATCAAAACACCTTTTTCATAAAGCCAAAATACTGCTTCACTAGTTTTCAAATCAGTATCACTATAAGCTTTCTCAATTTTTTGATCAGTTTTTATGCTACTAACAAACAAATTTTTTAAGGGAGCAGAAGGCCCGAAAGGCTGAACTTCATCGTCTAAAACTATTGTTCCAGAAGGTTTTCTTTTAAAATGAGCTTCACTTTCTACCGAGCTTTTACTTAAAGCTATTTCTCTTGTTAGCTCAACTATTTTTCCTTCAAAATTTTTTACATGCGTGCGATACTTTCCTCTGACAAGCTGAAGTCTTAAACCAATTATTTCATCCATACTTTTTCCGTGCCAAAATTCTGGAGTATCTAAAAGAGAAGTATCACCATAAACTGGTGGAATTAACGGGCCAATGAATACGTAGGGAAACCCAAACCTACCAACAAATATACCTGGACTTGAACCTTTGATATTTAGACTGTCTACCAATGGTTTAAATTTCATTTGAAAATAAATCCTTGTGAGAATAGGACACCTCACTTTGCCACATAGAAGTCTCCCTCCTTTACATATAACACATCTGGAATCAAGTGGGATTGTTTTTATAGTAATTGGTGATAATTCTGATAGTATGTTTTCTTCTGTAATCACTGATCTTAACCAAATATTTTTCATAATTCTTCCCATGCATCTTCCTCAAAGACATATCTAGTTCCAATTCTACCATGTCGAGGTATTTTCACTTTAAGTATTCCCTTTCTTACAAGCTTTCTTATAGCTTGTTTAGCCCTGCTTTGAGATCTTTTAATTTCCTTAGATAGTTTTTTGCTTGTAATATAACCATATTTCTCTTGTATTTTTTTACAAGTAATTAAAATTAGAGGTTCTACTTTTTCAGACGGATAAACATAAGGAAGCGAGGCTATTAAATTTCTTAATTTAAACCTACGCTCTTTTAAAGAAAAATTGATTTGTTTTTCAAATTTAATTAGATTTTCTTTTCCATTAATTATGATTTCCCATTTTGAACCGCATTTTTTATCTTTTGTAAAGTAAATTTCTGTGCAGTAAGGTCCTTTTGTTTCGATGCCCATACAATTTAATAATTTCATATCATCTATTAAGAGTTTAGGGGCGTAATCTATTGGGTGTGAAGTTTTAAGCGTCGGGATTATTTCTTCAGAGAAATTTTTAACTTCAACAGCAAGTTTGAGTCCAATGTGTGTATTATGAATCCAACCTTCATCATCAAAGGCTTGTCTTAAAAAACTTGCTTTTATTTTCTTGGAGGAACTAAAAATGAACTGAGGTATTGTAGGGTCGTTTCTCGTTTTTCTACCGTATTTCATTCCTAGGCATTCAACTAAAATAATACCAACAACTTTTGGAAAATAAATTTGTTGGTTAATTCTTGGATTGCTTTTTTTCCCAACTATTTCTCCGAACACATTTACAAATGCTTTGTACACTTTTATTCTAAGTTCCGGTTTTGTATTACTGTAATGGGGAATCCAATTATTATTAATCCCACCGTCATGAAGAAGAGCAGCTAAAAGTACTGCACCATCTTTAGTGTTAAAATTAAAGGGGAGTTTTGGATTTAAAATGTAATTGGCAAATTTGGTTTTTGTTCTATTACATTTCGATGCAATAAGTTTAACGTTTTTTTCGATTTCTTCCAATTCGATTTCAATCTGATTTTTTGATAGATAATCTCTAAGAGAAAATAGAACATCTAGTCTAATTTTTTTGCCTTCCTTGATACCTTCTAAGGTTTTACACTGTCTTTTTTCGTTTATTTTAAGCCCCAATTCTCTGCCAAGATTGGCCCATGTACCAGCAACACTTTTACATTTATTTAGTAAGAGTAATTTAAAATTTGGTTCTAAGTCTACATAAATTTTAGATTTAGGCAAATCCCATAGATGAACTATCCCATTGTTCATGAGTTTAAAAATAATATTTTTTATTATTTACATTTTTCGGAAGTTTACTTCCGGTGAAAGTAGATTAAAATCTCAAAGTATTAGCAGTAGCATTAATTTCTTCTAAATTATTTTTAATAAAATTGGTGTAACAATAAGCAAGTATTGTATTGTGTTTTGTGACTATTTCAAAAGATTCTAATTTTTTTGTTGAAATAATTGGGCAGCTACTATTTTTAATTACTTTTTCATAAAGTTCTTTACTGCAATTAGAATACATGTTAATGTCTAAAGTTTTAAGAATTATTGAAATTGGGTCTTCACTTTTGTTTAGTTGGCTTCTCATTTCTTTTTCCAAGTCTTTTACATGAATGTATGCAACAGTCTGAGGGCATTTAGGTAATTTTATTTCTTCGTAAGGTAGAATTTGAGAAGAGAGATTTTTAGAAATAACTCCAGCATCTAAAATTTGGATTATCGGAGGAAAAATGTTCTCCCAAAAATTTTCTGTAAAAAATTTGACTCATAATTTCTTCATACAAAAAATATGAGAAAGAATTAGAAGTATAATTAAAACTATTAAAAAAATATTTTCTTTTTTCATTATTTAATATCAACTCTTCTTGCAACATAAAGATTATGCTTGTTCTCATAGCCTTCTAGTTATGTTTTTTTGAACGAGAGGTTGAATTTTTATTTAGGCATAAAGTCTGACTAAAATTGGGCATCTAGCTTTTCCACAAAGAAATCTTGAGCCCTTGCAAAGTATACATCTAAAATCTCTCTCCAAGATTTTAATTTTCCCTCTACTTAGTTCCTCTAAAACTTTTTTATCATCTATTATTTTAGAAATCCACAAGTTTTTCATCATAAATTAGTTTAGGATATAAAAATTTTTATTTCAAGGAACCTACCTTGTAACTCTTCAAAAGATCTGGAAGAAGCATTGGCTTAAAGTTCGTTCCTCTTAGCTTGTCACACATATAAGGCTCAGCTTCTGTATTTTCATAGACTATTGGTAGATTTGCAAAAATCAGAAGATTATTGTAATTTCTATTCACACATAGATAAATTAATTTCTCATCTTTAAACCATTTTTCCCCTTTGCAAATTGGAATTTCTAAAAACTGAATTGAATATTCTTTTTTATTTTCATCTAAAACTCCTATAGTCAAATCCTTGAGAGCTTTACATGAAATATAAATTTCATTTTTATTATATTGATTAATTACACGAGAAAACTCAGAACTGTTCAAGACAGTTTCAGCGATGATTATTTGCTCTTTTAAAGAGATTTCATCTAAATTTTTTGTGTATTTTTTTATAAGCGTGTCTAAATTTTTATCTAGTAAATATTTTGTGACCTTAGACATTAATTTAGTCAGCATAAAAAAATTTAATCTAGTAATATTTAAATATTCTTCGGGATAAATAGCTATGAACCCCATAAACCATTTTGCTTTTTCTCTTATTCTCTGCTCGGTTTTTGGATTCAATTTAATTTTTTCAATCATTTTTTCCATTATTTTTGCAGTTTTCATAGACTTGGATCATTTTTACAAAAAATTAAAAAAGCCTTGGGATGCAAGAAGGACTTGGATTCAAGAACCTTTTGGCTTGATTTTAGTGGGTTTTCCCATAGCCCTCTTGCTAGGCTTAATAAATCAAAGCTTTTTTTGGTTAAGTTTAATCTCCTATTCGAGCCATATTCTTCTCGACTATTTATGTATTTTTGAAACTTTTCCTTTATCGCCATTTTCCAAAATTAAAAAACCAAAAGGTATGGGAATTTTCATTCCTTTTTACTACAACTGGAAAATTAAAGGAAAAGTTTCTGAAAATTATTTTCTTGTTGCAAATCTAATTTTATTGCTTATATTCTTTTTTCTTAAGAGCTAGCTTACCAGGCTTCCTCCGAAATCAAAAGCTTTTAGAAAAATTTCAAATTTCTTGCTCAATTCCTTATCCTCACTTTCAATTATTTCTTTAATTCCTTGAAAGAAATCATATCTGCAAATACTCATTTCTCTCTCAAAAAATTTCAATTCTTTTTCAATTTCACAAAAAGTTTTTTCATTCGTAATTTTTCTTAGCCAATTTTTCATCCCTTTGATAAACTTCTTACTCTTTTCTTTGCTTATTCTTCTGTTTATGGGCCAATTACATACAATGCACTTCTCCGATGAATCTTCTTCAATTTGCTCTAAATCGAAATCTTCTATGCAATCCTTGCAAACATTAAAAGAATCTAACTCAACTATTTCCTCCGTTTCAGATTCACAAATCTCACAAACATCAATAACTGCTTGGTCACCGATTTTTAGGAGGTTAAATGGATCATCCCTTATAGCCCCAAGCCTAAATTAATCTTTTTAGAAAATGTATATATTCTGGACTTTATTTTCACAGGCTTGGGTTCCATTAATTATTTTTTAATTAATTAAGTTTATAAACTTTTTGATAATGCTTCTCTAAGCTGAAACTTTGAGAATAAAGTAAATAAGTGAAAAAGAGTTGTTAGAAAAAAAGATTTAAAAATGGGTCCGGCCGGATTCGAACCGGCGACCTTCGCCACGTCAGGGTTCCGCTAAGTTCGACGTCCTAACCAGCTAGACCACGGACCCTTAATTAATCATATTTTTAATAAAATTTATTGCTTTCACCCTAAATTTTCAAAAAGTATATATATTTACTTTAAATCTATTAAAATTATGAAAAAAGCTATATCAATGCTTTTTCTCTTAGTAGCTCTAGTAGCTTTAACTAAAAATGTTTTTGCTCAAGAAGTAATGATAGCAACTAACATAAGCTATTCAGATTATACTGTAGCAAGTGTTGCAGCAGCAAAAATAGGAGCAGCTCTCTTCTTCGTATCAGAAAACGAAATATTGACAGAAACTTTAGAAGCCATTAACTCAATTAACCCAGAGAAAATCTACATAATTGGTGGACCAGCTGTTGTTTCTCCAGAAATAGAAAGTGAGTTAAACAAAAGTTATGAAATTGTAAGAATTTGGGGGATGACGAGATATGGAACTTCATGCGAAGTTGCTAAATATTTTTGGCCAGAGGGAAGCGAAAAAGCTATTTTGGTTTGGGATTTACCAGATTCAAGAATAATTGATCTCAACATTTCTTCCATGATACTTAAAGCTGCAGAAGTTGCTTCAAGCGAGCAAATTCCGCTAATTTTAATTCCAAGAAATTATTTGAGTATGGAAATAGAAGAAACTCTTAAAATTTTAAATGTGAGCAAGGTAACAGTTTACGGAAATGTTGGTAGTAAAGTTTTTGAAGAGCTTACTGCTTTGGATATAAGTTATGAAAGTGTGTCAGGAGAGCCATACCAAATAAGAGAAAGGATAGAAGAGAGAATAAGAGAAAGGTTAAGGGAGAAAAGACCTTTAATAATTGCTGCAGTAGCAAATTGGCAAGAAGGATTGGTAGCTAGAGCTTCTCCTCATGGAGCCTCTATCTTAGTTTTTAGCGAAATCGAGATTAATAGAACTATTGAAAAAGTTAAAGAACTAATTCAAACTAAAAATATTTCTAAAATATTAGTTGTCGGAAAACCTGAACTTGCCCAAAAGATATATAACACTTTGATAGAAGCTGGAATAAATGAAAGTGTGCCTGTCTTTTGGGTAACAGGTAAGAATGAAGAAGTTTGTAATAAAATTCGAGAAAGAGTTAAAGAGGAGCTAGAAAAAATAAGAGAAAAATATAGAAATAGATTGGAGCAAACTAAAGAAAAACTGAATAAACTGAAAGAAAATTTGAAGGAAAGATGCGAATATTGGTACTTGAAGGCAAATGAAAGTAGCGAAAGCCTGAACACAAGTTTAGCAATAGTAAGACTTAGATTAATTGAAGAACTTTACAAAAATTGCTTGGAAGCTGTAGAAAGAAATCAAACTCTCCTTGCTTTAAAATATTTGAATGAGATTAAACATGAAACAAGACAACTTATTTGGGAATACAGAAATACTCATAGAGTAATGATACAGAATGAAATAGAAGGGGAAGAAGAAGATGTAGCATTGGTTAGAGA
>JAVZIY010000016.1:0-11792 GCA_038998005.1 Candidatus Aenigmatarchaeota archaeon
TCCCCATCCTTACATTCAAAAATTCTTTCACCTATTTTTTTCATAATATAAATAGCTTCTGGGTGGATAGGCATTCTAATTATAAAAAAGTCACCAAAAGGACTAGGATATAATTCACCCAATAACATGTTACTATTTTTTAAATAAATCTCAAATATAGCAGGAAATATTTCATAAATTTTGTAAAACTCGATAATTTCTTGAGATGAAGTGAGTTGATTTTCCCTTCCGTTTCCATTTTTAACTTTCTCTACAATTTCTTTTCCATAGTCCCTTACTTCAATTTTATATCTTTCTTTTTCAATCGCATATTCCAAAAGTTCTAAAAAATCTTTAGTTTGTTCTTCTTTTTCAGACTTAAGTTTTTCAAAGTCAATTTCCTCAATTTTTACTTCTTTCTTTTCATCTGCTTTAGGTCTAAGATATTCTATCACTAAACCATCTTTTTCGATTCCAGAGATTTTATAATCTCCTTGTCTTATATCCAGAGCACGAAAAAAACCATTAATATGATAAAGATAAGAAGGAGATTTTTCTAAAAGTTCTTTATTTATATTTTTCAAAAATTCGAGTGCAAATTTAACAGCTTGTGACATAATTAGGATTTTGAGCTAATCCTTAAATTATTTAAAATTTAATTTGGTACTCTTTTAAGATTCTGTGATTTCATAAAAACACAAATTATAAGTAGATCCGTCAATATAAGTGAATCATATGAATTCGTTAAGATTTCTAGTAATAGGTGATACCGAAGGAAGAATAAGATACAGTTCTATTAGAAGACTTGCGAAGATGTTCCTTAGAAGAAAAGACTTTTTAGTTTTTACTGGAGATTATTTTTCAAATCAATTGAGCGAGTTGTATGCTTTTAGGAAAGGAATGATTTTTCCCGAAGAAAATATTTTTGGGGATCTAAACAAGAAATATAATATCATTCTTACATATGGAAATAAAGATTTACAGTCGAAGATTTTTGGTTTACAAGAATACAGGATGAGAAGCAACATTATTTCCGTTGAGGATTTTTATGGTGAAAGAAAAGTAGATGACCTAAAATTTTGTTTTGTTAATGGTTCTAATCTTACTAATGTTGATTTTTGTAGAAAAGCAAAAACAATGAAAGATGACATAGATAAACTTCTTAGGAAATTTAAAGGAGGGTTAAGATTGAGAGACTTACCAGAAGAAGAAATTAATAAATTAAGAGAAAAATACGGTAAAGTTTTTAAGATAGCTTTTGATTATCCTTACAGTACGCCCCCGGTGGGATTTGAACCCACGACCTACCGGTTAACAGCCGGGCGCTCTTTAGTTTTAACAACCACTGAGCTACGGGGGCTTAATAAATTTAAATCTTTTAAATAAATCTTTCATCGCGGGCTCAAGAGGTTTTGTCTTTTTAATTTCATTTAATGTAAGCCATTTAACTTTAGATACTTCGCTTTTAAGCATTTTCAATTTATTTGTATTCGCTTTAGCAAAAAAATAAATAATCAATCTACTTCTCCATCTTTTTTCTGTTTTAACCCAAACATTATCCCTTCCAAAACCAATAAACTTACCGATGCAAATAGAGATGCCGAGCTCTTCTTTCATTTCACGTTCTAATGTTTTTTCTGGTGGCTCAGATCTTTCCATCCTTCCACCAGGTACTCTCCAAAATCCAAACTTAGGGTCAAATGTTAATAAAAATTTTCCTTTGTATTCAATAAAAGCTGAAGCTATACCCAGTGCATATTTTGGATCGTATCCTCTCATAATAATACCTACGGATACACTCTATTTACTAATCTTGGAAATGGTATCGAATCTCTGATATGTTTTAATTTTAAAATCCAGCATACAATCCTTTCTATTCCTAAGCCAAACCCTGAATGTTTCACGCTTCCATATCTTCTTAAATCAATATACCATTCATAATCCTTTGGATCAAGTTTTTCTTCTTTTATTCTTTCAAGCAAAACTTTCAAATCTTCTATTCTTTCGCCCGCTCCTATTATTTCACCATATCCTTCCGGAGCCAGTAAGTCAACACTTAAAGTAAACCTAGAATCTTTTGGGTCTGGTTTGTGATAAAAAGCTTTTATTCCTTTTGGAAAATGTGTTACAAAAAAGGGAACATCAAAATGTTTCGTTAAAATTTTTTCCTCATCAGCTCCAAAATCATCTCCAAATTCTATTTTTACTCCATCTTTCTTCAAAATTTCTATAGCTTTAGAATAGGTTATCCTTGGAAATGGTTTTTTGATTTTAAGCAAATCATCTTCTTTTCTTCCAAATTTTTTAAGTTCATCCTTTGCCTCTTCAGCGAGCTTATGGCAAACATAACTTATAAAATCTTCTATAGTCGAAATCAAACATTCGAAATCACAAAAAGGCATTTCAGCCTCCAGATGCCAGAATTCTGTTAAATGTCTTCTTGTTCTTGACTTTTCTGCTCTGAAAGATGGGGCTATGGTATAGATTTTTCCTACACTTGAAATTCCGGCTTCTGCATAAAGTTGCCAGGATTGGGTTAGAAAAACTTCTCTATCAAAATATTTTACTGGAAAAAGAGTAGAACCTCCCTCGCATGCTGCTGCAGTGAAAATCGGAGAGTGAAATTCTGTAAAACCATTTTTATCAAACCATTCTCTTGCAAATTTTAAGAGCTTAGATCTAAACCTTAAAATTGTTTGCATCTTCTCACTTCTTAGCCATAGATGCCTGTAATTCAAGAGAAAATCTGGGCCATGATATTTCTTAGCTATAGGAAATCCTTCCTCAGCTCTTGAAATAATTCTAAAATCTTTTCCTCTTATTTCATATCCCCCAGGAGCTCTTTCATCTCTTTTTGCCTCGCCTTCTATTTCCAAAACAGATTCAACAGGAAGCTTTTCTATTTCATCAAATTTTTCTCCTAATTCATCCCTTCTAAAGGTGCATTGAATTATTCCACTTCCATCCCTTATTAGAAGAAATAAAATTCCACCCGAGCTTCTTTTGTGATGAAGCCAACCTCTAATCAAAACTTTTCCTTCTCTTCCTTTTAATATCTCTTTTATTTCATCCATAGATATCACTTTATTTTTTTGTAAAGAATTAAATTTTTGTATTCTTTTAAATCTATAGAGCTAGGCTTTAATTTTTTTCTTATGGAATCAAGAGCTAAAATTTTTTTATAGAAAGAAATAAAGCTAAGTAGGTCTTCATAACCTGATTTCAAAATTTTGACAACCGCCCAACTTTTTCACCTTATTTCTTTTTTATCATTCAGGTATTTAAATTTATTTTGGAGTTTATTTTTTCCAACTTGAAATTAAAGCGATTCAAGCGCTTTAAAACGAAAAAACTATTTACAAAAATCTATACAAAACTATACAGTAATATATTTAAATTAGTTAAAATAAAAGAATTTTACAGGGCTTAATTCGGGCTTAAACTGATTTCGGGCTAAATTAAGTTGGGCTAATTCTAAGAAATGTTTAGTTAAAAGAGTATATAAAGGTTTCGATGGAAAAAAATACATTTTGAAGAAAATAGGAGGATTAAATGGAAACAATAATTAGGAGCGCATTAAGAAGAACAGCAGGAGAAGAAGAATCACCTTTAACAAGATTTAAATTACAAACAACTTCTGGTGCAACTTTCTCGAATGTAGACTATTACAAGTTAGCAGAGCAAGAGTTTGGCTTTTCTGTTAAGAAAGCTAAGATAGTTGTAGTCGGATGTGGAGGAGCAGGACAAAATGCAGTCACAAGATTAACAGAAATGGGGATTGAAGGAGCGACAACGATAGCTTTAAATTCTGATGCAAAACATTTGGCAGTAGCAAAAGCTGATAGGAAAATATTAATCGGAAAAGAGCTAACAAAGGGTTTGGGCTGTGGAGGTTATCCTGAGGTTGGAAAGAAAGCTGCCGAAGAATCTAGGAATGAGATAAAGGAAGCGATGGAAGGGTGCGATTTGGTTTTTGCAATTGCAGGTTTGGGAAAAGGAACAGGAACAGGTAGCGTCCCTGTGGTTTGTGAACTTGGAAAATCGATGGGAGCTATAGTAATTGCTGTAGTTACCATGCCTTTCAAGCTAGAAGGAGCAAGGATCTCTAAGGCAGAAGAAGGTTTAGCTAAACTCAGAGAGGTTTGTGATACAGCTATAGTTATAGAAAATGATAGATTATTAAAATACGCAGGTAATTTAAGCATTCAACAGGCATTTGCAGTTGCCGATGAGTTAATTGCTAGTATGATTAAGGGAATAACAGAAACTATTACTCTCCCAAGTTTGGTAAACTTGGATTATGCAGATGTTAAAGCTGTGATGCATTCTGGTGGTGTAGCTGCTATTGGTGTTGGCGAGTCCAATAGCTCAGACAGAGCAAAAGATGCCATAACAAAAGCTTTACTTAATCCATTGCTCGAGGTCGATTACACAGGAGCAACAGGTGCTTTAGTCCATATAACAGGGGGGCCTGATTTGAGATTAGATGAGGTTAACCTCATAGGCGAAACAGTCGCCCAACATCTAGATCCAAGTGCAACAGTTTTCTGGGGAGCAAGGATTTTGCCTGAATTTGAAGGAAAGGTTCAGGTTATTGCTATAATAACCGGTGTAAAATCCCCATACATCTTAGGACCAGTAAGTTTTGAAAAACCGGTAACAAGAGAAGTTAGCCAAGCTTTGGGTATTGACATAATAAGATAGAATTTCAGTAACTCAGCAATTCTTTTTTTAAAGGATACAGAGGTGTTAGGAATGGAAGAAGAGGAAGATGTTTACGATCCACTGAGCTATGATGATGAGGAAGATCTTGAAGAGTTTTAATTTTTTTATTTTCTCTATTTTCTATTTTTCTAAACCCATTCTATTAGTTTAGAACTTTCTAATTTCTCTAAAATTCCAATTATTGCAGCCTTAACTATATCTCTATTTCCGTTAACAGAAAAAACATCAACCATTTGTTCTATATCAGTTTTTCCATCGCACTGGATCCAAACCAAAAAAGAAATTGGGTCGAGGGTATGAGTTTTTTTAGTATCCTCATCTACTAGAATATAGAAATTTCCTGTTTTCGTCCATTGTAGTTCTTTTATTCTTTTTGGCTTTTTGTCTTTCATTCTTTCCCTATTCTTCTACAGCTTCTTCTTCTGGTGGTCCTGTTATATGCTTAATTATAACTATATCTCCAATTGCCATAATCATTGGATATGGTATTATAATACCTTTCTTTCCCTTTACTAGTTTTCCTAGGAAAGTATCCTTTGCCGCCTCTATAACTATTGACCTTACTTTAAATCTTGATAAATCAAGCTCTATGTCTGAAACTTTGCCACAGTAAATTCCTTTTGATGTGAAAACATCCTTACCAAACATGTCATGGATATCCTTAACTGTTATTGGCATTTTCATCCTCCTTATTTATTATTTTTTCAATTTAATATAAATTTGAAAGTTTTAACTTAAATAGTTAGTGAAATTATGCCAGGAATTACAGGTTTTGTTTATAGTGATAATTACTTAAAATATTTTTTTGGGGATGAACATCCTTTTCAACAAATAAGAGTAAAACTTACTTTAGAACTTTTAAAAAAGCTAAATGCTTTTGACTCTAAAGCAAAAATTTTTGAAGCAGAAAAAGCAAGTGAAAAAGAGCTTAGGCTTGTTCATTCAAGGGATTATATAGATTTTGTTAAGGAGATGAGCGAAAAAGGTTTTGGCTACCTGGATTATGGCGATACCCCTGCTAAAAAAGGAATTTTTGATGGAGCTTGCTATGCAGTTGGTGGAACTTTGAAGGCATGCAAGTTAATCATGGAAGAAAAAGCTTTACATGCTTTTAATTTAGCTGGAGGCTTACATCACGCATTGCCTGATAGAGCATCAGGATTTTGTGTTTTCAATGATATTGCTATAGGGATAAGATATTTGCAGAAAAAATATGGTCTTGAAAAAATTGCAGTAATTGATATTGACGGCCATCATGGTGATGCAACACAAAAAATATTTTATTCTGAACCTATACTTAAAATTTCTTTTCACAGAATTGGAATTTTTCCTGGTTCAGGCTATATAGAAGAAATAGGAGAAGGAAAAGGTAGAGGTTATTCTGTCAACATTCCTTTGCCAACAGGGACTTTTGATGATGCTTATTTATATGCTTTTAATGAAATTGTAATTCCTTTAATTAAAAAGTACAAACCAGAAATTATAATAAATCAGTTTGGAATAGATGCACATTTTTCAGATTGCTTAGTTGATTTATCCTTAACTTCAAAGAGCTACGAGGAAATTGCTGAAAAGATACATAAGTTAGCGCATGAAATTTGTAATGGAAAATATTTAGTTTTAGGTGGAGGAGGCTATAATATAGAAAAGACTGTTAATTGCTGGGCTTTAGCATTTTTAAAAATTTCTGGAGTAAAAGTTAAGGAAAAAGATTTGGATAAGCTTAGAGATAAAATTGAAATTGAAAAAGATGAAAGAGTTTTTGAGATTGTAAAGGAAAATGTGGAAAGATTAAAGGAAATTATTTTTCCTTTGCATGAGTTATAAATTTAAATTGCCTATATTATATAGATGCCCGGGTGGCCGAATGGTAAGGCGCTAGCCTGCTAAGCTAGTGGGGCTTTGCCCCTTCAGGGTTCGAATCCCTGCCCGGGCGTGCTTTTGATGATTTTAACAGATGTATTTAATAACTGAGAAGTGGAAAGATTAATAACATAGAAACTTGTCTCATTCTTAATTTTTGATGTAACTTTTGTTATAATAACAACAAAGCCAAAAAATTTATAAATGACATTCAATTCAAATTAAATTTTTATACGAGATTAAGAATAACGCTACATGCTATCCCACAACTAATGATAAAATACACTATTAGTCTTTCTTCAGTAATAGGATGTGGAAGTCTATAAATATATCTCTTCATGAATTTCATAAGATCTGTATCCCTTTCATTTAGTGATTTAAGCTCTTTGGGTTTTTTACTGGAACAAAAGTGTGAGTCACGTGCACAGAGTACAACATCATTTCCATTAACTTCTAGTCCATTTCTTCCTACTATACTCATATCTATTCCCTATTTCTTTTTTGGCTCACTCACAGGATAACCTACTCTCAGTAAATCTTATTTTAACTTTCTTAAGTCGTTACATCCAAAAGAGTGTCTGAAGCATAAAATTGGGAAATTCTCCTTTCCATAGATAATAATTATGGTTAAGATATTTTATAATTAAAATCTTACTTACTTTAACCCAAGAATAAGAAGAATTATCAAACCCAAAGCTAAAGGAATTGGTAAGCCAGGAATCGGTTTTTTAAATTTGGTTAAGATTATTAAATTGAGCAAAATTCCTGCATTCAAAACTAAAAGCATAGAAATAAATCCCGAGAAATTTCCTAAGAGAAAGGCAGATGAAGCAAAAAGAGAGTAGAAAACTAAATCACCAGATCCGATAGAAAATCCACCAACATTTGCGATAAAAATTCCTAAACTTATTCCTTTTTTTGCTCTTCCTTTTTTAATCTTTTTAACCTTTGCTTCCTTCTTCAATTCCTTTATTAAAATTTTTAAAGGACCAAAGAATACAGCAAAGATATCATAGAGCAAGAAAAATAATGGGATTAAGTAAAGCGTTGGAGGGGAGAACATTAAAGAAAACAAGCAGCCAAGTTCAGAGCAGGCAAAAAAGCTTGAAATATTAGAAAGCAGAAAGTTTGGTTTTATAGCTGAGTATATTACAAAACCAATTAAAATAAAAGTAAAAGCATAAGCTATTAAAGCACTTAAAATTTCAGGTAAAAAATTCGAAAGAATTGCAAAAATAAAAACAGGGTTTAATAAAAAGATTAAAGTTATTGAAATTAAGATTGTGAAAATTTTGAAAAAGCCTAAGCCGAAAAATTTTAGGATGAAAATAAAAATTAAAGTGAAAATTATCACAGGAAATAATAAAGCTAAAGCATTCATGCTAGCTTGCTCTACACTTAAATTTCCAAAAGGTTCGTAAGAAGGAACTTCTATCTGAAGGAGAAGGAAATTGTAGGTTAAAAATACAGAGAAAATCTGGGTTAAAAGAGCGAATAAAATTAATAGTATTAAATTCCTTTCCATTTTTAAAATTTGTTTTTTAGATAAAAAATTTAAGTTTAACTGTTAATCTTAAAGATATGAATATTTTTGAAAGTCTATATAAATGCCCAATCTGTTTGGATAGAAAGTTAAGAATAGTTTACGGAAAAAAAGGGATAGAAAAGTACGCTTGCTTTAATTGTGGAAATATTTGGGATTCTAAATTTATAGATTCTCTTTATTCTGGAAATGAAAAACTTAACATAGATTTTCTTGCTGAAGAATTTTTAAGAATGTTTCCTCATGATCATAATTCAATAGAGGAGAATTTGGTAGATTTTCAGCCAGAACTAAAAATTAAGCTTAAGTATGAAAGTAGAAAAAAACTAATTTCAAAAATAAAGGAAAAAATGAAAAAACAAGATTAAGTTTCTCGCTAATAATTATATTATGAACAAAAAAGCTTTAATTGAGGCAGCCCTTTTCGTTTCAGAAAAACCTTTGAGCTTGGAAAGACTTTCTAAAATTTTTGATATAAGTCAAGAGGAAATAAAAAGTTTGATGGAAGAGATGAAAAAGGATTTTCAAAGAAACGATAGAGGAATAGAACTTGTTGAAGCTCCAGAAGGTTTTGAATTTAGGGTTAAAGCTGAATATAGGGAAAAAGTTTCAAGGTTAGCTCCTTTAGCTGATTTAAGTAATGGGATGCTTAGGAGCTTAGCTATAATTACAGTTAAACAACCTATAAAGCAATCCACAATAGTCCAAATTCAAGGAAACAAAGCTTATGGATATATAAAACTTTTGGAGGAAAAAGGTTTGATAAAAAGCGAAAAATGCGGAAGAACAAAGCTTTTAAGGACAACAAGCGAGTTTGAAAAGTATTTTGGGAAAAGTGTTGAGGAAGTAAAAAAGATGATTGAAGAAAAAGTTAAGTAGATTTCTTCCACTTTTTTCTCAAAACTTCCCATTCATCAACTTTTGGTTTTCTCATGAATTTCAAGTAAGCTAAAATTAAGCAACCACTTCCTATACTAACTCCTATTCCAACATAAACTTTTATATCTATCCTTTTACCTTCTTCTTTCCTTTCTTCAGTTTTACTCAAAGCTAAGGAATAGGCTTGATTCGCAAGTCTTATAGCATTATTATAATCTCCATTTTCAAATGCAGTTTTAGCCATTTCCAATAGCTCTTCTGCATCGCTCACATCCAAATTCATTTGCTTAATTTCTCTAATTTTCCTTTCAGCTAAATTAATTACATTTTCAGCATTCATCCTAAGTTCATCAGTTGCATTTTCAGTTATATTCTGAGTAATATTCTGAGTCACATTTTCAGTTATATTCTGAGTAATATTCTGCACAGCTCCTAAAACTCTGACTTTCAAGTACTTATAAGCAAAGGCAAGCTCTAAAGAGTAAGCCCTTACTTTAACATAATATTCACCAGAAGCATTTTCAAAAGGTTTTAAAGTTAAGGTAAATTCTTTTGTTTCTGCAAACTTTAGCTTGTTTATATAGGAAGGAGAAAAAGTTATGTTACAGCAATTGCTTTCAATTAATAAAGTTATATTATTCAAAGTAGTATTTTGAGGATTAACTACTCTTGCCTTAACAGTTTTTGTTTCTCCTCTTGAGATATTTATTTCTTCTGGCTCGAGGAAAAGATATAAGCCAAAAGATGCTCCTGAAAATTCAATTATCCCACCTCCAGAGCTTCCTCCTGAAGAAGGACAATCTTGAGGACAGTTTGAATAAGTTTCACCAGAATCGCAAATTCCATTCCCACAATATGCTTGGTATAAAGTAGTGAATTCATATGTTTGGGAAGTATTACAATTGCCAGCTTTATCGCAAGAGGAAACTTTATAGTAATACTTTGTGTTTGAATTTAACCCGTAAATAGTAAAAATATGACTAGTTGAAAAAGAAGTAGAGTTTAACTGATAATTCAAATTTGTTGAGGATGTTCCGTAATATAGAGTTGAATTTGTTGGCTCATTAGTTTGCCAGGAAATTATAGCATAAGTATAGGATGGAGTTGCACTTACACTTGAAATTATTGGCAAGGTTCTATCAACTATTAAAGTACAGTTTTTATTGCCCCAATCATAGAAAGAAGAATTGTCATAAACCAAGTAATTCCAGATATAAACTCCTTCTGCTAAGCTTAAGGCAGTGCCGTTTTCTGTATTATTTGAAATAAAAATAGTTTCATTTTTTTGCCAAGTTCCGCTGAAATTTCCGTATAGGCTTGCATTTACAAGCTTAAAATCATCTATAGCAGTTAAGTTTAGCCAAACTGATTGAGAATTTGTGTAGTAAGTATAATTTGGACATTCAAGAAAAGTAACAGGTGGTTTATCATATAAGTATTTATAGAAGAAGTTGATAGAACGATTCATTATTTCTTTTCTATCTTGAGAATTGTTTATTCCTTCAAAACCAAAAGCAAGGTAAATTAAGTTATATTTTAAAGTTTGTGCTCTTATTCCAGCATACCCATTCTGGAAATATTTGAAGGAAGGATTTGCAAATTCATCATAAGGCTCGATTTCATCAGGCCAAAATTGATTGTTAGCACCATCCCCTCCATGAATATCAAAAATTAAGCCATTTCCTATCTCATCCTCTTCCATCCCTTCTATTTTTAGTATATCCGTATCATCCCTTACATATTTTGAATGAAGATAGTTTTTGTAAAACTCTAGAGAATAGATATCATAGCCTATATCCTGACCTGAAATGAACAGGTTACCACCATTATCTAGAAAATCTTTAATCGAAGCAATTTCATTGCTTGTTAATGTGGTTATCCAATCATTGCCAGTAAACCAAATCGTTATGTTAAAATCTAGAAGAGTAAAATTTGTAGGTATGCCAAGTTCAGTCGTGTCCCATAAAACATAATCTATTCCATTATCTTCTAAAGCCTGCTTGTAATAACTTTCGTAGGAAGAAAATTTATCATCATCTACCAAAATCACATCTGCATTTGTTATCGTGAGAAATTTTGATAGAATGTTATTCTCCAAAAATGTCTCGCTTTCATTTCCAACAACATAAATTGATAAATTAAAAACTCCTGTTGAAGAATTTGAGTAGTTAAAGTACACTTGAATAGATTCCATAGAGCTTAAGTTTATAGTTTTATTCTCAACATTAGTTCCATTAACCAAAAACATTACAGAAATGTTTGTCTCATTTTCAATTCCATAGTTTGAAATTTTTGCTTCTAAAGTGAAATTTTCGTTTGGTCTTATATACGGCTTATTTATTTTAATCCCTTCTACTTCTAAATCATGTTGCTCTGAGCTATAATTGCTCCAAGTAAGTGCATTGTAAAGCAATTGAATGTCATATTCCTTTGAATAATATTCTGGCATATGAGTGATATAGCTAACATTTTTATATTTGTTAACTATTATCGCACTTACATTATTATTCGAAAGGGAAATGAAGGTACCTCTAATTAAATCACTTTCATTCCATGTATAATCGCTCGGAACACAAGAAACAGGATAATTAGGATAATAACTTTGAGGAATATTTTTAAAAATAGGATGGGTATCATTTATTACATCCACATACTCAAAATACCCAGCCTTATAGCTTAAGTCATCCCTCATGCCAAATAAAGGAGCAAGTTTGTTATTGTTTGGTATATAGTACCATAAAGTTCCTGCAGTAGCTATTAAACCATGCCCTTCTTTAGTATATTTTTTTATTGCTTCTATTTC
>JAVZIY010000017.1:0-11676 GCA_038998005.1 Candidatus Aenigmatarchaeota archaeon
TATGAAGCAAAGGCATACTATGCTTTGCTTTTGTCAGGTCATTCAAAAGCAAGGGAAATAAGTAAGATTTCAGGAGTCCCTCAATCAAAAATATATGAAGTTCTTGAAAGACTTCTTGAAAGAAATTTGATTGAAGTCTACACTATTAGACCTAAGGAGTTTAAAGCAATTTCACCTGCTATAATTCTTAAGAATTTTGTAGAAGAGGAAGAGAGGAAGATAAAAGAAACAAAAGAAAAAGTTGAGGAGCTCCTCTCTTCTCTAAATTCTATAAATACAGAAGTTTTTGATGGAATTTGGGCGTCCACAGAAAAAGGTTGGAAAACTTTCATGGATAAGGTTTGCGAAATGTTTGGAAGATCTGAAAGATATGTTTTTGTGATGAGCAAGTATTTTTCCTGGTCATCAAAACTAGCAAACATGGTGAAATTCTGCATTAGAAAGAGAATTAAAATAAGAACAATAGCATTAAGAGAAATAGATGAGACGAATTTTTTCAGAGCCAAATGGTTCAGCGAGAATGGTGTGGAGATAAGGATGCTAAAAGAAGAGAAGTACCCAAGTCTTATAGATATAGATGGAAAAGAAATTTTACTTAGATTTGAAAGATCTTTGAATAGAAAAAACTTTCCTTTCACTTCACTTTGGTCAAAGGACGAATCTTTTGTAAAAATCATAGATTCTTATCTTAAATATGCTTGGAAAATTTCTAAGCCAGTTAATTTAGAGAAGCTAGAAAATAGAATCCAAACTCTTAGCAAGGGTATAAGCGAAAATACTACCGAGAACTAGATATAAAAATTCTTTATCATTCCCAAAATACAGTGAATCCAAGTTTCTTTCAATACTCGTTCTTTTAATTTTGTTTTTGTATTCGTTTAAAATATTATCTATTTCCCCGATTCTCTTTCTATAATCTTTTAAAGTTGAGTTAATTTCTTCTATTAGAACATCTATTTTTTCCCTTTCTATTTCCTTCCTTCTTATACTTCTAGGATGAAACTGTATGTTATTTTTCATGTAATTCTTCCTTAAAATATCCAAACAATCTTTAAGATTCTTACCCTTAAAATTTTCTGAGCAATAGATATAAGAAAATGGATAAAGCTGAAGCTCTGGTATAAGATAAGGTAAGAAAATTTTTTCCTTAGTATAAAAACTTATTCCTCTCTCAAGATACTCAAGCTTTTTGAGCTTAGAGCCAAATTTAACTATTTCTCTTAAGGAGTTCTCAAGCCCAGAAAATTTTAAAGGAGGATTTTCTATATCAGCATTTTCTATTGAGAAGTAACATGCTAATCCTTCTTCTAAAATTCTGAATGGCAAAATTTTAGAAAGATAATTAAGGCTTGAGTTTTCAAGTTTCTGAATCGGAATTCCAGAAATAGAAGAAATTTGATTTCCATATCTTTTTACAATCTCCCAGAAAATAAATGGATCTAAAATATCCCTACCGCTTATGTCAATTCTTTTTTCCTTCAATTTCCTTTTCAAATTCTCATCTATTGAACCAAACAGTATGCCGTTATGCAAAGATAAATTAAATTTTGGCTCATCAAAAGATTCTTTAAATGACTTATATATAGCTGATTCATATGCTCCTGGATTGTATAGGCTTGAGATGTGGTGAATCACTTCATGAATAGGAATGGTAACATTAGAAATATATCTGAATATCGATGGCTTTAATCCTATTTCAACTTTTAAATTATCATCCAAATAGTATTCATCTAAAACTTTCCCTACTTCTTTTTCTATCCCAGATGTCCATGGGACAAACCTGTAATCAACCTTCCCTACCGGCAAATCAAGCTCCAATTCTTTATTTTTCACAGAACTATTTACTCCCATTCTTTTGAAAGAAGATGATGATATGAGATAGAGCACTTCACCCTCAAATGCTTCATTAAAATATTCTCCAAAAATTATTTCTGAAAAATTTTCAGAAAGTTTTTGAAGTCTGTCCATAAACTCAGCATTTTTATCAAATTTCTTAAAATCTTCTTTATGCTTGATTAACCAATTTAAATCATTTAAAGTCCCAAAAGAGCCTGTAGTAAAGAGAAATTTTGGATGAAGATTTTCACTTATTTTATATAAAGATTCTATTAATTCATCTTTTGTTTTATTTATCTCAATTTCATATATGCTTGATAAAATCTTAAAATTTTCATTCAAAAGCTCATGCATAGATAAGCTCCCTCTTTTTCTTTCTCTTCTTATTTTTTATCAAAGGTATTTCTTCACATTCATTCATTTTTTGTTTGTAAGGCTCAAGCTTCATATACATCGGCATCCTTAATGGATATGGAAGCTCTTCAATTATTTTTTCAAGTAGTCTAATCAATTTCTCAAAATCTGAATCGTTTGAGAGCTTTTCCATTCTTTCTTTGAAATTTTTCAAATCTTCATAAGCTAAGGAGAAAATTAGTTTATCTATTGGTGAGGGCTTTCCAATCAAATATTTCTTTGCTTCGCTCTCGCTTTCCAGAAGAGAAAGCAGAGCAGATATCTCTACAGAGTTAAGCATTCTAGAATTTTTTAACTCTCCTTTTATTTTATCTAGATCTCCTGCTCCATTATAAAGCAATTTATTCCTAAGATATATTGAAATTATTCCATCTAGATTGATGTAGGCTGAAATCGGTTTCATGCAAGAGTAAGGTGAAAGAATAAAGTGAATTCCATCCTTACTTTTCCTTTTCCTTACATCATAGTACTCTGTATCAGAAACCTTAAGTCTCATGCTTAAATTTGGAAAAAGCTCTTGATAAATTGATTTTTTCCAACCTCAGTGGTATAAAATCTAGCTTTTCTTAATTTTTTTGAAAAAAATTTAAAGTTTGATAATGTAAATTAAATTAAGAGAAGATGCCAAAAGTTAAGATTAGACCAGAAGATCTCGATTTTGATTTTAGTGATATAGAAGAAATATTTAAAGAAAAAGAGGAATTTGAGATTGGAGAAGGATTTGAGATAGAAGAAAAATTAAAGGATAAATGTCCTGAATGTGGTGGAGTTCTTGCTTATGCTTTAGCAAGTAGTAATAGAGAAGGGGTGGATCCAGCATATTCTCAAAAGATGAGAGATTTTTATGTCCAGGAGCAACTTGTTTGTACTAATTGTGGATTGGTAATAGATGAAAAAACCGGAAAAGTTTATAGATGATTAGATTCAAAAATTTTTCTCAAGTCTGTGCTTAAATTGAGATAAAGGACTTGATTTTGGCTTGGGATTAAAATCTTGCTCAAGCTTTTTGACTTATCTAAAGAATCTAGGAGATATTTGGCAAAACAAAAGGAGATATTTGAAAAACTGTTTTTTATAATAAATGAATCTAGGTTATATTCTATTAGTTCTTTCTTTAATCTGTTTCCATCTATAAGTTTAATATTGTATCTTATAGCTAGACTCAATATATTTTCAGAATAATAAGAATTGGTTACCATGTGTGCTTCTTTTATTTTACAATCATCAACTGCTGTAAGGAAGCGAGAAAAATCATCTAAATTAACTGGCAAGGTAGAATACTTCGCTTCGAAAACAAGAGTTTTTCTCTTTTTTGTGCAATAGCCATCAAACTCGTGCTTTGCACCACTTTTTCCTTGAACAATTTTATTCAATTCAACTCTATAACCTTTTCTCTTGTAAAGTTCTCCTATCAAAACTTCAAACTGTTTTGAGATGTTCATTTATACACCTTTTCAAAGTATCTTTCTAGAGCAAGATAAAGAACACCTGCTGCACCAAAAGAAGAAAGAAAGAAAAGAATTTCAATAGCATCCAAATCTTCAAGAAAACCTTTTTCGTTTTTTAAGCCTTTTCTATAATCTCTAACTAAACCTAAAAGAATCCTTTTTTCATTCTCGTAAATTTCTCCTTCTACAACTTCTCTTTCATATTCTTCTATCTCTTTCAAATGGTTCTCCAAATCTTCTTTTTTTAAGAATTTTATCGAGTAAGCATCTTTTTTTATTTCCTTCCATCTTGAATAAAGCTTTAAATAATTCTTAAGTTCATCCATTTTTACCTCCAAAAATTTTCCTTAAAAAGGTTTTTCCTGTAACCCTAACCAAAGTTTCATCTAAGCTTTTGTACTTCCCGTCTTCATCCTTTGCGTACTCTTTAGTTATTTCAGAAACTATATCTATGAGTTGATCAATCCTCATATTTTTAACAACTCTTAAAATTGGTTGATATTCTTTTGGAAAAATCGAATCCAAAATAGTATCAAAGGAGATGTTGTACTTTAAGATAGCTTGATTTAAAGTAATGCTAATCTCCTTAAGCAGAAAATTTTTATCCAAAATTTCCTTCTTATTTTCATATTCTTCCAAGCCCTGATTAAATGATTGCAAGCCCTTGTATAGAGCATAGGCTAAACGATTCAAATTTTCCTCGCTCAAACTAGCCACCTCTGTACTCTCTTAAAATTTTCTCTAATTCCTCAAGCTTAGAACTCATAGCTTCCAAAGAACTTTTTATTGAATAAACTTCTGAACCCTTTTCATATTTTATTCCCATTTTCTTTGAAAATTCTTCTGCAATAATTTCACCTTGTTTCTTTGCAACCTTTTCTTGATATTCTGGAAGCCATTTTGTAATTCCATAAATAACAAGCCCTCCTCCTATTGCTCCAAGCAATCCTGCCATTAAATGTCCTTTGGTTAGCCTAAAATTTTCATCACCCATTCATTCACCTCCCTTTAACCCAAAAAACTCAAGCACATAATCCCTACATTTTGCAAAAAGTAGTAGACCACCTAAACTACCAACTAAAGCTAACTCTCCTCCACTATTTATACCTTGCTCATATGCTTTAACTATAGCATCCATTCCACCACCATTCATCAAGTACCAAATACCTTCCCTAGCAAAGTAGCGAATAGAAGAACCAAGAAATCCGACTGTAAATCCTGTACCAGAACCTGCTATTGCTCCGATAGCTCCCGCAAGTCCAGGTCTTGGGATATATTTACTCAAAAAATTTTTTAATTTATCAAGATTACCTCTCCTCTCGTATCTTGACATCAAACTCAGATTAATCGAAATAGAAAAAATCTTTGCCGTACTCCAAGAGTTAATCTAAAGAAAATTTTAACCACTCAAGTTAAATTTCCTTGATTCTTCTTTCTTCAAATTTTTTGCAAAAGCTCTCGATATCAAGTAGAAATTCTCTTAAACATGAATAAATTGGCTGAGTTGATGGATTTTTAAGAAGGTCATCTATATACATTTTTCCGCTTTCCAAACCTTTTTCTTCCCCAAATTCTTTCTCGATTAGCGAAATTATTTCTAAGCCTTTTTCAGAAAGTTCGTCCTCTCCGACTTTTTCTAAATTATCACATAAATCACCCATCTCTCTCTTAACAATACTCCAATTTCTTGTTAGTATATCCTTTGTAAGCTCTAAATAACTTTTGTAAATATCCTCAACTTGAGGTTCTACTATAAAAAATTTTATAGTTGAAGAGAAAATTTCTTCAATACCCATTTCACCCTTTTTAATTTTAATCATTAATTTTTCTAACCCAAAAGGAAAGTTTTCTTCAAGCTTATCGATATACTTTATTGCCTCTGTAATGATAGTCTTTTTCTTATAATCTTCTAAAAAAGATTCTCTTGCTTTTCTCTCAAGTATGCTGCAAAGCTTAAAACCATTTGATTCGTCCAAATACTCTAAAATTCTTTCCCCTTCTTTAACAACTCTTATTTTTTCATAAAATATGTTTGCAAAATCAAGGTTTTCTCCAACTTTAATCTCTGCCCAAAAACCTATACCAGAAAACCATCTTCTAATATTTTCAACTTCTCTCATATCTTCCTCTTCTATTTTTCCTGTTAAATATGCTCTATTTAACTTTTCTCTCAAGCTTTTTCCGTAATTAGTCGATTCGAGGAAAAACCCGATAGGAAAAAAATAACCTGTTATAAGAGCAGACCAAGTATAATAAAAATCTTTTAAAGAAATTGGATAAGATTTTGATTCTTCTTCCAAAACTTTTTTGTTAAGCCTAACCTTTAAATCATCTTCCCTCATATAAGCTCTAATATTCCTTTCTGAAAAATTTTTGTTAATTTGTTTAATATCATTTACCCCTTCTTGAAAATCTCTTTCATCAATACTAATAGAAATAGAAGTTTTATCAAAAAGATCTTCAAGAATTCTTCTTGAAAAATCAAAACCATTTCTTACATAATACTCAACATCTCTTTCCATTCTTTCCTACCTTTTTCTCTTATAATTTCCTTAAGTTCTTTTTCAAAATTTTCCAGCTTATCTTGAGGGGCTTTCATCAAAGGCTCAAACTTTTCTATTTCAATTAAAATTTTGTTCATCCTATCTTTAATCCTTTCTCCACAATTTTTAATTTCAAAAATTTTTTCCTTAATTTTTCTTTTCTGATAATCGAAAAATATTAGATCTGAAATTTCGGTTGCAACTTCAATAAAATTTTCTTTTTCCAAATTTTCGAAGTATCTTTTCAAATCTTTAATTTTTTCTAGAATTTTTAATTCAAACTCAGGGCCTCTTGTAAAGTAATGAATATTTAAGACTTCCCACTTCTTTACAGCATTCACAACATCTTTCATTCTAATGCACTCCATAAAAGGATGAATTTTTTCCCCTTCTTCACCTACTTTTATTGCCATCCCCAAAGCTAAAGAAATTTCCTTATCTGCTTTTAAATCATCAGTTATAAAAATTGATTTCTTGAACAAATCTCTTTCATTTTCTAAAGCTCTTTCCATAACTTCTACTTTTCTGCAAGCCAAGTTTGGTTCTATTGCAAAAAACTTCCCATTTTTAAAATACCATCTTGACCCAAATGCAAAATCAACTGGCAAGTTTTTTATCCTAGCTAAAAAATCCAAACATTCTTGTGGTGAGCCAGAGTTTAATATTATCTTATAATTCATTTTTCTTATTTCATAAAAACAATTAATCAAATTACTGGCTAATTTTAAGTTTTTTGCTCCCCTTATGCAAGAGTTTAAATGCTCATCGATAGTTAAATTATAGCTTTTTATTTCATCCTCAAGCTCTTTAACTGAACTTTTAATTTCCTGCTTTTCCCCATTTCTTGTAGCTTCTCCTATTTTTCTTGCAATTTCACACAACTTTTCAGAATTTTTTCTTAATTCAAAATTTGAATTACCTTTTAAATAGCATTCGAATAGAGAAGGTGTGCCCCTCTTGTTTAAAACTCCGTCAACATCAGAAACGAAAAATTTTCTTCTTGTTCCAAGAAATTCATTTCCATAAGAAACTTTACCAAATTTATCTTCAACTATCAAAGAATAAAGAAAACTTGGCTTGAAATCTACGGAAAAGTATAAATCATGAAGTATTTTCCTATATCTTTCTTTCACATTTTAATTTTTGTTTTAAAGAAATTCAAATTATAGAAAATTTAAAAAGAAATGAATATTTAAGCTAAAATATTATTGGAGCAGGGGTCGCCTAGTCTGGTCAATGGCGCAGGGCTTAGGACCCTGTGGCTTAGTGCCTACGTGGGTTCAAATCCCACCCCCTGCATCCTGTTCTATTGTAATGCACCGCAAAATGGGGCCTATCTGCAAGGCCAAATTAAGAATGGAAGGAAGCGGTGCATTGAGATGGAAGTTGATATCCATGATTATGAAAAGAGATTAAAGCAGTTTACAAATGGTTTGAATGAATTGGATGAGGCGCTCTTTGTTCTTCTTTTTTGTTTCCATAGATAATTAAAGGAGACTCCTGAGTTAAATTTGAAGCTATATCCCACAAATCTTTGGTTACATTTTCCTTCTTTATTACACATTGAGTAATGCCTTCAGTATTTCTGATGTCTAAGAAAATTATGTCCTTATGCTCTCTTCTTATATACCCATCCTTTAATCTCCATTTACATCAACTATATAATTCATCTTCTATCAATTTTTTAAACTTTTCTAATTTTACCTTCAGAGATAAATTAATAGAACAAAATACTTAAAAATAAAAAATTTAACTTTAATAGGGATATTAAAAAAGAAAATATATGATGATGTTAAAATGATCAAAGAAGACTGTATTTTTTGTAAAATAGTAGAAGGGAAAATACCTTGCCACAAAGTTTATGAAGATCAAGAACATTTAGCGTTTTTAGATATTTTTCCATTAGTTAAAGGTCAAACACTTGTTATAACTAAGAAACATTATGACAGCTACCAATTTGACTTACCAGATGATGTTTATAATAAACTTTTTCTAGTAGCTAAAAAAGTAGGCAAGGCCATTGATAAAGGATTGAAAGCAATTCGAACATTTTTGGTGGTAGAAGGTATGGAAGTAAGTCATGTCCACATAAAATTATACCCTGTTTTTAAAGTT
This sequence comes from Candidatus Aenigmatarchaeota archaeon, assembly GCA_038998005.1. Classification (GTDB taxonomy): domain Archaea; phylum Aenigmatarchaeota; class Aenigmatarchaeia; order CG10238-14; family SCSR01; genus CALIKW01. The sequence goes on from JAVZIY010000017.1 coordinate 8,357, forward strand.
AACAGAAATGTCGCACCGCCTCAAATAGATAAAAAACAATTAAAGGACTGGTATAGTGGCTATATAATTACTCTTCATGGACCAAAGGCAAAGGACAAAGAATTAGCTGAAGTGGCTGAAGATATAAAATCAGTTCTCGCTTAACTATTAGAAATACTCTAAATACAAAAGCTTAATTCATTCTGAAAAATTTTTGGGCATTCTCATAAAATATTTTAAAAAGAAAACTCTTTTTCTTTCCTTGCTTATTTGCATATGTAATTATCCTTTCATGTGTTTTCCAGTCTAAATAATCCCAATTTTGTTTGAATAAAACTTTAAATATTTATTGTGTTATACTTCTACTAAAGCGTGTGCATTACCATTCAACAGGATTCTCAACCCCTGCACTTTTCTATTAACCATTGTGATTTAAAATGCAAAATAAATTCATTTTGGCTTGATGATAAAATTACAAAAAGCATTTCCTTTAGCTATACAATTTTTTTCCTCGCAATCAAAATCTTTTTTAAAATATTCTGAGAAAAATCCTGCTAAAATTCCTGAAAGCAAATAATCTACACAAGCTTTTTGCCTTCCAAATTCTTTAACATATTCTTTTGCAAAATTGCTTTTTACTTGAATTAAAACTCTAGCTTCCTTCATTTCAACAATTTCAACTTCTCCAAAGCCAAAATGATTTATTAAACTTAAAATTGCATCAAAAAATGTTTTATCGCTTGCAGAAAATTTTCTCATATCTTTACAAATCTCATAAAAACTTTGCTTTGAGGAATTGTAAATTTCCTCCAAACCATTTTTTCCAAATCTTTTCTCGAAATTTTTTTGCAATAATAAGAATTGCCTCATCGGTTGCAAGTAAAAATTCTTCTCTAATATTTTAAACTCTTTTTCTGTAAGGATTAATTGTCTTGCAAGTAAGAGTTTTGAAATGAATTTTGAAAACATGCAATCAACCAAAAATTTCCTTCATAACCCTAAGCTTTTCAATTTCAACGGGCCAGGCTATGAAAGTATTTCCAATCTTCTTAAGTCTTATTAGCTTAAGCTTGTAAAGTTTTTTAAAATGGTAAAGGTACTTTGCAGAAAGTGACTTTTCTTTTCCTTTTTCTCCCAAAATCTTAGCAACCTCCAAAGGGTTTGTTGGCCAGTGTTTTAAAATTATTTCAAAAACTGCTGAAGTAGTTGAAGATAATCTTCTTACTTTTTCTTCGTTTGTCAGCCAATCCAAAGCTTTATCCATAATATTGATTATTCAAAAAGAAATATTAAAAATTTTTGGAATTTTCAAAATTTTTCTGTTAAAAAGTTTATAAGAACTCCTTAGCCTTTACTTTTTCCGTTAATACTTCTCCATGACCTGGTAAAAGCCAGTCCCAATCAAGCTTTAATATTTTGCTTATAGATTCTCTCTGCAAATCTTCATTGAAATTAAACTCACTCGGAGGTAAGGATAAACCATTTTGGTTTATTAGTAAATCTCCACAAAACAAAACCTTTCTTCCGTCTATTTCTGAAAGAAAGGAAATGCATCCATTTGTATGTCCAGGGGTTTCAAAAACTTTAATTGGTCCAAAACTTTCCTTTATAATTTCAGCTTCAACAGGCTTATATCTTGCAAAAAATGTTAGTAGCCTGAATAAAAATTTCTTCGGCCCTTTTGGAAGAAGAATTTCCTTTCCTTCTATTGCAGGTTTTGCATTCTGACTACAAAGAAATTTAACTTCTGGGAATTTTTCCTTAATTTTTGCTAAGCCGTTTATATGGTCTAAGTGGGCATGCGTTATTAAAACTGCTTTTGGCTTTTTTACTTTTTCAAGAACTTCTAGCAATTCCTTTGCTTTTTTGTCCATTCCAGAATCTATTATTACTGAGTAATTTTTAAATTGAATCACATAGCAGTTTGAATAGTTTTTAACCTCGAACAAATTTTTTGATAATCTTTTTATCATAATTTAAAATTGATTTTTATATAAGATATTTATCTACTCTAATTTTCATTTATGCTTAAAATTTGCAAGTGGAAATGAAAAATTTGTCATATTTAAAAGCTTCTTCCTGCTTGAGATTAAATTAAAATAGGATTAGCATTTTAAAAAATTCTATCCTAATGATAAAAAATTAAAATAATTTTATATTATAAGATAAAAGAAGTTTATTTTTTATAGTTAAAGTTTAATGTCTATTATTTTTGCATAAGTTTTCACTCTTCCTAACCACAAACTTTTTTAAAAAATTTCTGTTGGAAGTCTAACAAAAAATCGACTTTAATCCAAGTTTTAAAAATTTCCTAAAGGAAACAAAAAATATATATTTTTGTTTCCTATATTTCTTTTATGCTTAGAGAAGTTTTACTAGAGTGGAAAGAGAAAGAACTACCACAAAATATAATCGAGAGAGATTTAAAGGTATGGATAAACAAGCACATAGTTTCCCTTATAGGACCAAGAAGAGCTGGCAAAACCTATTTTATGTTCCAGCTAATAAAAGAGCTATTTGAAAAAAATCATTCCAAAGATAATGTTGTTTACATAGATTTTACTGACCCAAGAGTAAAAAAGGTTGGTATTTCTAAGTTTTTAAAGGAAGTAAATTCACTGTTTAAAAATCAAGTTTTTCTTTTCTTGGATGAAATTCAAGAATTAGAAGACTGGTCTTCATTCATTAGAGCTTTGCACAATTTCCAAAAATATAAAATAATAATTTCTGGTTCTTCGTCAAAACTTTTAAGCAAAGAGATTTCAACAGAGCTAAGGGGAAGATGTATTCCTTATATAATTTTTCCTTTTACCTTTAAAGAGTTTCTTAAGCTAAAAAAGTTTGTAGTTAGGGAAGAAATTTCTGAGGCAAAGGTTGGTGAAATTTTAATGCTTTTGAAAGAATTTCTTGAGTTTGGAGGATATCCTGAAATTCTTCTTGCTGACGAGAAAAACAAGAAAATTGAAATAGCAAAGACCTATTTTACTACCATATTTTTTAAGGATTTGATAGAAAGGTTTAAAATAAAAAATGTGGCACTAATGGATTACTTTGTTAGGTATTGCATAGCAAACTCTTCTTCCTATATCTCATTAACAAAAATTGAAAAAGAATTGAAATCAATTGGCCTGAAAGTTAGTAAGAAAACATTAGCGAACTATTTAAGGTATGTAGAGGAGGCTTTGTTTGTTTTTACGGTAAAAAGATTTTCTTTAAAGTACAGAGAAAGGGCAAAGTATCCTGTAAAAATTTATTTGGTAGATAATGTTTACTTTGCGATTGAACCAAGGTTTTCAAAAGATTTTGGGAAAAAGATGGAAAACTTGGTAGCTATTTCTCTT
>JAVZIY010000018.1:0-11520 GCA_038998005.1 Candidatus Aenigmatarchaeota archaeon
AAAAGCTAGTTCCGCTTGCCTTTAATTTTATTTTAAAACTTGGTAAAAAAAGAGGAGGAAAAGTTTTAGTTAATGAAGAAGCTATTAGAAAATATTTTTGTGTCTTGCATGGAAAAATAATAGAAAAAGAAAAAAAACTTTTCAAGAAATATGAAAATTTTTTTGAGCTTTGTGATGTAAAGGAGGGGAAAATAATAGAAATAAAAGGAAACATGGCAAAAGTAAAGATTTCAAATAAAGAAAGAGAAGTTAATCTAGATTTCATAGAAAATCCAAGAATTGGAGAAAAAGTAAAAGTTCATTTTTTTCATGCTTGCGAAAAGATTTAATCCTCAAGCTTTTCTATAGCAACTTTTCCTGAACAAACAATTTTATCATTAACTTTTAAACCTTTAATTAAAGAAATGTCTATTTTTTCAGTCCTATTTTCAAATTTAACCAAAGCCTCTTTGCCTCGAGTTTTAACTATTTTCCCAACTTTTGCTAAGCACATATTAAAAAATAATATTAAAGAAAGTTAAATATTTTTTAAAGGTGTTTAAATGAGAATAGCAATAAATGGATTTGGAAGGATAGGAAGAACTTTTTTTAGAGCGGCACTTAAAAATGAGGAATTTATGAGAAATTTTGAGATTGTTGCTATAAATGATTTAACAAGTCCAAAGAACCTTGCTTACTTATTAAAATATGATTCTGTGCACAAAATTTTTGATGCAGATGTAAGCTGGAAAGAAAATTCCTTGGTAGTTAATGGAGGTGAAATCAAAATTCTTACAGAAACTGAACCTTCAAAGCTTCCATGGAAAGATTTGGAAGTAGATTTTGTTTTGGAATCTACTGGTAGGTTCACTTCCAGGGAAGGGGCTGAAAAGCATTTAATTGCGGGAGCAAAAAAAGTTATAATTTCTGCTCCAGCAAAAAGTCCGGATGTAACAATTGTTTTGGGGGTAAATGAGGAAATTTATGATAGGGAAAAGCATAAAATAATTTCCATGGCTTCTTGTACAACAAATTGCTTAGCGCCAATGCTAAAGGTTTTAATGGAGAATTTTGGTGTTAAGCGTGGCTTCATGACGACTTGTCATGCCTATACTAATGACCAAAGGATTTTGGATTTGCCACATGAGGATTTTAGGAGAGGGAGAGCTGCCTCTCTTTCTATAATTCCAACTACAACAGGAGCTGCAAGAGCAATAGGCGAGGTAATTCCTGAGTTAGCTGGAAAGCTTGATGGAATTGCATTAAGAGTTCCTGTTCCAGATGCTTCGATAACAGATTTAGTGGCAGAAGTTGAAAGAGAGGTTACAAAGGAAGAAGTTAATATAGCCTTTAAAAATGCGGCAGAAGGAAAACTGAAAGGAATTTTGCAATATACAGAAGATTCAATAGTCTCTGTTGATGTAATCGGAAATTCGCACTCTTGTATAATAGATGGCTTAAGTACTATGGTTTTGGGTGGCAAAAGCAATTTACTGAAAGTTTTTGGATGGTATGATAATGAATGGGGCTATTCCTGTAGGCTAGTTGATTTATTCAACTTTATTTCAAGATGAGAGTATGGATTTTTTTACTCTCAATGACTTTGATTTAAAGGGCAAGATAATTGGTGTAAGGATAGATTTAAACTCTGATTTGGATGAAAAAGGTGAGCTAGAAATAAACGAAAGGTTTTATGCTCATTCAAACACTATAAAGGAGCTTGTTGAAAAAAATTGCAAGCTTATTTTAATTGCACATCAATCAAGAAAAGGAGAGAAAGATTTTATTCCTCTAGAAAAGCATTCAAAGCTTCTATCAAAAGTTTTAGGTTATGATGTAAAATTTGTTAATGATGTTATAGGAGAAAAAGCAAAGAGAACTATATTAAATTTAAAGCAGGGAGAAATTCTTCTTTTGGATAATGTAAGGTTTTTGGAGGATGAGGATGTTGAAAAAAGTGCAGAAGAGCATGTAAATTCCTCTCTTGTTAAGTTCCTTTCTCCTTTAATAGATTTTTACATCATGGATGCTTTTTCAGTAGCTCATAGAAGCCATTCAAGCATAGTTGGTTTTTCCTTAGTTAAACCTGTACTGGCAGGAAAAGTTATGGAAGAGGAAGTAGAAGAGGTAAAAAAAGCTATGAATCCTTTGGGAATAAATGCATGGATAATGGGTGGTGCAAAGATTGATGACTGTATTTCTGTTTTAAAGTATATGTTTGAAAAAAAGCCTGAAAGTATAGAAAAGGTTTTGACAGGAGGCATGCTTGCAAATTTACTACTTCTTGCAAAAGGCTATGATATAGGATCAGGAAGCTTACAGGTTTTGGAGAAAAAAGACTATTTAAAACTTTTAGAAGATGCAAGGTTTCTAATAGAAAATTTTGAAAAGGAGATTGTTTTACCTAAGGATGTTGCTTTTGAAGAAGAAGGGGAAAGAAAAGAGGAAAATATAGAGAATTTACCTTCTAATGCTTGTATTTTAGATATAGGCTCAAAAACTATAGATGAATACAAAAATTATATAGAGGAGTTTAGAAGTATAATAGTTAAAGGTCCTATGGGAAAATTTGAGCAAAAAGGTTTTGAAATAGGAACAAAAGAAATTTTGGAAAGGGTTGCAAATTCTGATGCAATCAGTTTAATAGGAGGGGGAGATACAAGTGTTGCTATAGAAAAGCTTGGAATAGAAAAACAAAAGTTTTCTTATATTTCTGTTGGTGGTGGAGCTTTAATAACTTTCCTTTCAGGTAAAAAAATGCCTGGAATAGAAGCACTTAAAATTTCTTTCCAAAAATTTAAATATGGAAAAAGTTAGAATTCATGCTTTCATTTCTGGTCTTGTGCAGGGAATTAATTTTAGATATTACACCCAAAAAAGGGCAAAAGAGCTTAGAATTACTGGCTGGGTAAGAAATTTAAAAGATGGAAGAGTTGAAGTGGTTGCTGAAGGAGATAAGTATGCAATTGAAGAATTCATTCACTTCCTTAAAACAGGCCCCCCTCTAGCTAAAGTTTTAAGCTGTGAAGTAGAAAAAGAAGAATTCAAGGGTGAATTTAAGCATTTTGATATAATTTACTAGAGCTTTCTGATTATTTCTACCATTATCTTTTCTCTAAGTTCCCTATCATTCAATGCTTCCTTTATTAAATTTTTCTTGAATTCTTCCTTGTCCATATTTTCTAAAAGCATTTCTATTATTTTTTCCCTAACTTCCTCGTTATCCTTAGCAATTTCTATCATTCCCTCTATTGTTTTTTCTGTAGCTTCTGTATTTTCTAAAAATTTTCTTCTTTCAGATTCCGGCATGACCATATTTTTCACCTTAATTTAAACTGAACAGTAAAACATTAATACTTAACTCTATTCCTATTAGTTGATGGAATTGGAAGATTTGGAAAAGGAAATTAAGAAAATTTCTGAGGAAATGGATATTATTAAAAACAGGCTAGAAAATATAGAAAGTTTTTTAAAGAGCTTTATTAGACTTGCTCTTTTAAAGTCAAATTCAATTGAAAAAAAAGTTGTGCTTAAGGTTAAAAATGATGAAAAAGCATTTGAAAATTTTATGGAGTTTGTTGATAAAAATAGAAGGGATTTTTTAATTTCGATTATAAAAAAGAAAGTTCTTGAAAGACTAAATGAATTTAAATAGATCTTGCAAAATCTTCCAAAACTTTTCTCGGGTTTTTTGCTTTTACTACGCCTGAAGCAACCAAAACTCCTTTCGTTCCGAGCTCTAAAGCCTTTTTAACATCTTCTCCAATTGTAATTCCTGCTCCACACAAAACCTTAACTCTTGGATTAATTTTTTTTATACTTTCCACAAAATTTTTCACACTATCAGGCTTAACTTTTGAAATTGCTTGCCCTGTCCCTATCAAAAAAGGATCCTCATAAGCTATAAAATCAGGGAAAAACCTTGCTATTTCTTTTCCTCTCATTAGCGAATCTGCACATACTACAGAAATCAACTTATGCTTTTTCATTATTTCTATACAATCCTTTATTTCTTTTAGTGAAAGTTTTTTCTCTGAATGGTTTATTAAAGATCCTTTTATTCCTAATTCTTTTAAAGCTAAAGGTGAAACATGGCCAGTAAAAGCACCATATTCTATAGCATCAACATGCTGAGCAAAAACAGGAATTTCAATCTTTTTTGAAATTTGATATAAATCTGTGAATTGAGGTGCTACTGAAATATTAATTCCATATTTTTTTGCTACTTTTTCGCATATTTTTGCAAGTTTTAAAGCGTTTTTTCCTGTAGCTTCCATATAGCACTTAAAGTTAACTAAAATTAGGGGGAGCTTCATAAGTTAATTTTAATTATAAGTAAAATAAATAGAATAGTATTGAGGAAAAAATTACCGTAAGTTTAATTAATGCCGATATAGGAAGTTTAGTCGGTCATGGAAGGGTTCACCCTGATTTAATAGAAACAGCAAACGAATGTTTACAAAAGGCTAAGGACGAAAATTTGCTAATCGATTTCTTCGTCACTGCTGTAGGCGATGATTTACAATTACTCATGACCCATAAAAAGTTTATAGAAAATCCAGAAATCCACAAACTAGCTTTTGATACTTTTATGAAATGTGCAGAAGTTGCTAAAAGCTTAAAGCTTTATGGGGCAGGACAAGATCTTTTATCTACAAGCTTTTCGGGTAACCTGAAAGGAATGGGCCCAGGTACAGCAGAGATGAGTTTTGTTGAAAGACCTTCTGAACCAATGGTTGCTCTTATGTTAGATAAAGCTGAAATAGGTGCATTGAATTTACCTCTTTTCAAAATTTATGCAGATCCTATGACAAATTCAGGATTGGTTATAGACCCAGAATTGCATAAAGGATTTGGGTTTGAAGTGCATGATGTGATCGAAAATAAAAAGATTAGATTAAAATGCCCAGAAGAAATGTATGATTTGTTAGCTTTAATTTCCAGTACAAGTAGATACTTAATTAAAAGTATAACTAGGAATAGTGACGGAGAAATTGCTGCAGTAATGAGCACTCAGAGAGTGAGCTTGATTGCAAAAAAATACGTGGGAAAGGATGATGGATGTGCACTCCTAAGAAGTCAACATGGAATGCCATGTGTTGGCGAAATTCTAGAGCCATTTGCTATGCCTCATTTAGTAAAAGGTTTTTGCCGAGGATCTCATCTTGGATGCTTAATGCCCGTAAGCTTGAAAGACGCACATCCTACAAGATATGACGGACCTCCAAGAATTTGTGCAATAGGGTTCCAATTGAAAAAGGGAGAGATAGTTAGACCTATTGTTGATTTGTTCGATGACCCTGCTTTTGATTTGGCCAGGCAAAAAGCAAATGAAATTACCGAATATTTAAGGAGTGTTCATGGTGTTTTTGAGCCAGAGCGCTTAGAAGAAACTGAATATACTACATTACCTCAAGTATTAGAAAGGTTAAAAGAGAAGTTTGAAGAAATTTAACTTTTCTTAACCCAAATCCCTTTAGCCTTTTTGTATTTTTCTTTCCATTTTTCTACAGCTTCATTTTTTGTTCCAAATTTTTCTTTTATGGTTATTGCATCCAAAAGCTTTTCAAGTTTTGATTTAATCGAAAAGTTGATATATTTTGCAAACCTTTTTACGTCCTTAAAATTGCATATCCTTAATATGTAAGGCTGACTACGAGTGATTATCATCTTCCCCTTTTTATAACTTACTCTTCCTGGTTTTCCATGGGGCGCAACGATTGATTTAATATTAAAATATTTCCAAAGCAGAAATTTAACGTATTCTAAAATTTCTTTACAGCTATTGCTTATTTGAACTTCGATATCAAACTCTTTTCCAACAGTAACATTTGGCCAGCCTTCGCTATCTGCAAAACCTTTAATAAAATCAGAGGGATATGCCTCTATAAAGGGCTTGAGGTCGTTGAGTTTTTGTGTTAAAAATTCTGTAAGCATAATACTAGAAGCTACTACTTCATATCTTCCGTCGCTTGTTGCACGGATAGAATACGGTTTTTTTCGTCGGAGTAGTTTAGTTAGGCATTTGTTAAAAACTAAAGCAAATTCTCTTTCCTTTACATTTAACCTTATTCTACCAATTTTAAATCCAATTTTGTGAACTTTTAATTTTAAGTTTCCATCCCCCATTACTGCGCCTATTATATAACTAAGTTCTTTTGATGGCTTCTTCTCAAACATATTTATTTTTCTAAGAGGGCACTTCTTTTCCTGTGTCCATCCTCTTACTGTGGTTGGATACAATTTTAATTCCTTGGCTATTTTTTTATAGCCCCATTCAAATTTTTTTCTAAACTCTAAGGTTTTATGATAAAGCTCAATTCTTTTTTCTATTTTTAGCTGGCGAACCATCTGGCGTGAATTAAGATACTCTTGGGTCTCTTTAATTTTGTTATAAATTGTTAACGGACTTCTTCCCCTATACAGCCAATCGCTTACTGTATTTTGATTTATTCCTAGAAATTCTCCAATTTTTCTACTCCCCCGTCCTAAATCATTATGCAATTGAATAGCCTTTTTGTAAAGTTCAACTCTTTCTTCCAAAGAGAACTCCAAGGTTTTTTTATTCATACTATATGCCTTTTGCAGAAAATTATGATATACCAATATTTAAAGTTGATAGAAGTAAATTTCCCATAAGTTAGTAAAGAAAGAAAAGTAAAGCTTCTTTTCGCTCAAACAAGGTTGTATGAATTATCACTTAAAGAATTCTCTTGGAAGTTATAGGCAAGCAAATTCCTTGAAGTTAACAAAAAAGGTTTGAAAATTTGGGTTAATTCAAATAGGCTGAGGAAAAAGTATTTCTTCTCTTTTCTTAAACTTTGACCTTATTTTTTCAATCAACCTTAAAAATCCACTTGATTCTTGGTATTTTTCTCCTATTAAGAAAGCACCTAATTTTAAAAATTCTTTACTTGCCTTTGATTTTGGTTTATAAATTACTAGAGGAGTTTTTATTGCTAAACTTTTCTTAAAATTTTTATCATAAGGTATACTTGCAATTACAGGCAATCTTGTGAGCTGCTCAATTTCTTTTGAGCTCATCTCATATTTTTCTTTGTTAACTTGATTGAGAACGATTCCTATTTGTCTTATTCCAAGCTCGTCAACAACTTCCTTACATCTTATTATATCCATTACTGAAGGAACAAAAGGTGTGGTAACAAAAATTATTTCATCGCAAGCCTTTAAAGTCCCCATGGCTTCTCTTCCCAAGCCAGGACTTGAATCTAAAAATATCATATCATAAGTTTCAGAAATTTCCCTTACTTTTTCACCTAGATTTAATATATCTATTCCCTCCAAATCGGCTAAAGAAAGAGAAGCAGGCACTACTTTTATTCCACTAAAATGATCATAAATAGCTTCTTCTATGCTATTATCCCCTCTTAAAACTTTGTTTAATGTTAAAGGACAATAATACATTCCTAAGTATAATCCTAAGTGAGAGGTAGTCAAATTACAATCTACTAGAGTTACATTTTTATTAAAATTTTTTGCTAGGGCAACACCTAAGTTTATAGCAAGAGTTGTTTTTCCTACTCCACCTTTACCAGAAACTATTCCAATTATTCTACCCAATTTCTCACTATAAATAAATGAGATAATTAATTTAAAATATTTTAAACTTCTTTCTTTTCCTCTTTTTTCTTCCCAAAACCTAAAAAACCTGAAGCCTTTTTTCTTCTCAAGTAGGGCATTCCTGTTTTTGGATTTTCAACAACTTCAAATCCTTTTGGTATATTTGGTAAAGCTTCGATAGGATTTTTTGTAAAGAAGTAGAGAGTTACTTTACCTCTTTGTTTTGAATGAAGCCAAAATTTTTCCTTCTTTTTATTTTCATAAATAAAAGGACCAAATATGCCCATATTTTAAATTTAATTTTTTGAATTTTAAGTTTCAGCTTCAGTAAACCTTCTTAGAAGCGCAGGTCTCTCCTCCTCTCTCCTCCTTCTTTTTCTCAGGAAGAATAGTAATATCAAGAAGAAAATTCCTAGTAGAATTGCAAAAATTAAAACCCAGATCGGGAAATAAGCAGGTACAATATAAACTCCTATTTTAGCAAGTGATAGCTGCAAAACAGCTTCTTCTATAAACTTTTTAACTTCTAAAAGTTTTAGTTTAGCATCATCATATTTTTTAGCATAGTAATAAGATTTTGCATCCCCCAAGCTTATTTTAGCCTTATTCAATGAAATTTGAGCAAGAGAAGTATCCATTCCCATTAAATTGGCAGCATCTATTTCTGATTGAATTTCTGAAATGAGATATTCATAGTAAATTATTTGCTTGTAAAGGTCTTCTTCAACAGGAATTTCTTTTGGTTTAACTTCCATCAAAATACTTCTTCTTTCCCTTATCTTATCACTTATCAGCTCAAATTCAAATGGATGAACTTCTTCTGAAATTTTTTCTGAAGCTTGAAGTGAGAAAAGGAAAATTCCTGTTTCATTCGGATATAATCTAACCATTCCCATGGGAGTTATTTCCACGCTTATATCACTCGAAGTATAGACAGAAAATCTTAAATTGTATAGTGAAACATCGCCTACATTTTTAACTAGGACATGGAATAAAGTTGATTCTCCAGGAGCTATTTCTATTTTTTGGGGATATTCAAGCTCTACTCTTGCTACTCCTATTTCTGGTGGAGGAGTTACTACTGGTGGTACTGTCGGAGGGGCATATACTATTTGAGACGGAGGAGGTGGTGGAGGGTAATAAATTACTATAAAAGCTCCCCAAGTTTGAGCAGTTTTCCCATCATAAGGCGATCTTGCTCTTATATAATAAGTTCCTATGTAGGGCGGTAAAAAATTAACTCTATAAACTCTTTTTTCTCCTGGCTTTAAAGTAACTTGTGCATCATAATAAGTTGCAATAACTTCAAGTTGTCCATCTCGATTATAATAAATTTTTATTTCCATCTTTTCTGTTAAAGGAATGCTCCCCTCGTTTAAAAATTCAACATTAATCGATTGGAGTTCAGAAAAGTTTAATTGCTCTTTATATCCCAATAAAATCCTTCCGCTTAATTTTTCACTTATGTTAACGGAAACATTATTTTGGACTGCTAGAAAAGTTATTCTTTCAGGTAGAAAGAAGAGCAAAATTAAGGAAATTAAAAAAAGGATTAGAATTAAAAGATTCTTATCCATAATTAAAATTTGATTTCAAAAAAATAAATTAGAAAAAAGTAGTTCTTGATACTGAATTTATTTTTATAATGAACTTTAAGAGTTAGCTACCCAAAGCTTCAAGGGTTAGCCAGCCAGATTTAAGCCAGCCTGCTGGAATTCCATAAGGTACCCATATTGTTGTGTAAACTGTAAATTGGTCTCCTGGTGTAAGTGTTATATCTCTTACAAAATCTGCTTTGGCACATCCCTGAAATTCACTTCTTTTATCATACTTATAAATGAATATTTTTTCGCATGTTCTATGAACTGCGACGCAATGCCCATTTAGTATGCCGCTTGTAAAGTAAAATATACCCCAGTCAGCTACAGATGTGTTATAAGTTGCTTCAGTAGTCGGTTGTCTTGTTGATGGTCTACCATCATCTGCATCATTTTCTATCATAAACACTGTGTTAGTTGAGTTGCAGCCGTGTGTATCATTTATGACTATACCGCTTCCTAATGAAATGTTCCAAAGGTAATCTCCATCAAATCTTCTGAAATATCCCCAGCTATTTGCTTGCCCATAAGAGCCTGGCGGTCCATTAACCTTAGTTTCGTTTCCTACTGGTGTAATGTTCCAATCCAATCTCCCCACATAGTAAAATTCATTGTTTACAGTTGAAGCATTCATTAAAAGCAAACCTGTAGATGCATATTTTGTAGGATCACCTGTTGGTATTGGGTTTGTAGTTTCTGTATCTATTGTATCCACATATGCATAAACTGAGGTAATATTATTAGAGCCAGAATTCTTTATATCTAAGTATTTTAATTCTCCAGTAGAATTTGGTTGTACATTGTACCAAGTCAAATTTGTTGGTGCAACAGTTATTTTTGTTACTGCTGAAATTTGAACAGTAACATTAGTTTGGTTTGATGTAGCTGCTAATGATTTAAATGGAAGTTTTGAAGAAGATAATAGGAATGCTACTGCCATTGCAATTAAAATCCCAATTGCTAATTTCCTCATAATAATTATTTTGTCTTTTAAAGATATATTTTAATCTTATTAAATTTACTTCCAATATAAAATTATGAGAAAAGTTGCAATTCTAATTTTTTCATTTTTAATTCTCTTTTCAAAAGTATTTGCCCAAGAATATATAATCGGTGTTTCCCCTCCTTCCCTTGAATTTAAAATTGAAAAAGGTTCTTCAAGAATGGGAAGCTTTTTTGTTCTCACACCATCAAACTCAAGCATTTTAATTAATTTAGAATCTTCCCCTGGCTTAACTGATTACTTTTCTCTTTCAGGAAGAAATTCTTATTTGCAAAATTACTCTGAAGAAGACGCATCTTCTTGGATTCAACCATTTTCCAATCCTATAGAATTAAAACCAAAGCAAGGGGAGCAAATAGGAGATATAAGAGCTTGGAGAGAAGTAGGATTTTTAATCAATATACCAAAAAATGCTGAGCCAGGATATCACTTAGTAAAATTAACTCCAAAACCTTACTTGCCACCAGGCTATATAGGACCAGTTGGTGTTCAAATCGCTACAGTTACACCAATAAACTTAATTTTAAATGTAGAAGGGAAAGCAATAAGAGAGGGAAAAATTTTAGATATAACAGGAAGCTATTCTGATGGAAGTATTTTAATTCAAGTTCATTTTTTAAATACAGGTACAGTAACAATTTCAGCAAGAGCAACAAAAATTGAAGTTTATGATAAAAACAATACTTTAATAGCAACAATTTCTTCTGGAACACAAAAAGTAAAGCCTGGAGATAAAATAGCACTTTCTTCTTCTTTCCCTGCTTCAAAAATTCAAGATAGTGAAATATTTGTTCATGCTGTGGTAGATTATTTAACAGGCTCTACAGAAAAAAATTCAACAGTTATTATCCAACCCTTAATAACTGCAGCAGTTGTTAAGCCAGAAAAGCCTTTTATCATACCAGTCTGGCTACTTATATTAATATTTTTCGTTGCAATTAGTATATTGGCATACAAGTGGTTGCATGAGGACTAAAACTAAGTTAAATAAGGAAAAATTTAATCTTTTATTAATTTGCTTTTCAATTGCCTGTGGCTTTTACATACTTGTAAGCTCTTATTATTTTTACCCTAGAGAATTTGTTAAAAACCAAACTTTTGAAATTTATGAAAACCCATTTTTTATATTTGAAAGGGCAAGGTATCCTTCTAATGTTGAGATTGTGAAGGAAAGGGAAGAGGGCATGCTTTTAGGTTTTGTAACAGACCCTTGGAATTTAAATTTTGGAATAATACCTGTAGGAGGGTATGGAACAAGAAGTGTCAATTTATTTAACTCTGAACCTTCTAAAGTGAAAATCAACATTAAAGCTTATGGGAAAATCAAGCCTTTGGTAAAATTTGAGGAAAGCAGTTTTA